>NZ_JAYLVQ010000070.1:0-278216 GCF_035818575.1 Halobacillus sp. HZG1
TCTATAACAGGCTTTATCATTCAAAATGTTGTAGGAGAATCCATGTTGCTTCACTTTCCTTAGGAGTAAAAGCTTCCCTTTCCTGAAAGTGGTTTCGAGATAGTTATATAGCAAAGGGGCGGAGGGGAATGGCGAGACTCCTGCGGGAAAAAAGTGCTTGGTGAGACCCCACAGGACGAAGTCCGAGGAGGCTCACCGCGCTCCCGCGGAAAGCGAGCTATTCCCCGCAGCCCTCATCCACCTAACAAAAGTATCGAAACTGAGTCTTCAAGAATAGGGAGCTTATGTTTAAGAAGCATAAAAAAACCTATGACAAATTTGTCATAGGCTTATTTCATTCTTTGGTCATACCATTGTTTCGTATAACCGAACTTCACATGTGCTTTTCCATTCAGTTCCTTAGGGTGGAGAGCATTCTGAAGCATCATAGCTATTTTGAATTCATGTAGAATATGATGGATCTCCTGAATTAACTCTTCCCGTCCTTCATTCACTAATATCTTTAACAATGATCCGGCCATTCCGAACCCTTTTGCCCCAAGCACCATAGCCTTTGCTCCATCAAGGCCATGACGAACGCCTCCTGATGCGAAAACATGCAAATCATCTCGAATTGACGCTTCAAGTACTGAAACCGGAGTGGGAATGCCCCAATTATTAAAGGAAGTATATGCACGCTCTCGCCTCATGTTTTCGACTTTAGAGAAGTTAGTCCCCCCTCTTCCACCTACGTCCAAGTGACGAACTCCCATTTGATAGAGAATATCCGCAGTTTCTTTCGACATTCCATAACCCACTTCTTTTACAATCACCGGAACGTCCATGTGGTCAATGATGCTCTGAATTCTGTGCATACGATGTGAAAAATCACGATCTCCTTCAGGCATGATCATTTCTTGAAGCGTATTGATATGAATTTGCAGAGCATTGGCATCTAGCATACGAACCGCTTCCCTTGCCTGCTCTAATGTTGCTTCACTACCAACATTAGCAAAAATGACACCTTCAGGATTCGCTTCTCTGACAATTTCATATGTTCTTCGCTCTTCGGTATTTTTTAATGCCGACATTTGAGAACCGACAGCCATCCCAATCCCCGTTTCTTTTGCTGCTATAGCCAAGTCACGGTTGATAGCCATGGTCTCTTCTCCGCCACCGCCAGTCATCGCATTAACAAAAAGAGGGGAACTTAAATAAAGTTCCCCCACTTGTATATTCATCTGTATTTCCTCGAAATTGAGACGGGCAAGACTTTGATGAACAATTTCGATGTCATCAAAATGATTATGAATTTCCCGTTCGTGACTGATGGCGTGGCGGATATGGTCAATCTTTCTTTCAGATCTGCTCATATCCATCCCTACTTCTTTTAAGCACATCACCATTGTTGATGGTTCCAAGAACCATCACTTAATGGTTCAGGAGCTTATTTTTTGTATTTATCGAGCTTGTCGCCAATCATATCACTTAAAGAGAATCCGGAATTGTCATCTTCTTTCTCATACTGTTGAATTTCAGCACGAGTTTCGTCACGCTCCAACTCTTTCATGCTTAATGAAAGGCGTTTAGCGTCTTCGTCAACATCCAGAACTTTCACTTCCACCGTTTGTCCTTCTTCTAAGACTTCATCAGGTGTACCGATGTGGCGGTTGGAAATTTGAGAAATGTGGACAAGACCTTCTACTCCAGGGAACACTTCTACGAAAGCACCGAAGCTTACGAGACGACGTACCGTTCCTTCAAGAGTTTCACCAGGGTTCACTTTTGAAGTGATGTCATGCCATGGTCCTGGCTGAGTAGCTTTCAAAGAAAGAGAAATTCTTTCATTGTCACGATCGACAGAAAGCACTTTGACTTTGACTTCTTGGCCTTCTTCTACAACATCAGATGCTTTTTCCACATGCTGATGAGATAACTGGGAGATATGTACTAGCCCGTCAATACCTCCAAGATTTACGAAAGCACCAAAGTCTGTCAAACGTTGTACAGTACCTTCGATGACTTGTCCTTCTTCTAGAGATTGTAGCACTTCATGCTTCTTCGCTGATTCTTCTTGTTCAACGACTGCACGGTGGGAAAGGATTACACGATTTTGCTCACGATCCAATTCCACGACTTTTAAGGAAAGTGTTTTTCCTTTATAGTCTTCAAAATCTTCAACGTAATACGTTTCAACCAAAGAAGCTGGAATGAATCCACGCAGACCGATATCTACAACAAGCCCGCCTTTAACTACATCTTTAACTTCAGCTTCAAAGATTTCTCCGCTCTCGAACTTAGCTTCCAAATCTTCCCATGCCTGATCTGCATCAACGGCACGCTTAGAAAGTACGATTTCATCATCTTCCACTTTCTTCACTTGCAGAGTGAGCTCGTCTCCTTCACTCACTGCATCTGAAGCTTTTTCTACATGAAGGCTGGATAATTCACTGATAGGTACAATACCTTCGACTTTATATCCAACATCTACGAGGACCTGTTTTTCTTCAATCTTCACGACTTTACCAGTCACGATGTCCCCTGCAGAGAATTCTTTCATTCCAGATACTTCTTGATTCATTTCATCCATACCAAGCTACCTCCTTCAAATTCCGACACAACCTAATAATACAGAAATGCCCTTTTGTCTAACTTCTAATATTTAGAGCATTTTGTCAAGTGATTACGCCTCATCATTGATGAATTTTATGCAATTGTCTGATTTCTTCCATGATCCGATCCGTAACAACCTGGGCAGAAGCTTTCTGTTCACGATATTCCGTCATATCAATCGGTTCACCATAAACCACTTTTAATCTCTTAAACCTTTTATATGGACCGATGATGGCGCAGGGAACAATCGCAGCTTCGGACCTTAATGCAAAGAAACCAGCCCCGGCAAGACCTTTGCCGATTTCGCCGTTTTTCTGCCTTGTGCCTTCAGGAAATAGTCCAAGCGCGTGCCCTTCTTTCAAAATATCCAGACCTTTTCGTAAGGCGTTTCTGTCCCTCATGCCACGCTTGATCGGAAAAGCATGGACTTTTTTCAATATACCCCCAATTACTGGGTTTTTAAACAACTCTTCTTTCGCTAGGAAGTAAATATTCCGGCTGCTTGTTATACCTACAACCGGTGGGTCGATGTTGGAAATGTGATTGGAACAAATAATGACGGGGCCTTCTGCAGGAATGTTCTTCTTTCCGACAATCTTTATTCTGTACATCGGATATAAGATGATGCTGCACAAAGCTTTTCCTAATTTATATAAGTTCATCCCTGGTCCCCTTTCTTCCTTCTATCATTTACGATGTTTAAAATGCCCTCGACCACTTGATCAATATTCATGGACGTTGTATCGATCTCAATGGCATCCTCTGCTTTAACCAACGGGGCAATTTCCCGATTAGAGTCGATTTCATCTCTTTTTCTAATCTCCTCTTTCAATTGTTGCAGATCAGAAGAAAAACCCTTTTCAATATTTTCTTTATGACGCCTCTCCGCTCTTTCTTCAACAGAAGCAATCATAAAGATCTTCACTTCGGCGTCTGGAAGCACGTGGGTTCCAATGTCACGACCATCCATGACCACACCCTTGTCCTTGACGAGTTCCTGCTGTCTTTGCACCATTTCTTCACGGACGTTTTTGTGTTTAGCTACAATCGATACTTGATTAGTAACTTCTGCTGTCCTGATTTCATCTGACACATCTTGTTGGTCGAGAATAACTCTCTGACCGGAATCACTTTGAATAAGGTTCAATTCAGATTGACTCAGGAGCTGAGCCAGACCATCCTCATCTTCGAGTGAAACGCCTTGTTTTAACGCCTTCCATGTTAATGCTCGATACATTGCACCTGTATCCACATAAATAAAAGATAGCTTTTCTGCGACTTTTTTTGCTACAGTACTTTTTCCGGCTGCCGCTGGGCCGTCAATGGCAATTGTCATTGTGTTCATACGATCCGTATCCTCCATCTGTCTTATCAAAGAGAAAACGCACTGGTACAGCGCGTTTTCTCTAAAATTTTCGCTTAATGATCACAGTCAAGAATAACATAAATCTACTATGAAAATCCATTTTATTTGAGTGCTCTCACTCGTGACTGCATCTGTTGTTCAAAACAATATTTGATAATCAACTGTCTGTCCTTTTCATGAATATCAATAAATTCAATAGAAACCCTCTCATGCTGGGAATCTTTCGCAGGGATAACCCGAATTACTTTACCGTCGGCAAACACATAATGGATCTCCCCTGTATTCATGGGCAGAACAAGCGTCAAGCTGATCTTTTCCTCTTCTTCTAATTTATTGGAGGGCGACTGTCTTAACATGACCCCTCCACCACTAATATCGCTCGTAATCGTAGGAAAAGATAGCGTGTTGCTTTCTACAGCTACATCCACAGAGGCATCAACACGTACATATTTGCGTCTTTGAACCCTATTCAATTCTTCCATGCCGGGAAAAAACAAACCTATAACTGGAATGTTTCTTTTTTCCCGTGCCATCACCTCTGTCTTAAACCAATAAACCGATTCGTCTTGACCAACAAAACTTGCTTGAAATTGTGTGCCGTCCAGAAAAAATCCGGTCCGGCCAGTCTTTGTATGTACAGGATAATCAATGTAAATTTTACTACCTTCAAAGTCCACCAATTTACACTTGTATTGATCGACTTCCTCCACTTCTGGTTTTCTTAACTCTAGCGTAAGAGGTGTCCCCACCTTCAAATTCTGCATCATGCTCCCCCTCTATATACATGATTACATTATCTCATGCCTCTCTAAAAAAAGGAAGATAATAGGTATAAAGACAGAGAAAAAGAACCCTGATCAAAGGGTTCTTTTTTTAAACTTCCTGATTGAACTTCATCTCTGCTTTTTTCAACGTTTCCACTTTTTCTTCCTGTCCATTGGTCGCATTAATAAAGATACGATAAGTCGTATTTTCCATCGTAGCAAGGAATTCATAACAAAGCACTTGTTCATTGACATCATTTTCTATCACAGAAAGATGATTCTCCTGTACTTTGACATTTGGATTCACTTTTGCTCTTGCTTCTTCCAATGAAATTTCAGGTTCGTTAAGCTCTCGCTCACTATGGAAATTATAGTAATCACGCGAACTCATCCCGAGGACTTCTCCATTATCAAGCGCCACTTTTACTACGACAGAATCAGGGAAGAATCTGACGTCATTCTGAGTGTAAAGAAAACGGAAAACACCCATGTTGTCGTATTGATTACTTTCGACGAGCTCTAAGTTAGATATTTTCAAGCGTTTGGCATATTTTTTCGCTTTTTCAGACGCTTCATAAAGGGAAATTTTCGGCTCAGCGACTTTACGGCTGATCATGATGGTCAAAGGATGTCCTCCTTTTTCCGTCAAGTCGATGTACCCATTTTTGTCACCGTTTTGAAAGGAAGCCGTGTACATTGGTACATCTGCACCTTTTCCTGATTTAGTAACTGTGAGTTTATCTGTTGGTACTTTTTCGAGCCATTGACTGGCGATTTCTTTTGCTTGCTTTTCATCAATTTTTTCACCTTCAAGGTTTCGGAAGCTCTTCTGCGGACCGGAAGAACCAAGGCTTGTATTCGTTACTGATCCCTCGAAACCATCCACAGATTTCTCTACGGTCTTGAATCCATTGACGATGGTATTATCTCCAACTTCATCATTCGTGGCTAAAGCAAGTTCCACATCCATCCACCTTAGATTATCTTTCATGACGACATTTTGTACTTTTCTAAGTTCCCCTTCAATTTCACCCGACTTTTTGTGAAGCTCCTCAAGCATTTGGATTTCTTCTTCACTGAGGGGTTTCTTTTCCAGGTCTCGAACAGCTGTCCGATAAGTAAACTCACCGATGTCGTGTAAGAATTCTTCCGTCTTATTGAAAGGAAGAAGTGTCAGTGGCAGCTGGCCTACATCTGAACTTGCATCAGAAGAAATCTTCCATATTTCAGCGAGTTGAGGGGATAACCGGTTTCGAGAGTTCATCGCTAAGCTTGAACCGATTTTGTCATGGAGAAGATCGACATTGTAAGTCAGTTCATGAAATGCCCTTTGATAACTGTTTTCAGCCTGGATCAAGACAGCATTTTTGTCCTGATTTTCTTTATAGCCCCAAATGCCTGCACCAACCGTAGTTAAACTTAGTAATATGATGGCAATCCATTTACCCATACGCCCACCTCCTATTTACAGAAAATATGTTTGCCGATTTGCTTGATTTGTGGTCTTGTCCAGATCCAGTCCGATGTGGCTGTGTTTGGATTGAAATAGTACAGAGCCTGCCCCGAAGGATCCCATCCATTAATCGCATCCATGACCGCCTCTTTTGCCTGATCATTAGGCTCGAGCCAGATTTGGCCATCAGCCACGGCAGTGAAAGCACGTGGTTCAAAAATGACACCAGAAGCATTGTTAGGGAATGAAGCACTCTGGATCCTGTTTAAAATGACAGCGGCTACTGCCACCTGACCGACATATGGCTCTCCGCGGGCTTCGCCGTAAACAGCATTTGCCATTAATTGAATGTCGTTTTGTGAATAGCCACTTGGAACATTAACAGCTGTCGGTTCCTTTGGCTGTTGTTGCTGCTGGTTTTGTTGTTGTTGTTGCTGTTGCTGATTTTGCTGTTTCTGTTGATTCCCTTGTTTGGTTTGCTGGGATTTGGGAGTCCCCCCGTAATGTGTAAAATCATTGCCTTTTCTGATCTGTTCTTTTACGTAACCTTCATCGTAGTTGCTGGCTTTATTCAGCTTATTTTTTACTTCCTGACCGACGAGTCCGTCAATTTCCAGTCCAAATTCATATTGGAAATTACGAACCGCCCAGTAGGTTCCCCAACCGAAAACTCCATCAATTTCACCGTTGTAAAAACCTAAGTATTGCAACCTGGATTGAAGTTCAATGACATCATCACCTGTGGCCCCTTGCTGAATGACCTGATTTGAGAAACCTAGGACAGGTTTGACATAGGTCAACTCTGATAAAGGGAAAAGCAACAAGGCTAGACCCATAAAAACGACCATCGTCTTCTTCCACACCATCCAATATCCACCCCTGACCCAATAGTTTAGTTATAGGGGTAGTTTTTAACAGAACCAAAAGATTATGCATATTTTCATCTCTGCACTCAGCTACATATCCTAAGCCTTATGATTCTGGTCTTCAGCGCATAAAAAAAGAACAGCCCTCTGGCTGTTCATGTTTTTAATAATTTTTCATGATGCTGATTCGCTATTTTAATCTTACGAAGGCCGATAAGCCATAAAATAATCATAAACGGAGTAATCCAATACATCCATGTCATTTCTTTCACAGTAATAATATAGTCATAAATGACGTGCAATCCTACGGGAATGACCAACCCTATCGTTAAACACCAGTTTGAACGATTTGTCCTGAACTTAGCTTTCCCCATGTAATATCCCATAATGACTCCAAAAAGAGCATGTGAGGAGACGGGGAAAACAGCACGCAGAATGGCGATTTCAATACCGTTTTGAAAAATATAGATGATGTTCTCAATTGTTGCAAAACCTAAACTGACAGCCACTCCGTAAATGATCCCATCGTAATGATGATCAAAATCAGAATGACGATAGGCTACAAATAACATAAAGAACCATTTAAAGAATTCTTCCAGTAAACCAGCAAGAAAAAATGATTTCATCAATGACGAGTGAAATACATTTTCAACTTCGAAAGCATACTGAATGAACATGATAGGAAAAACCATGATTACGCCTATGATGAACATACGGATAATTAAAGGAAGGGGCTCTAATTCGATCCGTTTACTTAAGTATATAAATGTCATGATGGCCACGGCAGGAGATATAGCGGCAGTCAATATGGCCATGTTTCTCAACCCTCTCTCTTTCATTCACCTACGTTTCATCGTATCATGAAGGTATGAGAAAAGGAACATTTGAATGGAAGATGGTGTAAATATGAAGCGTATACTAGTCATTCACACAGGTGGCACAATATCTATGAAGGAAAACAAAGAAACAGGAGAAGTGAACACTTCGTCCAAGCATCCTTTGGATGAGATCTCCACTATGTTAAAAGGGAACACGGTCATTGAAGATGAGATTTTGTTTTACCTCCCTTCCCCACATATCCGGCCGGATCACATGTTGAAACTGGGTCGATCCATCCATGAAAAAATGTCCAGAAAAAACTATGATGGCATTGTTATCACTCATGGTACAGATACATTGGAAGAAACCGCTTATTTTCTAGACTTGTTTTTGCAGACGAGGAAACCTGTAGTCGTTACCGGCGCTATGCGTTCCAGTAATGAAATCGGATCTGATGGTCTGTATAACCTTCTCAGTGCGATCAGGGTAGCCAACTGTGATGAAGCACAGGACAAGGGTGTGCTCGTTGTCATGAACGATGAAATTCATACGGCTAAAAACGTGACTAAAACCAGTACGAGTAATGTAGCAACATTTCAAAGCCCTCAGTATGGTCCAATCGGAATTACAACTAAAACGGAAGTGTTTTTCCACCATAAAATGACACGCCGTGATTCTTATCCCATTCAAGACATTGGAAAGCAAGTGGCCCTTATCAAAGCTTACGCAGGTATGGATGGCACTTTGATTGATGCCGTTCGCGAAAGCAAGGTAGATGGTCTTGTCATCGAGGCTTTAGGGCAAGGGAATTTACCACCAGAAACGGTAGATGCTTTAAAACGGACCCTTCATGATGGCATTCCGATTGTTCTGGTCTCCCGCTGCTATCAAGGAATTGTGCAGGATACATATGGTTATCCAGGTGGGGGTCGTCAACTGAAGGAAATGGGAATCATCTTTGCTAATGGACTTACTGGACCAAAAGCCCGTATCAAACTTATGGTTGCACTTGAAATGACCACAAATATGACGGAACTGGAACATATGTTCAGCTAAAACCGATGAAAAATCAATGGATTATACAAGAAAGCCTGGAGTCAAAAAAAGAACTCCAGGCTTTTTCTTTACATTTATTTAGCAGTAAGTGCTTGGGCTATCTTTCCACCATGGTGACGGCCATTTTCAATGAAGATTTCATTGTTGTTATATCCAGCTGCGATGACACCTGCAATATAGATGCCCTGAATGTTCGTCTCCATCGTATCCTCATTAAACGCAGGCCTTCCGGTTTCTTCATCCATCTCTACTCCCATTTTAGTGAGGAACGCATGGTCCGGGCGGTACCCAGTCATAGCAAAAACGAAATCATTTTCAATTCGTTTTTCCTGCCCCTGACATTCATAGATAACCTCATCTGTGGTAATTTCTTTGACATTCGCACAGAACTCCATATCAATGATGCCTTTATTGACCAATGCTTCGAATTGTGGCAATATCCACGGTTTGATACTTTTCGAATAATCTTCTCCACGGTAAAGAACAGTAATGCACGCTCCAGATTTTTCTAATTCCAGGGCAGCATCGGCCGCGGAATTTTTGCCGCCAATGATGACGACGTTCTTCTTATAATAGGGATGTCCCTCTTTGAAATAGTGCTTCACTTTTGGTAGATCTTCACCTTTAATATTCATATAATTGGGTTGATCATAATATCCAGTAGCGATGACGATTTGACTCGCCCGGTAACTCTTGGCTTCGCCTTCTACTCTCTCTGAGTGGACGATAAACCCGTGGTCGTTCCGTTCCACTTTTGTTACTTTTTCATACGTATTCACTCGTAAATCTTCTCTTCCTGCGACCGCTCGGTAATAGGCCAATGCTTCATTGCGGACAGGCTTTTGACGTTCTGTAATGAATGGGATGTTACCGATCTCAAGCTTTTCACTCGAACTGAAAAACGTCTGATGTGTAGGGTAATGATAAATCGAATTGACGATGTTTCCTTTTTCAATAATAAGCGGCTCTATTCCTTCTTTTTGCAATTCGATGGCTGCACTCATTCCACATGGCCCACCACCGATAATGATGACTTTTTCTTCTTGCACGACCAACACTCCTCTTCCATTCCCGATACAGGTCAATCCTTTAATACCACTTTATCCATCTGGTATGGTTTCCACATACAATTTCCCACTATACTTCGTAAGCTTTCATGCAAAGGTTACAATCCGGGGCACTCATATTCTCAACGTGTCCATATATGGCGCCTGTTCTTTCATAAAAAATGAATCTCCTACCATAACCATGATAGGAGATTGCATTCGTAGAATCAAGTTAGATCCATCCTCGGAACCTTGAGGCTTCCGCCATTTTTCTAACTCCGACCATATAAGCGGCAAGTCGCATATCTACACGACGCGTCTCAGCCGTACGATAAACGTTATCAAAGCCTTTAACAATGACTTTATGAAGCTTTTCTTCCACTTCTTCTTCTGTCCAATAATAACCCTGGTTGTTTTGGACCCATTCGAAATAGGATACAGTCACCCCACCTGAGGAAGCTAACACGTCAGGGACAAGTAAAATTCCACGTTCAGAAAGGATTCTTGTAGCGTCCAATGTCGTCGGACCATTGGCTGCTTCTACGACGATGGTTGCTTTTATGTTATGGGCATTATCTTCCGTAATCTGATTCTCGATCGCTGCAGGTACGAGAATGTCACAATCAAGCTCCAATAACTGTTCATTTGTAATGGTATTTTTGAATAGATTGGTGACTGTTCCAAAGCTGTCACGGCGATCTAATAAGTAGTCAATGTCAAGTCCATCTGGATCGTGAAGCCCACCGTAGGCGTCTGAAATTCCTATCACTTTCGCTCCGCGGTCATGCATGAATTTCGCAAGGAAACTTCCTGCATTACCGAAGCCCTGGACTACGACTCTGGCCCCTTCTACGTTGATTCCTTTTTTCTTGGCTGCTTCTTCAATACATATGGTCACACCTTTGGCTGTCGCTGTTTCACGGCCATGTGAACCACCAAGAACCAGGGGCTTTCCTGTAATGAATCCAGGATTGTTGAATTCGTCAATCCGGCTGTATTCATCCATCATCCAGGCCATGATTTGAGAGTTTGTAAACACGTCTGGTGCAGGGATGTCTTTTGTAGGGCCTACAATCTGACTGATGGCACGCACATACCCACGGCTGACTCCTTCAAGCTCACGGAAGGACATTTCGCGCGGGTCACATACGATTCCCCCTTTACCTCCTCCATAAGGAAGATCAACGATTCCTGCTTTCAGACTCATCCAAATAGAGAGCGCTTTTACTTCTTTTTCAGAAACGTTCGGGTGGAAACGGACGCCTCCTTTAGTTGGACCAACCGCATCATTATGCTGGGAACGATAGCCTGTGAAGATTTTAATCTGATCATTATCCATACGAACAGGAATTCTTACCGTCATCATTCTTACAGGTTCTTTCATCAACTCATATACTTCATTAGGATAACCTAGTTTATCTAGTGCTTTTTTAACCACCGTCTGAGTGGACTTTAACACATCAAGTTTATCGTTATTTTGGTTTGCAGAATCTGTTGGCTTATCGGCTACCATCCATTTACCTCCTATATCAATCCATTCGATTAGGGCTCGTTCTTCAGTGATTAGTATACACGTTCACTACTAATTAGGAAAGCTGAATGCGGCTTTTTCTAACCGTTTTCAAAGAAATATTGTAAACGTTTACACTTGTGTGGCTTTCTTCTATTACGATAGCTCTACGAATTTTTGGATAAGGTCGTCATAACTTAAGCCGATTGCCTGAGCAGAATCAGGGAAAAGGCTCGTTGGTGTCATTCCCGGCAACGTATTCACTTCTAAAATGACCGGCTCTTCATTCTCATTAATAATGAAGTCAACACGCGAATAAACATCACAACCAAGCAGCTGATGAGCCAAGACGGCGTCTTGTTGCAGTTGAGCGGTCAACGTTTCACTCACTTTGGCTGGTACGATATGTTCACTGCCTCCAGGTTTATATTTTGAATCAAAATCATAATAATCATTCTTAGGAATGATCTCTATTACAGGAAGGGCCTGTTCTTTTCCTTTATACCCCATCACAGGTACGGTTACTTCTCTGCCTTTAACATAATCTTCAACTAGAATCATAGAGTCAGAATGTGCAGCCATTTCGATCGCCTGGCGTATATCCTGTTCTTTTTTGACGATAGTTAAACCTAAAGTAGAACCTTCTTGATTCGGTTTTATGACGAATGGGAGAGTGAACGTCCGTTTGATTTCATCTTCAATCACGGAAAATTGACCGTGGTCTGTAACATCAAACACTTCACTTTTCGCTGTGTGTAAACCATTCAAGGAAAAGATCTGCTTGGATTTCGCTTTGTCCATGGCCAGGGCTGACGCTAAAACTCCTGAACCGACATACGGTATGCCGAGCATATCTAGAAGCCCTTGAATCTTTCCGTCTTCACCAAAACGTCCATGCAGCCCGATGAAAACCAAGTCCACATCCAACTTCAGTACTTCTTCCATTTTTTCAGGAGAAAAGTCGATCGGCGTAACCTCGTGTCCCTTGTTCTCTAACGCTTTAATGATTCCCTTTCCAGTTGAGAGAGAAACTTCTCGTTCCCCTGATGTACCACCATATAAAACCGCAATCTTCATTTGTTACACTCCATTTCATAGACCACTAAATAATAATTAACTTACACCAACTCTTATCTTAACATGTTCCCTTACAAGCTTCTATTTAAAAATACACTGAATTATTTTATATCCCTAAGCCTCCAACTCCAACATTCGCTCCAATGAAAGTAGATGCGTTTTTAGGTTTATTGCTAAAGTTAGGATCAGGGGTGGTTGGAAAGCAAACGGTTTTCCGGAGTCCCTGGAAACGGATGTCCGGATAGCGAAAAAAACGTACCAGTGACAACGATATGCCATAAAAAAAGAACGACTCTTATGAAGCGTCGCTCTTGCAGTTTATGAAAAATGTTTATAGATGGTTCGACATGCATCTTTGTCCATGATTTGTTTTCCATATTCAATCAAGCGGTGAGAGGTCGCTGCTGTAGCGGAAGCGAACTCAGATAATAGCGCAATCACTTGATCTTGATCTAAATGGAAGATATCTTCATCTTCAAGAAGCATATAATAAGAATCATGATAGAAGAAAACACTGCCTCCGGTTACATCAAGCTGATACAGCTGGTGCCCTGCCCGGATGACATGTTCGAAGTCTTCAAAGGAGAACATCATTTCTTTACTTTCATCCAAAGTGACCTTCATTTCAATGTAATCTTCATCGTCTTCTATATCGGCGGGCTCTGTTTTCGTTACGACGACTAACATGCCTTGCGCTTGCAGGAGATATACCTGCACCAACAGGACACCTGACAGTTCGACACCCAGTTCGATTCCTGCATCATACATCATATCACTGAAAATACGATGCACTCTAGGTAAATCACTCCAAAGCTCCTCACGAGACAACCCCCGGTCCATCAGATCATCAAACGTAAGGAAGATCTTAAATTTCTCATTCGTCATTCTTTCCACTCGCACATGATCGCCCCCCTGTCACGATGTGTTATCTATATCTTATGATGACTGATGCGATTATGGCACCTTTTTTCAAATTATATCTAACGATTTGGGCGTGGGCAAACATTTTCCGCCGCCAAATCAATCATTATGTAATGAACCCTCCTCTCAAAAGGCTCATATAGTTAACTAACAACTCTTGTAAATGCAGTCATAATGGCTTCTTCTGTTATGAGGGTAGGCTTAGAACGACGACAGAACACGCGTTTTCCCACGTTAATAATGGAACGGCCCCTTTTAACAAGGTACCGTTCCATTATTAAGCCTGCATTCAGTTTCTGTTGTAAATACTGACCATTATGTCGCCTGCAACCAGCGTTCCCATGCTTTTTTAGAGTTTCCTACAATAAACGGCTGGATTCGTTTTTTGTCCAGTTCAGAAAGGCGGTCATAAGCATATCCACCAAGACCAATTTTCAGGTCAGGGTATTGTTTTTGCAATGATTCTGCAAGCCTTACCGTTATGGGGATATTCTTTTTAAGCGTACAGGACATGAACATATACGTGGGTTCAATTTCATCAATGACAATATCAATATCTCCGCCTGCAATACTCTGACCGAGATAAATGACATCGTAACCTTTCCGTTTCAAAAAGAGAGCAAAGATCAACAACCCTAATTCATGCCTTTCGTTAGGACCACAGACAAGCAGGGCTTTCGGAAGCATTCCATCGACTGGAATAGACAGAAGCATCATGCCGATCCTGGAACGGATGAAGTGACTCGCGAAATGCTCATGGGCACTCGTAATCCGGTTTTCCTCCCACAAGTCACCGACTTTCACAAGGATAGGTCCAATAATATCAATAGCCACGGTTTCTGGCGTGAATAAACTGAACGCATGATCAAGATGACGCTGCGCATCGTTTTCATTAAAGGATAGTAGGCTGTTCAACAATTCATCGCCAATTTTATCCAGTTCCGTTTTATGTTCAGAATCATGATTGGTACTCGTCACCGCTTCTTCATTACTTTCTAACAAGGAAACCGCTTGCGATATGGTGAATCCTTTGTTCACTTTTTCCATCAACCATTTTAGAATTCGTACATGCTCATCGGTGTACAGACGATGGCCAGCCTCATTCCTTGAAGGGCGAATCATTTTATATCTTCTTTCCCAGGCACGGAGTGTACCCGGCTGAATTCCTAATAACTGTGACACAGCTTTTATATTGTATTTTGCTTTCGTTGTTGCCATAAGTCTGCCTCCACCCGTCCATTTTCCTTTATTATATAAGATGTCAAGAATATGTGTAAAATTTCAATATTCTCCCTATATGTTTTCGAGGTAGATTTTATTTTTTGGATGTTAATTCTATCCAGTGACATTCCGCTTTGGTTCCTAGACGCAGAGGCATTAAGGATGTACCATATCCCTCACTTACAAGCATAGCCTGGTTTTCACTGATCTGCCACCCGCCCCGCTCATAAGGTCCGAAGCCGAAAATCCGAATCTGTCCACCATGGGTATGTCCACTCAAGACGATATCAAACCTATCCTTGGCCTCTTGAGTCATCCGGTTGAACACATAAGGATCATGTACACAAAGAATCTGCAGTCCTTTTTCATCTTCTAAATAGGAAGCATTTCGGTTAGGTTTCATAAAATATGGATCTAAGGCACTCAATACGACCGGAGTTCCGTTTGGTAACTCCACAAACTCATCCTCGTTTGAAAGGGGGATGACTTCTTCTTTCATCAATTCATCCAAAAATGATCCGTACCTCCACTCATGATCATTATTACCGGGAATGAAATAAACGGGAGCTCCCCATTGCTTCAATAGGGATAGGTTGTGCATAAAACGCTCATAAGATGTCCTTTTATCTACGAAATCACCACCGATGATGACAAGATCGACAGTGCTTATTTTTGAGAACGTCGTCTCATTTAATTTTCGATTATGTATGTCACTAATGAACAGCAGCTGAATCCTCTGGTGAGTATCCAGCCCTTTACAATCCAATTGTTTTTCTTGCAAGTGATCGTTCTCTGACAAAACGTACATAAAACCCAACAGCATAACGCCAACAATGAGTACCATTAGCAGGATCCATACCATTTGAACACCCCCACGTTATCTTTATAGAACTCTTATATTATCACAAACGTGTAAGCTTGATAAAACGGACTCGCAAGGAAGCATTTCACCTGATCCCTCAAATTTATAGAGAATGTGATACAACATGAATCATAAATACCAGAAAAAACCGCTCAAGATTACACATCCTGAGCGGTTTTTTCTACAGTTAGTCACCATTATAAACCCAAGAAAAATGAATGAACTTCCTCACACATTCTTTACGCTTAGAATTCTAAAACCTGTCTTTTCAAGCTTCTTCGTAAATGCTTCAATATTATCATTGTCTTCAATCTTCAAGACAATTCTTCTGGCAAGCTTATCGGTTTCATCAAACGTAGCAAGTGAAATCACGTTTTCGTGATAACTTTTAATAATATCCCCGAGTCTTTCAATTCTTCCTGATGACTCTTCAGAAGTGAAAGCAATTCTGACTCCTTTTTTGTTGACCCCGAACGCACTTTCGAACTGTTCGATGACATCAAATCTTGTCACGAGACCAAGAAATTTCTTTGATTCGTTGACGACAGCCAGCACGGAAAAACCTTTGAACAACGGCAGCGTATGTTCAAAAACCTCTTCATCATGAATATAAAACCCCTCATACATGGCAACATCACCAGCAGTGGTTTCACGAAGAAACGTCTTCCGATCTATTCCTTCTTCAGAATTAAAATAAGCCCGGAATATGATTTCTTTAGAGATCATTCCTGTGAATTGACCTGATCTTAAAACAGGCATGGCTTCAATATCTTTATCATCAAGCACTTTCAGAACTTCTGAAAGTGAAGCGGATGATTCCGCCGTGAAGGATTTGTGGGCGGGTTTCATAATTCCTTTAACAAACATACACTCACCTCTTCTTTTTAATTTGCACGGTAATAATTTCGCCATCCACCTGCGAATATCCTGCCTGCATCGCATAGGACAAGAAGGGCCCACATAAAATTCCTAGGAAAAGGATGTGATGTAGGATGTACACACCAATTAAATGCTACCAGCCTTACCACGGCCCTTTTGATCCATGTCCGCCACGAGGGACGGCTTGTTATCAGACACCGCCTAATCTCTATCTTGGATTTCAGCCCCCAAACTTGCAGCAGTTCCCGATACAAGACGCGTTGTATAAAGGAACTCTTTGGCCGGCTTTGTATGATCCCTACCCTACACCTCTAGAGAAAGGAGCAAAACGATGAAGCAAGGGGCTAATCCTGCTAAAGAGCGATATGCTTTAATGGAAAAGATTCAAATGGTGGATTTCGCTTTGGTAGAACTTACTCTTTACCTGGATACCCATCCGCAGGACACCCAGGCTATCCAGCAGTTCAATCAGCTTGCCGTTGAAAGCAGAGATCTGAAATCTGCCTATGAGCAGCAGTTTGGGCCTTTAAGGCAGTATGGTGCCAGCTTTTCAGGTTATCCATGGAATTGGGGAGATAGTCCATGGCCATGGCAGTTATAAACCTTCAAGGATGAAGGACATAGGAGGGCGCTTATGTGGTATTACGAAAAGAAATTACAATATCCTGTAAAAGTAACCGAATGCAACCCGAGGCTTGCAAAATATTTAATTGAACAGTATGGAGGAGCGGACGGCGAATTATCCGCAGCCCTTCGCTACTTGAATCAACGGTACAGTATTCCGGATAAAGTGATTGGTCTTTTGACGGATATCGGGACAGAGGAATTCGCCCATTTAGAAATGATCGCCACGATGATCTATAAACTCACGAAAGATGCGACACCGGAACAAATGAAGGCGGCAGGTCTTGGGGCCCATTACGCAAACCACGACCACGCTTTGTATTACAATAACGCAGCAGGAAGCCCGTGGACCGCCACTTATATTCAGGCGAAAGGAGATCCGATTGCTGATCTATATGAGGACATAGCTGCTGAGGAGAAAGCCAGAGCCACCTATCAGTGGATCATTAATATGTCGGATGACCCATGCTTGAATGACAGTTTGAAATTTTTGCGTGAACGGGAAGTGGTTCATTCCCAAAGGTTCAGGGAAGCGGTTGAAATACTTAAGTTTGAAAGGGATCGCAAACAATTTTTCTAAAAGTCAACGCTCTACCGTGATGTGTTCATGGTAGGGCGATTCTTCTATGAAGCCTGGCTTAGGAAAGGTTTGTCCGAACCACACATCCCAATAAGGAAACGAAAGCATCACGATAATCAAGATAAGAAGAACGACAAAGAGGAAGCGCATCCAAATCGCATTTACCTTCCAGCTCGTTTTTTCTTTCCTACCTTCATGAACATCTTTTCTTGGTGGCAGATCCAGAATATCAAACTCTTCCTCTTCATACCCGCCATCTTCTTTGTCATTCCTCATCTGCTCTGTTTGCTCTTTTGATGAATGCTGTTCACTCATCGGCTTCCCCCCATTTTCCGAAACGGATCCAAAAGGCTAATACAACATCAATTAGAAAATGTGCCAGGATGGTCACAAGTAAATTACCCGTCATCTCATACATATACCCGATAAAGAAACTGACGAATAATACGGAAATCAATAACACGATTTTTGTTAAATAACGAATATGCATAACGGCAAAGAGTACACTTGCCACCACATACCCAAACTCCGCATGCAGAACACCGCGGAATAGCATTTCTTCACTTACCGCAACCAGCAAAGTAATGCCAATAATACTTAAACTCGAACGATTCTTAAAAACTTTGACATTAATGCCGCCATCATCGTACATCCTTTGTGGTAAACGATACACGAGAAAAAGGTCGATGAGAAGCACCATAAGTCCTGGTATCAATCCGTAAAGCAACAGCTCGTTCAAATGGAAACCCACTTGACTGCTCCAATCAGCCCAGAAAGCATCAAAAAGGAATACGCTGCCAATAATTGCGAGAATCAGTATACTCAACTGAGTAAGAACCAATTGTAGTGTAATTTCCCGGTCGTTCATTTCCATAATCAGTTCTGATTGACTCTTTCGTTTCATAAACCGGCTCCTTGTTTGAAAATAAACTTTAAACGATCCTCCCAGCTGAACGTATCATACGTACGTCGCTCCTCCTGGAAAGATAGGTCATCCATGCTGAAATCACATTGGTCACAGCATGGAACGGTTGGCTTTCGGACCATGTCCTGAAACGGTTTATATAACGCTTCTCTGCGACAATCAGATGAGTGGATCCATTTCAACATTTCATTCAATTTATTGTGCTTATACATCCACCTCTCCTCTAAAAAGCGGTGAATTTCCTGAAAGAGGTTCGCGGTCACCCCTACTAGTTTTCCGTTTTGTAAAGCACCCTCTTCTTCTAACTGAAACTTGATAAAATTCCATTGGGATTCGGATAACTCAAAGCGTTCAATCATGATATCATCTGATGGCACATCTTCTCCCTGCTTCTTCATTAAAAAAGAGAAGACTCGGTGAAGATCATTTTTCTCAGGAAGTTCACTCTGTATAAGTCTCTGAGGAAGATAATGGTCCTGACGTGTGAAAAGCAGTAGACTGACCGCCGCTTCACCGTCCCGTCCTGCCCTGCCAACCTCCTGGATAAAGGATTCCAGTTGAGGGGGCAGATGGAAATGGATCACCATGCGTATGTCTTTTTTGTCTACCCCCATACCGAAGGCACTCGTACAGCAAATGACATCCAATTGATGATTCATGAATTGCTGCTGCACAAGCATACGATCTGTTTGTTCCATTCCACCATGGTAAAAGGCAACTCTCTGGTCCAAACGGTCCCTCAGTTCAAAACTGACTTTTTCTGCCCACTGGCGGCTTGAAAAATAGATCATGGTAGGAGCTTGGTTTTGCTTGAGCACTTCAACGATTCGTTCCGTTTTTTCTTCTGGACTCGTGCATTCTTCCACAGCAAAACTTATGTTTTGTTTATCCATCGGATAGATTCTCTTTTTCATATGGGGAAGTCTCAGCTTTTCCATGATATCCTGCTGCACATCAGGGGTCGCGGTTGCACTTAAGGCCATTACGGTAGGGTGGCAAAGATTTTCAATGGTCTGATGAAGCTTGAGATAATCCGTTCTGAACTCATGTCCCCACTGAGATATACAGTGGGCTTCGTCAATAACAAAGAGAGGGACATGCATGCGGTTCAGGCGTTGCTGCAGCCAATCATTCTGCAGCATTTCTGGTGAAATGTAGACAAGCGAGTATTTATGAAGGTTCTTCCATACAGCATTTCTTTCAGGCTGATCCATGAAACTGTTCACAGCCGTCACGGCTTTATATCCAGAAGCCTTCAACTGCTTCACCTGATCCACCATCAGTGAGATCAGGGGAGATACGACAAGGGTCGTGCCACCAAGGACCTTGGCAGGAAGTTGATAACATAGCGATTTGCCTGTTCCAGTCGGTAGGATTCCTAATACATCTTCCCCCTCCAGAACATCTGTAATGACTTCTTTCTGACCTTCCCTGAATTCGTCAAAGCCAAAATTCTCTTTTAGTATCAAACCTAGATCATGACTCATCCTTTGTCATACCTTCCCTTATTGCGTGCTGGCCTTTTGCTAATGCGAGGCGCAGTTCGAAATAATCATACTTTCCATCCAATGCTTCATGTATTTGCTTCAGCTTTTTTGTATCTAATTGACTCCCCATTTTATTAATCTCACGTACATCAACCTCACTCAAAAAAGAAGCAATCGAAAAATCGGGGATAATTAAAGCGGATTCTACAATGTGGTCCTGGATCGTGCTCTTTTTCAATCGCCGTATATTCATAATTTCCTGCATGCTCAACCCTTGTTCAATATACTGGTATGTCTTCCTTGCCGATCTTGTAATCAGGTGGGTCGCATCGAGTCCTTTTGTACAGAGGTGCAGCACAGGATAGCGAGCCTTGTCCCTTTTAGATTCAAGAAATAGATAATAATAGGTGTGTTGCAGCATGATCTCAACATCTTCTCTATATAATTCAAACTCCCTTGTGAGTTGTTCGATTGTCATGCCAATCACACCCCCGCCCGTCAAACGATGGACGAACAATTCTGCTTGAAGAGACGGGTGCTTTTTTAGGAGGTGATGAATTTCTTCATACAACGATTCCCCCATCTTTGGCAGTTTATCTTGAAATTGCTGATGGACTTTCCGCACCCAATTTTGTGTACCAAAGTCATCAACGATGGGTACATAGTGGTGAATGCCGGCATTGGAGTTCGCCATCGCTTGCAGCAGTAGATAGACTCTTTTGACAAAAGTAGGAACCACGTCATGCCAAACCATTCCTTCAAAGTATTGAAGCTCATGAACCGGGAAAGATGACAATTGCCGAGTCCCTTCAGAAGTTATGGAAGGAAAAGATTGTTCATTTAACTGGATAAACCCGTTATGAACCAGTATGTTAATCTGTTTCTCCAATGACTCACGCTTCAATGATGGATAGACACCAAACAGTGGATCAAGCTCGTACCCTTTCGCATCCTGTAAGGTTTGTGAAGAACGTTTTCCTGTCAGTAAATGATAAATGCCTGAGACTGTACGCTCTCCCCGGAGTCGATCCACACAAGTTAAAACCAAATGAACGAACATCTTCTCCCCCCCCTTTTTCTTCCTTATTCAGCATGGTTTAGTTGAAAACCATTCCCATGCGATTTACAATAAACGTTGTACTTATGTAATCAATACCTCGATCATAGAGAAGTTCCATGAAGGAGGTCGTTCTATGGCCAAATATACAATCGTAGATAAAGAGACCTGCATTGCGTGCGGGGCCTGTGGTGCTGCTGCCCCTGATTTATATGACTACGACGATGAAGGAATTGCTTATGTCGTCCTTGATGATAACGAGGGTACGGATGAAGTGCCAGAGCTTTACGAAGAGGATATGGAAGATGCATGGGAAGGATGTCCGACAGATTCTATAAAGATCTCCTCAGCTCCATTTCACGGAGACCCTCTGAAATACGAAGAGTGATGTACCTCTTTTCGTGACCAAAGCCCCTTTTTCAAGGGGCTTTTTTTATTTGACTAGTTCTTCAAAACGTATTTCCGCCTCCGTCCGATTGATGGTAGAGAACATACGAAAATCTTCAGAATCAATGATTCTATAATGTTGACTGATCAGGTTTTGCTGAAGGATGTAGTTTTCACCTTCTGCAATGGTCTGCCACCATACTTTGCCACCAAGTGTTTTCTTCCCTTGAGGCTCCACTTGTTCATGAGCAATAGTTTCCACGATTTCTACAGGAGCATCCCCTAATACGCCTTTGAGAACATCGCTCTCTTGAAAAAGAGCACATACGGCCACGACCGTCGTCCAGCCTGCCAACGTTCTTTGTTTTTCAATTTGGACAAGCGTCTTTTTGGATAATCCGAGGATTTCTGCCATCCTGTCCTGGGTATATCCATGCTCGACACGGATCAATTTTATTTTTTCAGACACCTGTTTCCGCACATCGTGTTTATCCATGACTCATCGTCCCCTTTTCTACGTTCCTTTATTTTAACATGAGCAGGAGGGCCAATCCTAGAACAAAGGCTTTAAAGCTTTCGGTTAAACACAACATCGTCGAAGTCAAGTATTGAGGACGGGTTTCATAGTTTGAAACAAGAAGGGCGCTGATGGACCGTCTTTCCTCAACCAGTAAAAAGAACCCCCTGCAAATACCGCAGAGGATTCTCAATCATTGGTCCATGACAGGATTCATTATTTCAGGTACATCAATCGGTTCTTTAAGGTCATAGGTGGAAAATTCGCTGACATTCATACCATTGAACTTGACCCTTTCAAAACCAAACTGCCCAGCGGTTACAAGAATAGCTTCCACCATCGTCAAAAGCTGCTGCTCACTTGCCCATGATTCATGTTCAACCTGTATATTCATGATTCCTTGATCTATTGTTGTTGAAGTAAACTGAACATGTTCCGGCACGGCAGGGCTGACATAGAGACCTTTTCCCTTTTCTTTCATCAAAGAAAGTGCTTCGCGAAACGTCAGAGAATCTTCCACAGATATCGGAGCAAGGAATCGTTCAGATGATGCTTCATACTGATACAATTGAAAAATGTACTCTCCTTGTTGAATGACAGGAACTTCAGAAATTTCACCGTAACTTCCTAAGTTGACAGGATCACCAGAATCGGTTTGCACAGAAATTTCCTGTAGTTGAAAGTTCTCCAAGTCCCAGCGAATGCTTTCGATGATTGCGCTTGCCCACGCTGTGCCATTAACACTAAAACCATCAGGAAACGTAACGACAGCTGACCCTTCTGTTTCATTTACCTCATATTTCAATTCGTCTACCACTCTGTCAGCTAACCCATATCTTTCTGGTGAAAATTCTTCGGACTCCTGCTGTTTCTGTACTGTAGGCAGGATGATTTCGGCATTTTTCCCTGGATAAGAAAGTGTAGTCAAGCCGCTCTCCTCACTGGCCAAAATCAATGAATCAAGCTCTGTTTCTTGAGCTTTCCGGTCCTCTGCGACCTTCGATTCGCCTGCTTGGGGTGCTTCCTCTCCATTTTCTGAAGATGATGAATCGAGTGAAGGCGACGTTTCTTCATTTGCAGTAGAAGACTCTGCACTTTGATCTGCCCGATCAGCGGACTCTTCTACGGTAAGCATTCCACTGTTACTGAAGAAGACAGGTACGAACACGGCAAGGACGAGTAAAACAGCAACCGTAGCCAATCCTGGAAAAAGCCATGGAGCTACTTTTCTTTGTGGTTTATTTACGCGTGAAGAAACCTTTTGATAGAGCCTTTCTTTCGATTGACGATCTTCCATAGCAGGAAGTTTGCTTAATGCTTTTTTGATATCTTCATCACTATGCTTCTTCACGGTTTCCCCTCCCCTCTTCCATGTCTTCAAGTATCATCTTCAGAGCTTTCATAGCTCGATGTTGAGTCGTCTTCACTTTACTCTCACTCCAGCTTAAGATTTCTGCTGTTTCTTTTATGGACATCCCTTGAATAAAACGGAAAATCAGCACACTTCGCTGATCGACCGTACATTGATCCAATGCTTGATATACTCGTTGAATTTCATCATTCTGCACGGCTATCTCTTCCGGCATTTTATTCTGATCTTTGATTTGTTCCCCTTTTTCCGTCCAATCAAAGAATTCCATGAAGCGGTTTCTTTTTCTTTTCTGTTTACGGAAATAATCAATGGCTACGTGCCTGGCTATTGAAAACAACCATGTTTTCTCTGAGCTTTTACCATTAAATGATTCATAGGATTTCATGACCCTTACATAGACATCCTGAACCAGGTCCTCGGCAAGACTTCTGTCCTTGACCATATAGACCAGGAACTGAAACAGGTCATGGTGATAGTTGTCGTATAGTTCATCAAAGAACGTTCGCAATGGTGGTACCTCCTGGGTCACTTTAATAGTCGTCTTATGTATGAAAAAGTTACACTATCTATCTTAATATGCAAAAAAAGAAAAAGGAACCTCGTTTTCCAAACAAAATCACCAGCAGCTCCCTCCATCCCACCTTTAACTAATGCTGCCTTTAGTTGAAGACTAAGTTTCGAGACTTTTGTTGTGTGGATGGGGGCTGCGGGGAATAGCTCGCTTTCCGTGGGAGCGCGGTGAGCCTCCTCGGACTGCGTCCTGTGGGGTCTCACCATGCACTTTTTTCCTCCTAGATATCCGGTTCCGGCACCTAGCGGCTAGTGAGACTTCCCTCGCTTCTGTACGATAAGTCAACATCGAATCGCTACGCTCTCCGTGTTTCCTTTATCTACGCCAGCTCAGTCCAGTCCATACGCCGCTGACCAAGGCGCCTGCACACTTAAGATAGGAGTCTCGCCATTCCCCTCCGCCCCTTTGCCATATAAGTATCTCGAAAGAACTTCCGGAAAAGGAAGCTTTTACTCCTAAGGAAAGTGAAGCAATCTGGATCCTCCAACCTCATTATGAATGATAAAGCCTGTTATAGAGCGCTTTATCACTATTGATTCAGGATTTGTGAAAGACACTCATACTGGGCAAAGGGATTCGTTTCTAACAATAATCGTATGGGGTGGTTGGGAAGCTGGGAGACTCCCGTGGGAGAAAGGAGATCGGCGAGATCCCGCAGGGCGTAGCCCGAGGAAGCTCGCCACTCCCCCATAGGAAAGTGTCCAAATGCGGAATCGCCCTGGTAGACACGACTTGCATAAGCAGAACAGCAACGGAATGTGCTTTTCATTCCTTTGCTGTTCTGCTTATGACGCGAGTGTCTGGGCGATGGAGCTAGACGAGTAGCTTCCCAGCCACCCCTGACGCTCAACCCGGGCAACGAACCCGGGAAAGCCTCGAAACTGAGTCTTCCACAATCCTGCCATTATCTTTAACAAAATATAGAGGTAGCAGTAACAAAAAAGCTACCCTTGGTTCGGGTAGCTAAGATACTTTTGATATGGCGTTTCTTTTTTCGTAGCGTTGGAAAAGTGTTCCGAGTATTGGAGAAAGAGCCAATATGAACACAGTACTAGATACTGCATGATTGAAATCCATCGGGAGGCCGGCTAAATAATAGGCCCAAAAGGGTTGTCCCGCTGCCCGCATGGTCAATGATAGAATGACACCGAACATAAGCCCACTGATGAATCCATAGATGGAAAGACCCCATGATGGCATGTTCGACCAATACTTCCCTAATAGACCAGCAACGATTCCTATGATTGACCAGGCGATTACCTGCCAGATTGTCCATATGCCCATGCCCAGCAGCACATTCGATACAAAAGTCGTGAGCAGAGCAATGAGAATGCCGGCACTAGGTCCAAGCCAGAAACCAGCAATAATGATGATCGCAGTCACCGGCTGGATGTTCGGTAGATGAGCTAATGCCATTCTTCCTGCTACGGCTAAAGATGCGAGCATGGCAATCAGTGTAAGCTTATATGTGTTCATCATTCATCATTCCCAAGATTGATAGTCAAAAACGATTTCGTCTCCATCCTCTACTTCGTACTCATTGGCTCCAACCATTGCTTCGTCTCCATTTATGGTGTACATCCAAGCCATTTTTTCCTCTTGGTTACCAGCAATTCCTTCTATGCTGTTGATAAAGCCTTCTGATTGTTCAACTTCATAGTTCTCTTCCATGACTTCCATAAGCGTGGTACCTTCTTCTACCGTTATTTCATCTTCTGCCATCATTTCTTCGCCATTGTTTTTAGAAACCTGCACCTCTACAGTGACTTCCTGTACTTGTTCTTCCTGAGTCGCTGATGTTTCCTTTTCCTCTTGTGTCCCACACCCTGCCAGTACGGCAACAGCAAGAATCATGGCTGTAAAAAACGTGCTCCACTTTTTCATGACAATCTCTCCCTTTTTTCTTATTATTTCACGGCCAGGAGGAGAGAAAAGCAAAGACAACCAAGTGACGTGTCTGTAGAAATCCAATAATCTTTCCTACCAAAAAAAGCTTACCCTTCTACAAGGGTAAGCTTAAGACAAACGAAAGGATAAGATTTACGTTACACGTCATACCGATCGGTTGTCTCAAATGCTCAATCCCCGAAGCTTTGAAACATTGGATCAGGCAGGTCTACTGACTCGTGCGTCATCCTAATCAGGATCCTTCCCATACCAATAGGTACAGTGGAATTTCCCTTTCGTCTACACTTACAGTTGCGAGGACAGTTCTGGTTTCGCACCAGATTCCCTATCAAGTCTTTTCAGACACCTGAATCCTCTTCATATGAAGTTTCCATAAACAAGATTACATCAATTTTTCGAATATAGCAACTTTATTTTTCCTTATGGGAAAAAGGGATTTTGAAAGTGAAGGTTGTTCCTTCTCTCAACTTGCTATGAACGCTGATGGTCCCTTCGTGAGCTTCTACAATATTTTTCGCGATGGCTAGTCCGAGACCTGTGCCTTTTTTATAATTTTTATTCTCACGTTTTCTTGATTTGTCAGCTTTATAAAAACGCTCAAATACAAAAGGAAGGTCTTCCTCAGCGATTCCGTAACCGGAGTCTTTGACACTTGCTATCCATTCATTTTCTTCTTTTTCCAGAATCACCTGGACCTCACTGCCTGGATCAGAATGGCGGATCGCATTATCAATCAGATTCGTAAATACTTGTTCAATACGATCAGGGTCGAATTCGATAAGCCCGAACTCTCCCTCTACCTTCAAGTTAAGATCTACAGATTTTTCATTGGCGATTCCACTGAACTTCCTGATGATTCTGTTTAAAAACGGCTCCATTTCAACGGATTCTTCGTTTAACTGAATATGCCCTGCTTCCATGCGCGCGATATCCAGCAACTCGTTGACAAGCCGGCCAATCCTGAGAGATTCATCATGGATAATTTGAGCGAGTTCATTTTTGTCTTCTTTTGACTCTGCAATATCATCCACGATGGCTTCACTATACCCTTGGAGCATGGATATGGGGGTTCGCAGTTCATGGGACACATTTGCGATAAAGTCTTTACGGAGCTTATTCAGTCTTCTTTCCTCTGTCATATCCCGAAGGACAGCGACAGCTCCCCGTACTTTTTCTTTGTCATACAAAGGTGTCATGATGATGACCCAGGACCTGCCTTGCAGTGTCATCTCGATCATGGATTCATTCTCATCTGTAATGACATCATTAAACAGATCCATCAGTGGTTCTGGAAGGGACGTTTGATCAGCAGAAGCAGAGGCAGCATTCCTTTCAAACTCGTAGGCCTCTAAATATTGTTGGGCCGGAGGATTGGAAATGAGCACAGCCCCTTCACGGTTAAACGTAATAACGCCATCCGCCATCGACCTCAAAATGCCTGAAAGCTGTTCTTTTTCCTGATTCAAGGCGTTGATATGAAACTTCAACTCCCGTCCCATCCGATTAAACGCCATCGCCAATTCTCCGATTTCATCATGGGTACGTATGGGGATTTTCGTGTTGAACTCGCCTTTAGCAAGTTCCAATGCCCCTTCTCTCATTTTAATTAAAGGAGCTGTGATTCTAGTGGACAGGAAGAAAGCGAAAATGGTTGTCAGGACGATGGCAATTCCAGCACCCAGGAAGATGATTTTCGTTGTCTGCTCGGACGTTTCTTCAATCGTATCCAGTGATTGATAGACAAAAACAGCTCCGTCACGGTTATCAAGAGGGGTGCCGACAACCATTACTCCTGTCTCGCCATTTCCTAGATCGGCAACTTTTTTAACATCTGACCCCTCATTCAAAACGGTTTTTGTGTCCTCATCATTTTCAAACCACGCATAATCAAGCACGGGCAGAGAATCGGAATCACTCTCAGAAACCAACTGCTCCTCTTCACTCAATACGATGACCGCACGACTTGCCGGATCTTTGACAAGGGCTGTTGTTGAAAGTAAGAGGTCTTCCTCTTGTTCATAGCGGTCTACGACATCTGAAATCCGGTCCGCCGTCTGCAAAAGATGCCGTTCTGCTTCCACTACGTGATAGTTTTGAAAGAACTCAAGAAGAAGAACAGTTAAAATAAAGAGGACAAAGCAAACCAATAGTAAGATGGTGAACCATAACTTCCCGACTACACTACGCCAGAACATCAGTCACCAGAGACCTCGAATTTATAGCCGATGCCCCATACCGTCACAATCATCCCTGCTGCCTCTGCAGAAACTTTGCTTAATTTTTCGCGGAGTCGTTTGACATGCGTATCCACCGTCCGAAGATCGCCGAAAAATTCATACTGCCAGACTTCCTTAAGCAGTTGTTCCCTGTCAAAAACTTTATCTGGAGACTGAGCCATATAGTGAAGGAGCTCGTACTCTTTTGGTGTCAACGCTACTTCTTTCCCAGCCGCCGTTACACGGTGAGCATCATTGTCAATTGTCATATGAGGGAAAACAAGGACGTTACGGGCAGATGTTTCCGTTTCTAAGAACTTCGTTGAAGAAGAGCGGCGCAGGAGTGCCTTCACACGCAAAACAACTTCCCTTGGACTGAAGGGTTTCACGATATAGTCGTCCGTGCCTACTTCAAACCCTTGCACGCGATTAGCTTCTTCCCCTTTTGCTGTAAGCATGATTACAGGAGTGGCTTTCTTCTCACGCAACTCTTTACACACTTCAATCCCGTCTTTTCCCGGGAGCATCAAATCAAGCAAAATCACATCATATTCATTGTGAAGCGCTTTTTGCAAAGCTTCTTCCCCATCTTCTGCTTCATCAATGACATAATCTTCCCTTTCCAGATACATGCGAATCAGTCGTCGAATGCGTTCTTCATCATCTACTACTAACACTTTGGCTTCTTGATCCATTTAAAAACCTCCAAATCATAGAATTCTACTCCTATGGTTTCATTACATCGTATCCTTTACACAAAGGGCAGGCGGAGTTTTAAAAATTCTCGCCTGCCTTTTGTTTTTATGCATAAGAATGTAAGCCTGAAATAATTAAGTTGACCGCAATTAAATTGAACATGATGATCCCGAAACCACCAACGGCAAGCCACGCGGATTTCATTCCCTGCCAGCCTCTGGACAGTCGCAAATGAAGGTAGGCTGCATAGAAGAAGAAAGTAATCAGGGCCCAAACTTCTTTCGGGTCCCAACCCCAGAACCTATCCCACGCTTGCTGTGCCCATATCATCGCAAAAATGAGCGCTCCCAAAGTAAATACCGGGAACCCGATGGCCACGGCGCGGTAGGATACCTCATCTACAAGTTCAGGGTTCACTTTTTTGTTAAGAAGTGGTTGAATAGCCGCAGCTATCCGCTTTCTTAAAATAAGTCTTGTCCCCCAGTACAGGATTACCCCGCCTAGAAGAGCCCAGAGGAAGGTGTTGAATTTCTTAGCCGCATCCTCCCCGCGCATCCATTCTGGTGCCTGGAACAATGGAGACATGGCTTCATCATTCATCAATTCCCCATTATAAGGTCCCGTAATGGCCGGCATGTTATAAGTGATCTCTGCTTGTTGTCCTTCAATCGGAGCTTCGAAAGTCGCTTCGTAATTCATCGCGCTGAATGATGAAGAAACGATAATGAAAGCGAGTGTCACAGCAATGATATAGATGACAAACTCTAGCCAAACCGTATGTTTGGAACGTTTGCTCTGGTCCACCTGGCTGATCAGGAAAATCAATCCTGCCACAAAACTAACCGATAAAATCCCTTGGCCAAGGGATGCTGTCGTTACGTGGATGTACAACCAGTGCGACTGCAAAGATGGTACAAGTGGTGATATTTCCGTTGGAAACATGCTTGCGAAAGCAATGAGCAATAATGCAATCGGCAAAGCGAATAATCCTAAGAGATCCACTCTGTAAATAAAGTAGAGAACGATGAATGCGAATACAAGCATCATTCCAAAAAATGTCGTGTACTCAAACAAGTTACTGATCGGGGCATGACCACTGGCGAACCACCTCGTAATAAAATACCCGACTTGAGTGAGAAACCCGATGATCGCAAGCGAAATTCCAATATTCCCTGCAATGCGGCTCTTCCCTCTCTTTTTATCGCGGATCGTGCCTCCGAAGAAAAAGGTCGCTATTAAATAGATGAAAAAAGCAGCATAGAGCAGATTGCCGCTTATGGTTGTCCAATCTCCCATTGTTTCATCCTCCTGACTCTATGATTTCATTTCATACTGGTCCTGAGGGGCCTCGATTTGAGTGCCTTCAATGGATTTCTCAATTTCCATTCTCAAGGCATACCAGTTTTTATTCGTATGTCCTGCAATCCATACTCCGTCTGACCTAGGTTGCAGCCAGATTCGACGATGGTTCCAATACATCCCCTGGATCACACCGATCATGAAAATCGCGCCACCAAGAGAAATGATCCCTAGTGTATGATCCTTTTTCACAGTCAAACCTGTGACATCCCGGGTATCGAAACCTGTAAGGCCTAGTTTGTATTGGTTATTCTCTCCGGCATCGATATTCGCGCCTATCCCCAGGAAACTAGTTTCAGGCGTTTCTTTATCTGGTGCATATAAATTGAATACGAAAGCTGGGTTTTTCGGATACTTGGATACGGAAGCCGGCTGGCCATCCTGCATTTCATACTCTGGAAAATAGTTGACGACCTCTACCCGGAACCCTCCGTCCAGCTCATATGTAGATTGGGGGTCCGTCAAATCGACTGTAAATTCGCCGTAGTTGGTCTCTTCATCATCCTTGTCATGGATTTTGAAAGACATTTCACTGAACTCATCCAACTGATAGCTCGCCTGATAAAGAGCAAAGTCCTCAAACTTTAATGGATTGTTTAATGTAGCAGCCCCTTCCTTGATCGTCTCAAGCTCAGGATCTGCGCCGGCGACTCCCTGATTGGTCCGCTCATAAATAACAGCGTCTGTCCGGAAGGTTTTCGGAATCGCTCCATCCTGATTTTCAATGGCTTCCTTAAACTTCGCATCTTCAGGATTGTCTTTATCATAGGTTTCTAGAGTGAATGCCTCATTTTTAATATAGTACTCGCCTTCTGTTCCAGGGATCAGGGTAGTCTCCCCTTCCCTCACCCAGACGTGTTCATCGACATAAAAAGCAGGGATAAACCGGAGAATTGCACCTAATAGGAAAATAATAAGACCGATATGATTGACATAAGGTCCCCATCTCGCAAAACGGTTCTTCTCTGCCAGTATATGTCCATCTTGTTCATAAACGTTGAAGCGTCTTTTCTTTAAGTTGCTTTTGAATGTTTCATAAGCGATAGAATCCGATTTCGTCTCTCCGAACACCCGCTGTTTTTTCATGAACAGTTCATGACGCTTCGGCTTCTGCCTTTTCAAAGTTTTATATAGCGGGAAGAAACGATCGATGGATGCAATGACAATGGATATGCCAATCATCGCGATTAATAGCATGTACCACCACGAACTGAAAAGGTCATGAAATCCGAGTTGATAATAAATCTGTCCGGCTATCCCGTATTGATCCTTGTAGTGGGTGGCAGGATCTGCCCCGCCAATAAACACGGATTGAGGGAAGATCGTTCCGATCGCAGATGCCACGACGGTGATAAAGATCAGGGTGACCCCGACCTTCACGGAAGAAAAGAAGTTCCATATCTTATCAACGATCGTACGATTATACGTTTGGGAGCGACGGGCACTTCCATCGTAACGCATGTTGAGGAGTTTTTTATCCTCATTCCCATCAATATGCTGGTTCTGCTCGACCGGCTTTCCGCAAGCTTCACAAAGAACCGTGCCTTCAGGATTCACATGACCACATTCACAGGTAATCTCTTTCATAGTAAAACCTCACAATGTCAAGTAGACTCTATTCCGCCGGTGCAATCTTTTGCAAGTGGCCTTCGAGTTTGTCCAAGGTCAGAGGGCCGATGACTTGCTCTTCAATTTCACCTTCAGGATTGATGAACAGCGTAGAAGGAATCGGACCGATGTTATAAAGATCCATCACTTCTCCATTTTTGTCCTGGAGAATTGGAAAGGTCAGATTGTATTCGTTCACAAAATTCTTCACCACAAGTTCGGTTGAATCCAAATTGACAGCCAGAATTTCGACACCTTTCTCTTTATACTCGGGATACAATTCTTCCATATAAGGCATTTCATCTTTACATGGCTTACAATACGTCGCCCAAAAATTGACCATGACGCCTTTTCCTCGCAAATCACTCAATTGAACCGTCTCATCTGTACCGAACTTTTTCAATTGAAAATCGGGGGCTTTTTCCCCTTTGGCGATCACCGCCTGTTCATCCTTGCCGTTAGCGACGAGAGCGAACACGACAAGCCCGACCATGACGGCAAGCATAGCTGTTCTGAAAATAAGGCGCTTTCTTTTTTTTCTAATGGTTGATTCCTTCATATTGACTCACTCCCAACCCATTATAACATTGATTGAAGGCTGTAAATTTGAACGTTATTCAACAGTTTTTTCAGCAAGTGCACGAAGCTGTTTCACTTCAAACGGTTTTAAAGGTCGAGAATCACCAGCATTCATTCCATGTAAGTCCAGTGTCCCGTAACGCTCACGCTTCAATTTGTCGACAGGGTAGCCAAGGGCTTCAAACATCCGGCGTACTTGACGGTTCTTTCCTTCATGAAGAACGATCTGCACAATCGCCGTATTCTTCTTCGAATCGGTGGATGTGACTTTCGCGTGAACGGCCTTCAGGTATTCCCCGTCTACAGTCATCCCTTTCTTCAACTGTTTCAATTGATCTTTGGTAGGAATGCCTTTCGTCTTTGCGATGTACACTTTGTCCACTTCATGACTTGGATGCATAAGTAAATTCGCAAACTCCCCATCGTTTGTTAACAAAATCAATCCAGATGTATCATAGTCCAGTCTGCCGATTGGGAAAATCCGCTCTTGAACTTCAGGTAAAAAGTCTGTGACTACTTTACGTCCCTTATCATCACTGACGCTTGAGATGACTCCGCGTGGTTTATATAGCAAATAGTAGACAGGCGCTTCTTTATCAATCGGTACTCCTTCTACTTCTATATCATCGTTTTTACCAACCTTTGTTCCTAATTCTGTTACAACTTCTCCATTGACCGTAACCTTGCCGTCAACAATCAACTTTTCTGCTTTTCTTCGTGATGCGACACCTGCGTGGGCGATCACCTTTTGTAGTCGTTCCATATCTGCCATACGACCGTCACCAACTTTCTTTGAAATCACTTTTTTTCATGAAACGGAGCCACGCTCACAAAGCGCGGCTCTTCCGTTCATCTACATTATACACATTCTATAAAGTTTTGAACAAAAAATCATCCTATTAACTAAATAGGATGATGACAATGATAATTGATGCTATTATACCAACCAAATCGGCCAGGAGTCCAACTTTCAAAGCATCTCCCATTCTTTTAATACCTACAGCACCAAAATAGACGGTGATAATATACAGCGTTGTATCCGTACTTCCCTGCATGACAGAGGCGAGCTGGCCTATGAATGAGTCAGGACCGAACGTACGGATCAGCTCTGTCGTCATACTGAGGGCGGCCGTGCCTGAAATGGGTCGTATGAAGGCCAAAGGGAGAATTTCAGCCGGGGCTCCAAACAAGGACATGAGAGGTTCGAACAGTTTTACAATCGCACCCATGGCACCTGAGGCTTGGAACACAGCAATCGACACCATCATCCCCAGCAAAAAAGGAAGCAGACTGATCGCTATTTGGATTCCTTCTTTACTTCCTTCCACGAAAACTTCATACGAAGGAACCTTTTTGAGGGTTGCCGTCACCAATACAAGCAGGATGATGGATGGGATGAGCCATATGCTGATCATAAGCGCATCGCCCTCTCCCTTTTATAATGGAAATAACGGTCGATCAATAAAGCGGCAATGGTAGAAATAATAGTTGCCAGAATGGTAGCTCCGACGATGGAAGTCGGATCCTGAGAGCCATACTTCATCCGAATGGCAATGACGGTGGTCGGGACGAGCGTCAGGGAGGAAGTGTTGATGGCAAGTAGTGTAATCATCGACCGGCTCGCTTTATCGGAGCCTGATAACTCTTTCAATTCCTTCATCGCTTTTAATCCCATTGGTGTGGCAGCATTTCCAAGACCGAACATGTTTGCCGTCATATTAGACAGGATGTAACCGAGCGCCGGGTGGTCATCCGGAATTTCAGGAAAGATCCGTTTCACAAAGGGCCGGAAGATTTTCGCAAGGCCGGCAAGGAGTCCTGCCTCTTCAGCGATTTTCATCAGTCCCAACCAAAAGATAAGAACCCCTGCAAGGCTCAGCGTAATCATAATCGCTTCATCCAAAGTAGAAAAAATCGCCTTGTTCACTTCGTCCATCGTACCATTAAACATGGCAAAGATGATGCCCGTCACCGCAAGAAACGCCCAAATCAAGTTGACCATGGCGCAACCCCCATCATCCTATTCAGAAAGTTCTTCACTTCTGAAAAGAAGGATTGAGAAGGACGCTCATTCCACACAGGCGCTTCTACTACTGGTGTTTTTCCGACCATGAAGTATGTCACACCTGCTAAATTCGAATCCCCTTCTTGTTCATAGCGATAAAACGTCGCTTGAAGATCATCTTTTTCAGATAAAGTCAGAGGATAATAGATATCTCTAGGAATGTATAACGATTGACCGTTCACTTCCACGGTACCTTCACTTTGAAGTTTTACCGTTTCAAAATTATCGAATCCCCACTCGAACATCCTCGTATGATCATTCCAATCATCAGGAGCATTTAAAGTTACAGCAATCAGCTCCATGCCATCTTTTTGGGCACTTGTCACCAACGTCCGTCCAGCGGCTTTAGTGAATCCTGTTTTCCCACCGTTTGTAGGCTCATAATACTGGGTCAGCATCTTATTTTTATTCTTCCAGGAGTATTCCCGATTCTCAGAACGATACATTTCACTGCCTGTCACTTCGCGGAACGTATCGTTTTTCATGGAGTAAGCCATGAGCAGCCCCAAATCATACGCACTGGAATAATGGGTTTCTCCATCCAGGCCATGAGGGTTCTCAAAATGGCTGTTGTTCATTCCAAGCCAAGCCGCTTTTTCGTTCATCATCTGTACAAAACCTTCGACGCTTCCGCCTACATGTTCAGCAATCGCTACAGCTGAATCATTTCCAGACCTAAGCATCAATCCATATACCAAATCCTTCAGAGGAATTTTTTCTTTCTCTGTCAAATAAATGGAGGACCCTTCTGTATAAACGGCCCTTTTACTCACTTTCACTTTTTCTTCCAACATTCCTGATTCTATCGCTATGATCGCAGTCATGATTTTTGTGGTGCTGGCAATCAGTGTAGGATCATAGGCATTCTTTTCGTATAAGACCCGTCCCGATTCTGCATCCATCAGAACAGCACGCTCAGCAGATACCGATATATTAGGATTCGCTTTTACCTTCTCCACCATAAAGGTTGGGAGTAGTAAAGTCATTGCCACAGCTACATAAAAGAACCTTCTCAAGAGGACTTCCTCCTATTCACATCATTTGCTTCAACTTATGCAAAAACGTACAAGCTTATGAGTAATAGAAAAATCCCAATACAAGAGGATTGCGGTAGAAAACTAAGTTAGTGATGAGTTTGATGAATGGATGGGGCTGCGGAGAATGAATCGCTTTCCGCGGGAGCGCTTATCTATAAATCAAGTCTTCCACATTCGAATGGTTATATAGAAAAAAAGCTGTTCCTGGTGAGGAACAGCTTTTTAGTCGTCACCGAAGGGATCTTCGTTGAATTTTTCGAAAAAGAGGTCGGCATCGCCTTCTTCTTCCCCCTCGCCCTGCTTGAGTTCAGAAAGTGGCGGGAGCTCTTCAATTGACGTCAAACCGAAATAGATAAGAAAATCCTTGGTCGTTCCATATAGGATTGGTCGTCCGATGGCATCTTTCCGGCCTTTTTCTTCAATCAAACTGCGATTGACCAGGGTCTGGATGGCACGGTCGCTTTTGACCCCTCTCAAGTCATCCACTTCTATTCTGGTAATAGGTTGTTGATAGGCAATGATAGCGAGCGTTTCAAGAGCCGCCTGGGAAAGCCTTGTTGAACCTGGTGAATCCAGAAGACGCTTGTAATAGGAAGCATGCTCCGGTTTCGTAGTCAAGTGCAAGGTTCCTTGTGAATCCATGATGGTGAGACCTCTATTCTTGGATTGATAGTCTTTTATCATTTTTTCCAACAAGGACTGGAACGTTTTAGTATCCAATTCCAGCAGGTTCGTCAGTTTCTTTTTGGTGATTCCTTCTTCTCCGGCAGCAAAAAGCAGGCCTTCGGTTATGGCTTTGTATTCTTCTAACTCCATGGTGCATCCTCCATCTTATATACGATTAGTTCATCAAAGTGTTGTTGTTGGACACACACGATGTCGTTACTCTTCATCAGTTCCAGCAAAGCGATGAAGGTTACGACGATATGCGGTCGGGTTCTTTTTTCAAATAATTGATGAAAAGGAGTGCCACCTGCTTGCACATCAATTTTACCGAGTATTTCTTCCATTCTCATTTGGATAGGAATCTCATCTCTCCGGACTTTCGCTTCCTGTGGTTTTTCTGTTTTGGCCCGTTTTAATAGATTGCCCATCGCTTGAATCATATCGTAAACAGAAGCTTCGCCAGGGCGGACTTCCGGCATCTCTTCTTCCCAGCCTTCCATATTCAAAGGAGGTCGGGTATAGATCCGGTTGGCATCGAGTTCTTTTTCCTTAAGTTCCTCTGCTGCCTGTTTATATTTACGGTATTCAATCAACCGCCGCATCAAATCTTCGCGCGGATCATCCTCAAGCTCTCCATCTTCATATTCATCTTCCATGTTTTGATTGGGAAGGAGCATCTGACTTTTCATAGCCAGTAAAGTAGCTGCCATCACCAGGTATTCGCTCGCCAGGTCCAGCTCAAGCTCCTGCATTGTATGGATATAGTTCATGTATTGATCCGTAATTTGAGAAACGGGTATATTATAGATGTCGATTTCATATCGATTGATCAGGTGTAAAAGAAGATCAAGAGGTCCTTCAAAACCTTCCACTTTCACTTGGTAGCTTTTTTTCATATCATTCTTCCTTTACGTTCCAATGTTCTTTCTATAATGGTATCAAAAAATATACTGCTGTGACAGCATGTATTTCATAACGATGCATGTCTTCTGTCTTCGGTTACGTTATACTATAGTTATAAGTCAGGAACTATTTTAATAAACAACCATGATTCTCATGGTTGACTCAAAGGAATGGATGGTTTATATGTATCCGAAAGCCTATATTGAATTCCTTGCTCACTTCCACGGTACAAGAGATTATTTTGAGTGTCATGAGGTCCTCGAGGAGTACTGGAAAGAAGTAGATCCTCGAAACCGGTCTTCCATCTGGGTATGGCTGATCCAAATCGCTGTAGCTATGTATCATGATCGCCGAGGCAATCCGAATGGGGCAAGGACTCTAGTTAAACGCTGTTTAAAAAACAAATCAGAACACGAAAAAGAGCTCCCGCTCCTCGGCCTGGATGGAGAACGCCTCGTAAAACAGCTGGAAGAATTCAATGCGCGTTTGGACGAAGAGGTTCCCTATCGCAGCTGGAATATGCCTATCATTGATATGGAACTTCTGAAAGAGGTCCATCTGTTGTGCCAACAGTGGGGCGTTGCTTATGGATCTCCAAGTGACATGTCTGACGAACACCTTGTACTCAAACACAAAAAAAGAAAAAAGTCATTATGAATTCAATAATAAAACGAAACAAAGGAGGTGTCGTGAATCGACACCTCCTTCTTATTTATAACTGTGAAGAGGCACTTTCTTCATCACATTTCTCGATGAATGATTCTGTTGCCACATCAGCACACACGTCACATACATCTTTAAAGTGATCACGGACACGATGAATCATCTGTCTTCCAATCCCTGTGTTACGGTGGGAAGGGTTGACGGATACGTGCTGGATGACGGCCCTGCCATCTTCCAAACGGACTCCGACCGCTCCGAGGATATCTTCCTCTTTCCACAAAAATAGATTCCAATCCGGATTGGAATCGTATTCCCTTATAATTTCCTGAAGTGTCTTCACGTCTGTAACTTCAGGCATGAAAGAAAGCAAACCCATCGCAATCTTTTCAAATGATTTTTTATATCGAATTAACATATTAACCCCTCAATTATGAAAATAACTTTCCTAGAGTTCCAGATGTCCGACCGTTGGATCGAAAAAAGAAAATGGTTACTTTCAATCATTGTCCAATTCTCCTGATATGTCAAGCTTACATGACGATTACGAACCAGTAGTATAAACCCCAACCGATGCTGAACACCGTTAAAAACGTAAACAGCATCCAATTTTTCATTTTCATTATACGTGGCCCCCGGTTTTTTTGTGATTTGCCCCGCTACATAGAATATAGCAAAGCCTGTGATTATTCAAGCCTGTTTAAAAACCGACGTTTCACAATTGACCAGAGCCGATATCCATCAGAATCTTTTCCTTTGATAGAAAAGGGAATAAGATTCATGATGGCAAGATAAGTATTGAAAAGAAAAGCGATACGGAGCAGGTCACCGCCCTGGTCCTTGAACCATAGGAACAAAATAAACGCTGTAATGGTATTGAATATAGGACCGCCCATACTGATCCAAGCTTTCTCCCGATCCTTGAACGGAGGTTTCCGTTCGTTCAACGAGTAAGCTCCCTGGAAGAAAAAAAGGTGAATATATACGTGGACCCCACTTTTCCTCCACCGCCCGATCACTTTCCCACGGCCAAGGTGAAGAACACTTTGATCTGCCCGAAAGTACCGACCGGGGAAGAGGTGACCAAGCTCATGGATGAATAGACTTATAGGGGCCACTAGAAAAATCAATAACAGTAATGTGACAATCATGAAGGGCTCTTCTAGTGATTATTTGTCCTCGACGCGGACCTTCTGCATCACATCTCCGACACGAACACGATCAACCGTGTCCACACCTTCGACCACTTTTCCAAATACGGTGTGACGCCCGTCTAAGTGCGGCTGAGGAGAATGACACACGAAGAATTGGCTTCCTCCTGTATCTTTACCAGCGTGGGCCATAGAAAGGGTTCCCCGTTCATGCTTATGAGGATTGCCTTCTGTTTCGCATTTGATTGTATAGCCTGGACCACCTGCGCCTGTTCCATTCGGACATCCTCCCTGGATGACGAAGTCAGGGATGACACGGTGGAAAGTCAAACCATCGTAAAATTCATCATTGGCAAGTTTCTCAAAATTCGCAACCGTATTGGGTGCTGCTTCCTCGTATAGTTCAATCAGCATTTTTTCTCCATTTTCAAATTCAATCGTTGCTTGTTTCATTTCTCATACCCCTTTTCATTTTTCATAAGATAAGTCAAGTCGTGTCATCTCCTGATAGCTCTCTCTTCTGACGACAAGCTGATGCTTTCCGTCTTCGACAAACACGACGGCCGCTTTTTGAAAGCGGTTATAATTATTAGCCATAGCATAACCATACGCTCCTGTGCTGAAAACTGCAAGTCTGTCTCCATGCTCAACTGTAGGAAGCGCCACGTCCCATATTAGCATATCTCCGGATTCACAGCACTTTCCAGCTATGGAGTACTCTTTTTCCGGATCTTGATCCATTTTTTCTACCAGCGCTGCTTCATATTTCGCCTGGTAAAGGGCGGGACGGATATTATCAGTCATCCCACCATCTACAGATACATAGGTCCTTACATCAGGGACTTCTTTGATGGAACCGATGGTGTAGATCGTTGTACCTGCTTCCCCAACAATCGCTCGCCCCGGCTCGATCCAAATCTCGGGCATAGGATAATGGTACTGAGAAGAAAGAGTTTTTACTTCACGGATGAGGGCGTGGGCATATTGATCGAGATCAAGCGGTTCGTCTTCTTTCGTATATTGAATACCAAAACCGCCACCTAAATTCAGTACGGTCGCTTCATATCCGTAGCGGTCCCGCCAATCGATCAAAGTAGTAAAGAGCTTTCTTGTCGCCATCTCGAAACCACTCGTCTCGAAGATTTGTGAGCCGATATGGCAGTGAAGTCCGATTAAGCGGATATTGGCATCTTCACGGACTTTCATGAATGCCTCCTCAGCCTGGCCACTGGCCAAATCGAAGCCGAATTTGGAGTCTTCCTGCCCGGTCAATATATAATCGTGGGTATGGGCTTCTATCCCCGGTGTTACCCTCAATAATACATCCATCTCTTTCTTCTGTTCTTTAAGAATCGCATGAAGAAGTTCGATTTCATAAAAGTTATCGACGACGACACAGCCGATTCCATGTTCGACGGCCATTTCCAATTCACGGATACTTTTGTTGTTTCCGTGCATATGGATCTTCTCTACTGGAAAACCCGCTTCAAGAGCTGTATGTAACTCTCCTTCCGAAACGACGTCTAAACTAAGACCCTCCTGGTTCGCAACCTGGAGCATAGCGACAGAAGAAAAAGCTTTACTGGCATACGCGACTTGAGCCGCCACCTGATTTTCTTTGAAAGTCTGCACGAATGCCCGAGCCTTTTGTCTGATTTCACCTACATCATATACATAAAGAGGGGTGCCATATTGTTCGGCAAGTTCCTGTGCAGGAACTTGTCCGATCAACAATTGCCCGCTTTCATTAACATCATGATTCATCGTAACCCACCTTTTCTTCAAACGGAGAAATGATAAAAAGAAAATGCCCTTTGGAAGTCAAAGGACATTAAGATTTATTTTAATTTATCACATTGCTAAAGAACGGGCAATACGATTATTTCTGACGTGTATTGTTTTGAGGATGAACAACACTCGGACGCACTTTCAACGATGGCATACTGAGACGGAGGATGATTTGGACTGCCGCTTTTCCGTTGAACGGAAGGAACGGCCACAAATAAGGCGTATTCAATGACTTTGTATTGGCTAAAAGCAGAACATAAGCCAAAAATCCGAACATCAACCCTTTGATTCCGAATAATGCCACTAAAATCACAAACAAAATACGTGCCATTTTATTGGCCACCGATAATTCATAACTTGGCGTGGAATAAGACCCAATAGCTGCAACAGCTACGTAAAGGATGACTTCTGGTACAAACATTCCTACGTCAATGGCTATTTGGCCTATAAGCACTGCGGCAATAAGTCCCATAGCCGTCGATAATGGCGTTGGCGTATGGATGGCTGCGATTCTTAACATCTCCAAACCTAAATCAGCAATTAAAATTTGATAGATGATAGGGATGGAGCTTTCCTCATTGGGTCCAATAAAAGCAAAAGGTTCTGGGAGCAAATCCGGTTGCATAACAAACAGCATCCATAATGGCAGAAGAAAGACAGATGCAAAAATCCCAAAAAAACGAACCCACCGTACAAAAGTCCCGACTGGAGGAGATTGTCGGAATTCCTCCGCATGTTGAACATGATGAAAATAAGTGGTAGGCGTAATGATCGTGCTCGGTGACGTGTCCGTCATGATGACCACATGGCCTTCAAACAAATGAGAAGCGACGACATCCGGACGTTCCGTATATCTTACAAGAGGAAACGGGTTCCTTCCCTGCTTGACAATGTACTCTTCCAGGCTTTTATCCGCCATGGAAAGGCCGTCGATATCGATTTTTTGGATTTCTTCTTTTAATAACTGTACGAGACCTGGATCAGCAACGTCTTTAATGTAAGTAATACAAACATCTGTTTTCGAACGATTACCCACCTGCATGATCTCATTTCTCAAACGTTCATCTCTGATACGGCGTCGTGTGAGGGCCGTATTCTCTATGATATTTTCTGTATAACCGTCCCTCGACCCACGAATGACCTTTTCCGTATCCGGTTCCTCCGGAGTCCTCCCGGGATAGGTCCGCACATCGACGATGAAGGCCTCTGTTTCTCCATCGACGAAAATGACCATCAACCCGGATAGCATCTGGGTGATACACTTATCAAGGTCGGAAGTCGTCTCTACTTGTTGATGAGGGATTTCATCTTTTATGGATTTAAATACAGAATCGACGTGGTCTTCTGTTTCATTCATTTCCATCAATTGTCGCATCACTTCTACAACGATGGGTGTCTCTACCAAACCCGTGACATAATAGAAGTTCACTTCAACACCCAATAAGGTCAGCGTACGGAAACCGGTATCAAATGATTGGTCTACGCCAATGCGTTCATTCATCGTCTTCCGGTTTTGCTCGAGTTTCATGACGATGGGTGTTTCTTTTTTCTTCTCATTCTCAGGCATAAACCTCCACTCCTTGATCTCGATTTATCCTTTAGGCTTGAAAATCACAGCCACGATAAAGCCAAACAATATCGCCGATGCAATACCTGCAGATGTTAATTCAAAAATCCCGACAGCTACTCCGATAAAACCATGTTCATCCGCTTGTTCCATCGCCCCATGCAAAAGGGAATGCCCGAAACTTGTAATAGGGACCGTCGCTCCTGCCCCGGCAAATTCAATAAGGTTGTCATAGAGGTCGAACGCGTCCAGTACCGCTCCAGCGACAACGAAGGAGGACATCACATGGGCTGGAGTCAATTTGAAGACATCCAATAAAATCTGTCCGACTACACAAATGCTTCCTCCGACGATAAATGCCCATAAAAAGGTCATGCTTCCCCCTCCCCTCTGGTAAGAACAACGGCATGAGCGATCCCTGGAATCGATTCCTTCTGTTGAAGCATCATCGGACTCATCAGGGCACCTGTGGCAACGATTAACACACGCTTGTATTTTCCACTAATCAAATCCTGCACAATTTTCCCATAAGTGACGACCGCTGAGCATGCGCATCCGCTTCCGCCTGCGAACACTGGTTGATCACTGTGGTAGACAAGCAGTCCACAGTCTTTGTGCACGTCACTAATGTCATAGCCATCCTGTTTCATCAAATCTTTGAGAATAGGCGTACCTACTGCAGACAAGTCACCCGTAGCGATGACATCATAATCGCCCGGCACACGACCCATGTCTTCCAGATGTGTTTTAATCGTATCCCATGCGGCGGGTGCCATCGCAGAGCCCATATCAAACGGGTCTTTGACACTGTAATCCATGACTTTCCCAATAGTTGCCGCTTCCACCTGGATTTTCGAAGGAGTTTTCGAAAGGATGGCCGCTCCGCTTCCTGTGACAGTAAATGTTGCGGTTTTCGGCTTTTGCCCTCCGTACTCCGTTGGGTAACGAAACTGACGCTCAGCCGTACAGTTGTGAGAACTAACAGCTACCAAAGCTTGTTTTGCGTAGCCAGATGAAACAAGCGCAGCACCTGTTGCCAGAGTTTCCATACTGGTCGAACACGCCCCGAACATCCCTAGTACGGGAATGCCCAACTGTCTTGCCACATAGTTCCCTGTGACGTTCTGGTTTAACAGATCCCCCGCTAAAAATAAATCGATATTGGACTGGTCGACCCCTGCTTTTTGCAAACACGTGTACACCGCATCCGTCATTAATTTGCGTTCAGCAAGCTCCCAGTTGGATTCCCCGCAATGAAGTTCTTCATGAATGACATCGAACGTATCTTTAAGGGGACCTTCACCCTCCATCGGTCCGACAGCTGTCCCTGTGGATTGTAAGTAAACGGGTTCCGTAAATGTCCATGATTGTGTTCCAGTTTTAGCCATATGCATTTCCTCCTAAAAAATAAGCGCCCACACGTAACGAATGATACCCAGTACATAAGCAGCAACCACACCAAATACAATGACCGACCCAGCCAACTTGAACAAATTGGTCGCAACCCCAAGCACAAGACCTTCGGATTTATGCTCTAGGGCAGCTGAGGTAATTGAATTGGCAAATCCAGTGACAGGAACCGCAGATCCAGCTCCGGCAAACTGTCCGAGTTTATCATAAACACCAAACCCTGTAGCGAGCGCAGATAGAAGAATCAACGTTGCGACCGTCGGGTTGATGGCATTCTTTTCGCTATAATCGAACCAGTGGATGTACATTTGTGTGAGAAGTTCACCAAACACGCAAATCAATCCACCCACGATAAATGCTTTGATACAATTCATCACATAAGGCGGTTTCGGCTGGTACGATTTTCTCGCTTTATCAAAATTCTTTTCGTTCAGTGGTTGTTTATCCACACTGTTTCCCTCCTAATCCCATATCATTCACCTGACAAAAATAATCCATTGAAACAAAGAACCCGCAATCTTACCAAGCACAAGTGCCATTAAGAGGGTGAATAGAAAACCATCCACCCCGATCCGTTTAAATAAGAGCGGAAAAACATTGAGGACCTCTGTAAGAGCAGCCGCTAACATGCCTACAAAAATCCCATGGAAAAGGCCCCATATAACAAGACCGATCAACGTCATCTTCACTGGTCCGTCCCCGAAAGAAAGATAAATTCCGGCAAAAACACCTAAGATCACGGCCATCTCGTAACTGCGAAGTTTTGATTCCGAATGACTCAACTGCATGAGCCTCGGAACAATACCAAGGACTGTCAAGAATGCGACGAAACCGGTTCCGACAGCAATGCCGGCTGCAAGCCCTATGAGTACTTCAACGATCCACATCCTGTTTTTCCACCTTATTCTCTTTAATGGCCACGTAATGGTCCAGGTCTTCCTGATAATTGAATATCTCTACCTCCATCGGACTCGGTTCTTCATTGAATCGTTTCTGAAACCAATGGTTAAAAAATAATATCATTCCAATTCCAAGGCCGATGGAATAAGGAATCTGAATCCATAAAGGATGTTCCTCTTCCTTCCCCGTCAACATGAAATGTAACTTCTGTTGAACGGCCTGCATGCTCACATCGTAGTGAAAATTCATAATGGCCATCGCCGCTCCTATAAAAAGCAAGACCCATATGCCGCTGATTAAAAGAGGGGACGGCTGTTTTTGATGTTTCTCCACATGAACCACACATTGATTCGGTCCGATCAGTTCGACCTCAAGCTCCGGAAACTTCTCAATCACTTGTTCAATGATCATGAAAGAGTCGATGACCACGATGTTTTGATCCTCTTCGGTCACTTGATGTAACACCATCTGTTCCAAGACAGGCTTATGACGCTTTTGCCCTGTCACACGAGCCACATCCTGCAAACGGATTTTTGACAAAGGTGGAACATAAATCGATTGTTTTGTACGAATGTAGACAGGAGTCGCCAACCCTACCGCCTCCCCTGTGTAAATTTTCTTAGACTTATTATGTGTGAGATCAGAAATATCATACGAAGAGTCCTCGGATATTAAGATCAGGAAGAAACAGTGTAACCAAAGGTGCACGAGCAAGCATCCTACGACTTTTCGATGAACATAAAAAAAGCTGTACCTTTTTAGGTACAGCGATCAGCTTGTATCATTCATGGTTTCTTTCATGTCAGCAAGGATTTTCTTCTCCAAACGTGAGACTTGTACCTGCGAAATCCCTAAACGTTCCGCCACTTCGGTCTGCGTTTGATCTTTGTAATAGCGCAAGTAAATAATGAGCCTTTCCCTCTTATCCAGTTTACTCATCACATCCTGGAGTGTGAGATGGTCGAACCAGTTGCTCTCCTCTTCGGCAATCTGATCGACGAGTGTGATGGGATCGCCTTCGTTCTCATAAACCGTTTCATAAATGGACTGAGGGGTTCGTCCAACTTCCTCCGCCTGGACGATTTCCTCCCTCGTAAGACCTAAGGCATCTGCGAGCTCGTTCACTGTGGGAGAGCGTCCATATTCTTTTAACAGCTCTTCTTTTTTGGCTCGAACTTTATGATTCAGTTCTTTCAAACTGCGGCTCACTTTCACACTGCCATCATCACGAATGAAACGCTGGATTTCACCAATGATCATGGGGACGGCATACGTAGAAAAACGGACATCATAGCTCAAATCGAACTTGTCGATCGATTTAAGCAGGCCGATACAGCCGATCTGATACAGATCATCCTGATCGTATCCACGTCTGAGATATCGCTGGACGACCGACCATACGAGACGGGTGTTTTTTTCCACCAGGTAGTCCCTCGCCTCTTGATCGCCCGCCTGACTCTTTTTGATCAGCTCTTTGACATCTTTGTCGGACAGACGTTCTTTTGTCGTATCGCTCATAGGCGGCGCCTCAATTACACAAAGCGCGGGTTGACGTCAACTGCTTCGTCATTCGGATCGTCGTTCCGACCCCGGGCTCTGATGTAATGTCTACGCGATCCATGAAATTCTCCATGATAGTAAAACCCATTCCCGAGCGTTCCCATTCCGGTTTCGATGTGTACAGTGGTTCTTTTGCAATATCAATGTTCTCAATACCCTGACCACGATCCTGGATGATCAATTCGATTTCTCCGTCATCAATGGCGCACGTAAGCATGACTTTTTCATCACTTTTCTCTTCGTAACCATGAATGATGGCATTCGTGACGGCTTCTGAGACGACGGTTTTAATATCTGTCAATTCTTCCATCGTCGGATTGATTTGACTGACAAAAGCAGCCACCGATACACGGGCAAGGGATTCATTTTCACTCACACTCGTAAACTCCAGCGTCATTTCATTTCGCATGATGCCACCCCCAACATCTCAAGCGCGGATGCCTCATCATCCACGAGTTTCATGATTTTGAACATTCCCGACATATCAAACAATCTCCGAACCTCAGGCGAAATCGAACAAAGCACCATTTCGTTCCCTTTCGCTTGTACCTCTTTATAACGACCGAGCATCACACCAAGGCCTGAACTATCCATGAAGGACAATTTTTGTAAATTGACAATCACATGTTCGACCGCGTTGTTCGCGAGCTCCTTCTGCCAAGCTTCCCGAAGCGTTGTAGCTTCATGATGATCCAGCTCCCCATTCAAACGGACGAGCAAAACATTCTCTCTGACAGCAAAATTAACTTGAAGACTCAAGTGAATTACCTCCTCTGACTTTATAAGAGTCACTATGTCTTTTCGTACTTTTCGCTGTCATTTCCTGCTCAAAAACATAACTAGTGAGAAAATGCTAAAACCTCTGAAAGCTCGTCAAATTCTTCCATGAGCGCTGCCATAGAGCAGGGAATCCCGCCTTCTCCACAGTCTCCGACGTTTCAAGACGCACTTTAGCGACTTCCTGATCACCATTCTTCACGATCACCCATCCCATATGGGCCCCTTTTTCCAATGGAAGGTTGGTATTCTTCGCAATCTTCAGTTCCGTTTCATATTCACTCTTCTTGTCATTTTTCTTTTTAAGAACGACGACGTCTTTTTCCGGGGACAGCTTCAACTCTAATGGGTTCCCTCTTGTCATTTTCATCGTTTTCATGGTGTCATCTTTAGAATAAAGCTTCACACCCTCATACTGACTGAACCCATAATCCAATAGACTCGTCACATCCGAGTTCCTCATTTTCGGATTTTCCGCACCCATAACAACCGCAATCATATGCATATCATCCCGTTTAGCAGAAGCCGTAAGACAGTATTTCGCCTCACTTGTGTAACCGGTTTTCAGTCCATCCATTCCCGGATAATTTTTGATCAATTTGTTCGTATTGACTAACCAGAATTCATTATCCTGGCCCTTCCGCAAATAATCCTCATAAATCTTCGTGTACTTCGTCACTTCATCGTGAAGGAGTAGTTCCCTCGCCATGACGGCCATATCATGAGCTGTACTAAAATGTCCTTCAGCCGGCAGACCTGTCGGGTTTTGGAACTGTGTATTCTTCAAACCCAGATCTTTTGCTTTTTGGTTCATTTGAGCGACAAACTCTTTTTCACTTCCGGCAATTCGTTCTGCCATTGCGACACTCGCATCATTTCCAGAAGCCACAGCTATTCCTTTGAGCAAATCTTCAACGGTCATTTCTTCTCCAGCTTCAAGGAAGATTTGAGAACCGCCCATAGAAGCAGCATGTTCACTGATACGGACTTTTTCATCGAGTTTGATGCCGCCTTTATCAAGCTCTTCCATGATCAACAACAGCGTCATGACCTTTGTCATACTCGCAGGGGGCAGCTTTTTATTTGAATCCTTATCATAAAGCGTCATCCCGCTGTTCTTTTCCATCAATATCGCTGATTTCGCCGAATTGATGACCTCTGTTGACTCCCTTTCTTCTGCAAAAGTCATGTTTAACGGAAGTAGTGAGACAACTAAACAAAGAGCGAGACACACACCCATCACTTTTTTCATAACCTAAACCTCCCATTGCTTTAAGTGACCCTATCTTTCCCTTACCATCATCTTCTATACATAACCTAAGGTCATGACACGGGTGCTGGGCGGAAAGGAGAAGAATCTTTTCAAAAACTTCTTTATCAGTGGGTTTAGGGTTTTTATCAGTGACTTTTGGAGTTTTATCGGTGAGTTGGAGCATGTTATCGGTGGAATTCATACATTTATCGGTGACTTTGCTGCTTTTATCAGTATGAGGTCGATCATAAAAAAAACACAACCTGGGGAGGCCGTGTTTTAGATATGGCGTTTGTTTTCTTCTTGTTTGAGCCAGTGGCGGATGCCTTTTCCTGCGTGGGGTTCGTCTTGGAAGCGGGGGATGATGTGCATGTGAGCGTGAAAGATATGCTGCCCACCGGTTTCGTAACAATTGTATCCGATGTTATACCCATCCGGTTGAAGTGTTTCATCGAGCCAGCTTTTCACTTGCTGAATCATTTCCTGCGTATCGATCCATTCCTCCTTGGAAAGGTCGAATACCGTTGTCCGGTGCGATTTGGGAACGATTAAGCCCGATCCTTTTAAGATCCGCTGGTCTTTCTGAACAAAGTAGCAGGAGCCGTTCTCAAAAATGATTTTCTGTTCTTCATCCGCTTCTGGTGAGCACAAAATGCATGGGTCCATGCTTTCCCTCCTATGTAATTGGAATGAAACTTTCAATAAAGATAAACGCCATCATGGAGGAAAGCACAAGAATGATTGTTCCTCTGATAACGCGATCCTCCTTTAAAAAACGAACGCCTATGAAGACATACAAAAAAGCAGACACGAGTGCTATGAGATCAAAGTTTACATGGAAAGAGAAAAACCAATGGGAAAATAAAAGAATAAGAGCAACTGAGGCGACCATGATCTCCAAAATCCGGAACATCCTTATTCCTCCTTCTACAAGAATGATACCATGAACCAATTCTCATATGAATATCCAATCCAAAACACTCTAAAATTCCTCTGTTCCCCTCCATATCACTCGCTGATGTGAAATAAAAAAAACGAACCGCCCACGGAGTGTGGTCGGTTCGCTTTTCAACCTAAATAGAAATTTTTATTTAATGATGTTGTGGATCAATGTTGGTTTTTCGACTTTTTCACCAGAAATCGTGTACGCTTCTTTCACTTTCTGGATCGAGTCGTTCGGCTGCTCGTCATCACTGATCAATACGACCAGAGCTTCGCCTGCTTTGACAGGATCGCCGATTTTCTTCTTCAGACTGATTCCTACGCCGTGATTGATTTCATCCTCTTTCGTCGCACGACCGGCGCCAAGATACATAGCGGCTATGCCGATGGATTCTGCGTCGATCGCAGATACGTAGCCATCCTGATCAGCCGTGACTTCAATTTCATGAGCCGCTCTAGGTAGACGATCAAGATCATCAATCATAGAAACGTCTCCACCCTGCGCCTCAATGAGCGTACGAAGGGACTGGAAGGCTTTTCCGTTTTCGATATTCGCTTCGATGGCTTTATACGCTTCTTCATAAGAAGAGAACTTTTCAGCAAGAACAGCCATATGTGAAGCGATTTCAAGAGAAAGCAGACGCAAGTCTTCGACGTTCTTCCCTTGAAGGATTTCCGCTGCTTCTTTAATTTCATTGGCATTTCCGACCTCATAACCAAGCGGCTGATTCATGTCACTTATGACAGCTACGGTATTACGTCCCAGGTTGTTTCCGATATTCACCATCTCACGAGCAAGTGCTTCAGAGTCTTCAAGCGTTTTCATGAACGCGCCAGAACCTGTTTTCACATCAAGGACAATACTGTCTGCTCCGGATGCTATCTTTTTACTCATGATGGAACCAGCGATCAATGGCAAGGAATTTACGGTACCCGTTACGTCTCTAAGTGCATAAAGCTTTTTATCTGCAGGTGCAAGGTTTCCGGTTTGGCCTGCTACCGCAAGTTTATGAGTATTGACATTCTCGATGAACTTTTCTTTCGTCATCTCGATCTCAAGACCTTTGATGGACTCTAATTTATCAAGCGTTCCGCCTGTATGTCCAAGTCCACGACCTGACATTTTCGCGACAGGGATGCCGACAGAAGCGACCAATGGTCCTACGATGAATGTTACTTTATCGCCGACGCCGCCTGTGGAGTGCTTATCGACTTTCTTCCCTTCAATCGCTGAGAGGTCGATGGTTTCACCTGAGTCAACCATTGCTTGAGTCAACGTCGCTGTTTCTTCAGCAGTCATGCCCTGAAAATAAATCGCCATCGTAAAGGCAGAGGCCTGGTAATCAGGAATCTCCCCTTTTGTGTAACCTTCAACGAAGAATTCGATTTCTTCCTTAGTCAATTCCCCGCCATCACGTTTTTTTACTATAATGTCATACATTCTCATCTCGATCACCCTTTACTTAAGTTTAAGAGAGAAAGCGTCCCGCGAGACGCTCTCTTATTTATGCTGGTAATGTCTTTAGGAGCTCTTTAACGAATCCTAGGAAATCTTCACGCACTTGAGCTGTCGTTTCGATAACTTCATCGTGTGTAAGTGGCTGGTCCAGAATTCCTGCAGCCATATTGGAAATACAAGAAATCCCAAGTACTCGGATGCCTGCATGGTTCGCGACCACCACTTCTGGAACCGTGGACATTCCGACGGCATCTCCACCGAGTGTACGAAGCATACGTACTTCTGCACCTGTCTCATAGGCAGGTCCTGTGTTCCCAACATAAACTCCTTCCTGCACCTGAAGGTCCAAACGCTCGGCAGACTGCTTCGCGTGATCGATCAAAGCACGATCATACGCTTCAGACATGTCAGGAAAACGTGGTCCAAGCTCCTCATCATTCGGTCCGATCAGCGGGCTGTCTCCCATATTGTTGATATGGTCGGTAATGATCATCAAGTTGCCCGGCTTGAAGGTTTCATTGATGCCGCCCGCAGCGTTTGTAACGAAAAGGGTTTCTACACCCAGCGCTTTCATGACGCGGACCGGGAAAGTCACCTGTTTCATATCATAACCTTCATAATAGTGGAAGCGTCCTTGCATCGCGATCACTTGCCGCCCTTCCAATTCACCAACGACCAGCTGCCCTTTATGGCCGGAAACCGTTGATTCAGGGAAGTGAGGAATTTCCGTATAGGGAATGGTTGTCGGATTTTGAATCTCCTCGGCAAGTACGCCAAGACCTGATCCTAGAATCAGTCCAACACTTGGTTCATGCGTTAATTTTCCTTGGATAAATTGAGCTGCTTCTTTCACTTGTGTTTGGTTCATGATTGTTTCTCCTCCCTTATTGAATATCTTTCAAAAAGCTTTTGCCGTGTTCAGGCATTTGAATTGAGAAGTTTTCAGAAACGGTCGCACCGATATCCGCAAACGTTTGACGCTGATCCAATTCCTGTCCTTCTTTTATGCCATTATGATAGACAATCAATGGAACAAGTTCCCGTGTGTGATCTGTCCCATGATGCACGGGATCATTCCCGTGGTCTGCTGTGATGATCAATAAATCGTCATCGTTCATTTTTTCCAGCACTTCTGGCAGACGCGCGTCGTATTCCTGTAAGGCTTCCCCGTACCCTTGAGGGTCACGGCGGTGACCGAATTTCGCATCGAAATCGACAAGGTTCAAGAAGCTCATACCGTTAAAGTCTTTATCCAGCGAGTTCACCAATTGGTCCATCCCATCCATGTTGTCTTTCGTGCGGATGGCTTCTGTGACACCTTCTCCGTCATAGATATCAGAAATTTTACCGATGGCGACCACATCGAGTCCTTCATCAGCCATCTCATTCATGACTGTGCGCCCGAATGGCTTCAACGCATAATCATGACGATTGGATGTACGTTCAAAGGCTCCCGGCTCCCCGATGAACGGACGAGCGATAACGCGTCCGACCATATATTTCTCATCTTTCGTGATTTCACGGCAGAACTCACAGATTTCATAAAGCTCTTCCGGTGGAATCACATCTTCATGGGCAGCAATCTGCAGAACAGAATCGGCAGACGTATAAATGATCAAGTCTCCCGTTTCCATATGATGCTCCCCAAGTTCCTTCAGGATTTCCGTCCCTGATGCCGGCTTATTTCCGACAATGCCGCGGCCGGTCTTTTCTTTGATCTGATCCAGCAGCTCATCGGGAAAACCATCCGGGAATGTACGGAAAGGCTGGTCGATATAAAGGCCCATGATTTCCCAGTGGCCGGTCATCGTATCTTTTCCGTTCGACGCTTCCACCATCGTTGTATAGTGCGCTTTCGGATTGTCAGCCTTATCAATGCCCTGAATCTGACGAATATTGCTGAGCCCAAGCGATCCCATGTGCGGCATATCCAAGCCGTTCATATGTTCGGCGATGTGCCCGAGGGTGTCTGCCCCTTTATCATCGAATTTTTCCGCATCTGGTGCTTCACCTATTCCTACAGAGTCCATAACTACTAAAAATACACGTTTGAATGAATTCATCAAAGATCCCTCCTAATGTTTAATTTCCCAAATTCGTGAAAAACTACCCTACATTCTTAAGATGTAGGATGTCAGACAACTAAAAACACAAAAGAGTTTATGCCCGTGGATGATACGAGCGATAAACGTCTTTCAACCTTGTCTTCGAGACATGGGTATAAATTTGAGTTGTTGAGATGTCTGCATGTCCAAGCATTTCCTGGACCGCCCTGAGATCGGCTCCGTTTTCAAGAAGATGTGTAGCAAATGAATGGCGCAGGGTATGCGGGGTCAGTTCTTTATTGACACCCATGCCCCGAGCAACCGCTTTCAATATCTTCCAAAAACCTTGCCGTGATAGGGCATTCCCGTGATGATTAACAAAAAGCTCTTCGGTCTGTTTTTGCTTGACGAGTGCATCGCGACCGACTTCCAAATAGTTTTCAACCGCATCTTTAGCCATGTCACCAAGTGGAATGATCCTCTCTTTTGACCCTTTTCCCAGACAACGGACAAAACCCATCGTCAAATGCAGGTCCGTCACTTTAAGAGAAACAAGCTCCGTTACCCTCAGGCCAGTGGCATACAGCATTTCAAACATCGCTTTATTCCTCGCTGAAAGCGGGTCTTTGGCGTGTATGTTCAAAAGCTTGTCCACATCATCTGAAGAAAGCACTTTCGGAAGCTTTCTTTCTTTCTTCGGAGTCTCGATATGTAAGCTCGGATCCTGCTCTGTCACCTTCTCCCGGATCAGGAACTGGTGAAAGAGACGAATGGAAGACAACAACCGGGCAATGGTTGCGGATGAACGCCCCTGGTCATTGAGGTGATGCAAGTATTTCATAATATGCGAACGGGTCATTTCATCCCAACTTTTCACGCCTAATTCCTGCTGCAGGAAGCGATCGTACTGAGAAAGGTCCCGCTTGTAAGACTGAATCGTGTTAGGTGATAACCCGCGCTCTACGGTCAAATAATGAAAAAAATCTTCCAGCGCATGCTGCATCTTCCATCTACTCTCCTAACCGAAAAAATATCGACAGCCGATCCGTCCATGGTTGTTCCAGGGGTTGATAGACTTTAATAGCCGTACCACCTGGCGGGTCGTATCGATGCTGGCGCTCGTATTCTTCATGTACCATTCGTAAGGCCATATAAAAAACACATGTACAAACGGTGAATACAACCAGGACTTTAATTAAATCTCTTAAACTGTGCTTTAAACGAGTCATGGCACTCCCCTCACTTCCGTACCTTTTTGTAAAGGATATGCCTAAATTCCTTACAAATATACGTAGAATGATGAGAGAAACGGATGACGAAGCGCTTTAAAAAACAGCACAAGCCCCATCTAGGTTTAACGTACACGATTTTCGTTCATTTGTAAATAAAAATACAAGAGTCAGAGATTTTAGAAAACGTATACACAGAATGAGCCTGTACCGTCCTTCCTCCACGCTTCCCCTTGGATGTTTCAACGTGCGCAAAATAAAAAGCCACTATGTCCTTCATAGCGGCGGTCTTTTCATTCTTCGTTTGATTTTGCAGATGAGGTCGTAACAGCCTGTTTCTGGCACACACGGCAAATGCCATGGAACGTCAAGCGGTGATCTTTCACTTCAAAACCCCACTGACTTTCAACGATTTTTTCTACATCCCCTAAGAGATCTTCATCGATTTCTTCCACTGATCCACACTCGATACATACGAGATGATGGTGAAAGTGTTCGGCACCTTCTTTTCTCAAGTCATATCGGGAGACGCCATCTCCAAAATTAATTTTATCGACAACTTTTAGTTCTGATAGTAATTCTAATGTTCGATAGACGGTTGCTAGACCAATTTCTGGTGCTTTCTCTTTTACGAGGAGGTAAACATCTTCCGCACTTAAGTGGTCTTCTTCATTTTCCAAAAGTACCCGTACTGTGGCTTCACGCTGCGGGGTCAGCTTATAACTCTGGGAATGCAGCTGTTTTTTTATTTTATCTATACGATGTTCCATATCGTTCGTCCCTCCCTCGTAATACCAATTTCATTATAATCAGAGACAGAACGAGTGTCAAATTATAATTATTTTAATCTGTTAACGATAATCATTATTATTTAATATAATTTACTTGTAAATCCATTTCAACACATATTCCAAAAATGTGTTGCTTAGAAAGACTTCTACGACCGAAGAAACCATAAGAATCGCAATCAACGCTCCGAACAGCGCACTATATCTTACAAAGCCCTTCATGATTGGCTGGTGAACCCGGCGGATGAAAAGCTGCTTACACAGAGTCAGTGAAAAAATCAAAGCAAGGGAACCGGCAATCAGATATACAGGAATAATAATGACATTTTGAGGAGCGATGGAAACGGAGGAAATCAACAATCCGTACCAGCCCATCTGATTGACCAGGAAACCCACGGAAAATCCGATGACCAACCCTTTCAGAAATAATAACACCGTAATGATCGGCATCCCGATGACAGAGATCCCCAGCAAAAATAAGAGAAGCATATACTTGAGATGGTAAAGAACGCTGTCTTTCCACAGGGTAGCTTTTCCCGTTCCCCCCATCATCGTCTGCTGCTCAAAAAACTGCTTCAGATAAAAGAAGAGATCCTGCTTCTGGACAAAGTTCATACTGTTTACGATCACAGCCCCGAAAATCATTCCCATAATAAATAGAACGAAAATAAACACGAAAATGTTCATATGTGTTTGAACGTCGTTTTTAACCATTCGCATTCCCTGCTGCATCTTTTCTCCACCTTTCTCTTCACCGGTCTATGACCAATCTATGAGAGAGATGGAAAAAGTAGACCAGATCCAGCTCAGTTTCTATTGAATTCTTCCATACCGTCCTCCACCGCCAGCCTCAATGGTAAGTGTACCGTTCCTCATGGCCATGATCCGCTCAGACACTTGTTCAGGAATGACGGTCTTCAAGTCTTCCCTTGATACTTCATGGATGACTGCCATCTCGGTACCAAAAGCATCGATTAACTTTTCATAGGTACGCGTTCCTACTCCAGGGAGAGATGATAGAGGCACTTGATAGATATACGGAGGTCTTTCTTTCATTCGGTTGCTAGATTTCAACTCCTCCACACGATCCTTGACCCCTTTGACGATCTTTTTGGATCCACACTGTTCACACTGGGATGCAGAAACTTCTGCAGGGAAAAGACACTCAGCACAAACCGTCTGATGGTATTTTCCCATGGCTGGACTCATCCCGTAATTCGTGAGGACTTTTCTTCCCTCTCTCTTGTGTAGAGCCATCCGCAATTCTTCAAAGTTCAATGCCCTCAATGCCATCCGCTGATACTCCCGGGCAAGCTTTCCTAAGGAATGAGCATCCGAGTTGGTCACATAGGTGTACGGTTCAAGTTCATCGATCCCATCAGCCATCTCTGTGTCAGCGCTCAATCCAAGTTCAATAGCATCGATTTTGTCTGGATCGAGAACTTCTTTTAAGGTTTGTTTCACTCCTTTTCCATAAAGGCTTTTAAATGGAGTGAAAACATGGGCGGGAATAAAGATGCCCTCCTGTTCTTTCACATATTGCTGGAGTTCGCGGGCCGTGCCGTAAAAACGTTGGGAGCTTAAGTTCACGTTCTTCATTTTCTTTGAAAGCCATGCAGTGAATGCCTTCATCCGTTCCAATGTCGGAAAATAACAAAGCACATGGATGGGGCCTGAGCAGGCCGCATCATAGACTTCAATTTCAGAGCCCAAAAGGAGGACCGTGTCTTGATAACGAACCCCTCCTTCCTTTAATTCCACGGCCTGCCCACGATTGATCAGATCCTGCATTTCTTCCTGAACAGCAGGTGCTTGCGCATCAATGACCCCAACCATATCCAGCCCTTTTCGATTCGTCGCTTCTTCAAAGATGTTCGAGAGGGTCAGCGATTTTGAGCCGGTAATTTTCACAGGCTTTCCGTTCCAGTCCCTTCCGATATGAATATGTAGATCGACGAAAAACGTATCCATCATCTCGCATTTCTCAATTTCATATATAGGATGGCATAGGCCGTCTTCGCGTCATGGATCCGCTCTTCTTTTTCCAAAACTTCCGCTTCCTCCACCGTCAGTTCCATTTGTTCGACGAACTCGTCCTCATCTCCGTCCGGCTGCTGCTCCATCGGTTTGATCTGGTCTGTGAAATAAAGGTGGACAATTTCATCAGCAAATCCCGGGGATGTGTAGAAAGAGGTAATGAACTCAAGGTTATCGGATGTGTACCCCGTTTCCTCTTCCAATTCCCTGAGGGCGCATGTTTTCGGTTCTTCCCCCGGTTCAAGCTTACCTGCAGGTATTTCAATAATGCTTTTCTCCATCGGTTTCCTGTACTGTTCGACACAAACAAGCTTCCCTTCATCTGTCACGGCAATGACAGCGACAGCACCTGGGTGACGGATCAGTTCTCGTTTAGATGTATTCCCATCGGGTAAAGTAACACTGTCGACATCCAATTGAACAATTTTCCCTTTATAAATCGTTTCGGTTTCATAAGTTTTCTCTTCGAATTTCTTCAAAACATTCATCCTCTCTTGTTCCTATCGTTATTTTATCACAGGAGTGGCATGGAACCGGAACAATCCGCTACACTTAAAATGGAAAGGATGATTACATGAACAAACGTCAATTAGGATCTTCCGATTTATATGTATCAGAAATCAGTTTAGGGTGCATGTCGCTCGGGACCGATCATAACAAAGCCAAAGACATCATCGACCGGGCCGTCGATGCGGGAATCAATTACTTAGACACGGCCGATTTATACAATTTTGGGGAAAATGAAAAAATCGTAGGAGAAGCGGTCAAAGGAAAAAGAGACGACCTGTTGATCGGCACGAAGGTCGGCAACAATTTCAATGCTGATGAGGAAGACTGGCACTGGGACCCGTCCAAAAAGCACATCAAAGAAGGGGTGAAAGACAGTCTGAAACGACTGGGAATCGATTATATCGACCTTTACCAGCTGCATGGGGGAACCATCGATGATCCGATAGAAGAAAGCATTGAAGCATTTGAAGACCTTAAACAAGAAGGTTTGATCAGAGAATACGGGATATCTTCCATCCGCCCGAATGTCATTAAAGAATACGTAGAAAAATCCAACATCGTCAGTGTAATGATGCAGTACAATGCTCTCGACCGTCGTCCGGAAGAAGAAATTCTCCAGCTCCTTGCAGACAATGAGATTAGCGTTTTAGCACGGGGTCCGCTGGCGAAAGGGATGTTATCTTCAAAAGGACTGGAGAAAGCTGAAGAGAAAGCAGCCGATGGGTTTTTAGAATACAGCCAGGAAGAAGTATTGGAAATTGCGAAGCAATGGCAGTCGTTCACCACTGATGAGAAAACGGCTGAAACACTTGCGCTTCAATATGTCCTGCAAAATCCTACGGTCGCGACCGCCGTCTTTGGAGCAAGCTCCGAAGAACAACTGAGGGATAACCTGCGTTACCTTGAGGCTCCACCGTTGACCGAACAGACTTATAAGGAAATGCAAGCTCTGACAAAAGCCATCACCTATCAAAAACATAGAGCCTAATATAGATGAAACGAAAAGACGAGGATGCCCTACGCAAAGGCACCCTCGTCTTTTTTTCATTGGAAGCTCAAGTCAGCTATGGTCTTTCCATGTCTCCTTAAGTACACGAAGCCAATTTTTATAGGCAATCTTCTCAATGTCTTCCCTGCTCAATCCTTCTTTTTTCAATAGCTCAAGGATTTTCGGAACACCCGTCACATCTTTAAGAGCGGAAGGTATCCGAGTACCATCAAAATCTGAACCCAAAGCGACGTGGTCCATTCCGATACGATCGATTATATAATGGATATGTTTCGTAATGTCAGACAAAGAAGCTCCCTCGTTATTCCCACCATCTTCTGTCACCATATTAGGATTGATACTATAGGTGACTCCGATCAATCCGTTCGAATCCCCGATCGCATCGATTTGTTTGTCAGTCAGGTTCCTGGTGACTGGACATATTTGGTGAGCATTGGAATGAGTCGCTACAAGCGGAGCATCACTGATGGAGGCGACGTCCCAAAATCCTTTTTCATTCAAGTGGGAGAGATCGATCATAATCCCTAATCGGTTACACTCGCGGATCAGGTTTTTCCCGGCATCGGTAAGACCTGGCCCTGTATCTGGAGAAGAAGGGAAACGATACGGAACACCCTCTCCAAATACATTCGCTCTGCTCCATACAGGACCGACGGAACGCAGGCCAGCTTCATAGAAGACAGAGAGTGCATGCAAGTCTTCATCGATTCCCTCTGCCCCCTCGATATGTAAAATGCCGGCCATGTATTCTCCTGCGATCGCCCTTTCTAAATCCCCGACGGTACGTGCTGCTTTAAATTTCCCACCGGATTCTGCTTCCATTTTTAAGAAGCGGGCCATCATTTTATGGGTGTACATGCAAGCATAGGGATAAGACAACGGTCTCGGAAATGGTTTTTCGTAACCCTTCTCGGTTTTGTAGGCGACAGGAAGTGGATCCGTGTCAGGGTTCGGACAAAATACGGCGTAGAAGCCTGCGGCCATCCCGGAACGATTCCCTCTAGGCCAGTCGATATGTCCTTCTTTCGTACCTGTAAAAAAGGGTTTCACTCCATCTTCAAAGTTCATCATCGTATCATTATGTCCATCTATGAATGGCACCTTCATCTACTTCTCCTCCTTTAAAATCATCATTTTGCTCCTCCCAATTTCGGAAGACGTAATTTCGAGATAATACGGTTTCGTTTACCTAATTGAGAAACAGGGGTGGTTGGGAAGCCGCTCTCTTTCCTGCGGGGATGACGGAGAGTCTCCTCGAGCTCCGCTCTGTGGGGTCTCTCAAGCCCATCCATTCCCGCGGGAGTCTCCCAGCTTCCCAATCACCCCATTCCGTATAAATAGAAACGAACCTTATACCAAGAAAGAGGATGTGCCTGTCTTCCATCCCACTTGGAAAAAGAGATAAAACGCTATATATATCCTTCAAATCCAAAAGATCGACAGAAGTCTATATTTTTCAAGTTTCGCTGTAAGCAAAAGCATATGATTTCAGAAGTTGTTTCGAGAATATTTTTTTAAAAGGGGCGGAGGGGAATGGGGAGATTCCCGCGGAAAGCGACTCGTTCCCCCCGACCCACACACTCCCTGACCATCTCGAAACTGAGCCTTCCACAATCCTGCTATATCGAATTTTGACAATGCACCATGCGTCGGGAATAGGAGTTGTCGTCCGTCTTGAGGATGATGAAGATTTTTCCAAAGTCTATTACACTAATACTATCAAAACCATAGGAGGAATCATATGAAGAACACGGTTATGAAACATTGGGATTTGGAGCGTCTTTTTCCTGACGGGCTGGAAGATGTCCTGCTCAGAAAGAATGAACAAACGGAAGCTTTTCGTGAGCAGTTAGAGAAATCACAAGTTCCTGATAACTTTAAAGATTTCCTGGTGATAGTCGAGGAAATGCAAAAGCTTTACTCCGACGTTTTTTCCATCGATGAATACGCCATCTGCCTCTCCTCTCAAAATATGCAGGATCGCAATGGACACGAACTTATGGATCGAAGTCAACGATTAAAAGCAAAGATGGAAACTCTGATGCTCGCATTCAACCAGTATATCGCAGCAATCAGCGAACCTACTTGGAATGAGTGGCTACAAGCTGAGGAACTGGCTGAAGTCCGCACTTCTTTAATGGAACGTAGAAAACAAGTGAAAGACCGATTAGCGCCTCAATTGGAACAGGCCATCCATACGTTATCCTTGAACGGATTCGAAGGATGGGAAGACCTATTCGAGCACGAATTCGCGAATCTCCGTGTACCTGCGGAAGAAGATGGTGAAAGAACGGAACTTTCTTTTGATATGGCTTTCATGAAGGCGATGTTATCCAAGGATCGTTCTGTCAGGTCTAGCATAGCTGCGTCCCTCATTGAGGTCTGCCAACAGAATCAGGATCGTTTCGCCCTTATTTTTAACCACTTCTCCGGTTTCCGGAATGACTTATATGAGCTGAGAGGCTGGCACAACCCTCTGAAAGAAATGTATGAGCAGAACAGAATTCCGGAAGCCGCTGTCAGTACCATGATGAAAGCTCTGCATGAGCATAAGGATCTTTTGTATCGATTCTTAAAAAGAAAAGCCCAGATCGAGAACATCACAAAACCGGACTGGTATGATTTATATGCACCTTCTTTCACCGCTAAGACAACACTTACATATGAAAAAGCAACGGACATTGTGGTCAGGCAATTTTCTCAATACAGCCGGAAACTCGGAGACTTCGCCAAACAAGCTTTCCATGATGGCTGGGTAGATGCTGAGCCTCACGAAAACAAACGTCACGGTGCCTTTTGTGCCTCGTTTCCCCATGCAAAAGAAAGCCGGGTGCTCCTTTCCTTCCAAGGAACCTATCAGGATGTCGTGACCATGGCGCATGAACTTGGACATGCTTATCACAATACATTGCTGCATGAACAACCCGGATTTGCCCAGAGTGCAGGTACAGGGCTTGCGGAAACAGCCTCCACGTTCGCAGAGAACCTCGTTTTGGACGCTGCTATTGATCTTGCTGATACAGAAGAAGATGCCCTTTCCCTGCTGGAAATGAAAATTATCAACGGACTGAAATACACCACGTACATCCCGGCAAAATTTGAATTTGAAAAGGATTTTTATGAGAAGCGGAAACAAGGAAAGCTTTCCTCATCGGAGATCACCGGGTTGATGGAAGCAAAAGAGCGGGAATGGTTCGGAGATCATCTGGAGCATGTGAATGCTTATAACTGGATGAGCATCCCTCACTTTTATGATACTGAAAAAGCGTTTTATAACCTTCCCTACACGATCGGCTATCTGTTCAGTAATGGCATATACGCCCAGTATAAAGAAACGCCTGCGTCATTTCCTGAGAAGTACGATGAGCTCTTAAGTCACTCGGGAGATCTGCCGATGGATGAACTTTGTTCAGGCTTTCTTGGTCAAGATCTGACAAAGCAGGAATTTTGGAACGCGTCTTTCCGGCCATTGCAGGAGGCCATAGAAGAATACATCAGGAGAACAGAAAGCTATCTATCGTAAAAGGGTGTTCCACTAACATTTAAGATGCATACTGATAAAAACGGAAAGTCACCGATAAAAGGGTAAAACGTATGGATAAATGAACAAAACCCACCGATAAGAGTGCACAGAATGACAGAGGCAGTTCAATATTCTAATGAAAACATAGATAAAGAAGCGGCCCAGGTGCAAATGCCACCGGCCGCTTCTTTAATTCTATAGGATTATCATCATGAAACAGGTTATTATTCTTATAGTTTTATTTTTTGTTTCTTCGAACGGATCATTGCACGGATCTGTCCGCGATGGCTGATTTCATCTTCCATGACGTGGAACCATAAGTAATAGGGATTGTACTTCACTCCGTTCGGCCAGGAACGTTCCTCAAACAGCCAGTCATCGTCTTTTTCTTTCAAGTATTCAAGTGTCATATCTCTCGTCGTCTCGAGGAGATCCAAATAATCATCCACCGGTATAGAATGGAATTTTGCGCGGGCCTTGTCCCCCAGTTCAAGTGCCGCTCCCCATTCTTCTTCTTCATCAGCCGTTAAATCACGGTTTTCAAAACTGATGACCTGATGGACAAACTCAATCGCTGCCATATGGGAGAGAAGCATACCAATGGAGTTCCCACCGGTTTCGCACTCATCAAGTTCTTCCTGCGTGAGGTCCGCTACTTCCTGGATCGTCACCGCACGTGCGTGTTCAAGCATACATACGAGTTCCCCGATCTTTTCAGAAAAACCTTTTTCTGATTGAACTTGATAAGAAATCATAAAAACTTCCTCCTCTTCTTTTTTACATATTTTCAGGTATTGAGCCCGTATTCCTTATATTTTTACAGGCTCATTATACATATTCGACATGTTTATGCTTGAACCTTCTTCAAAACGTTGACGCCCTCGAATATTGTAGATATTTTTGTTGTTTAATCTTGATGAAATGACGGTATATGCTAAGTATGAACAAAGCGGTGATGTCTGTTCGTCAAAAATATGCTGGCCCCATTAAATTCTGAGGAGGAAACTAAAGATGAACATCAAAGTGGGCATTTGGAACAAGTTGACAAACCAAGACAAGATGATTCTATTAAAAGCCGTAAGCCAACACTCTCTTACAAAAAAATCAGCGTAACTATACACAGCCTTCCACGATACTCTCTTCATCCCATCGCCATACTTTCCAACACATCCCGGAAGCAGCCTCTATATTCTTCTGACAAAACCTGCGCAGGCAGGTTTTTTTGTCGTTCTCTTCTTTTGTCAATTTCACGTAAAGTTGTTTTCCTTTCTTCCTTCTCCTGCATAAACCCTTTTTTCTGCGAATAGATAAGTACCGAAGGACAAGGTCGCAGCGCTTTTTGCTTAAAGGGGGAACGGAAGATGAAAGTGGCCATTTTCACAGATACGTATGTACCACAAGTCAATGGAGTCGCTCGTACATTAAAACGGTGGACGGGATACCTCGAACAAAAACGCATCCCCTACAGGGTTTATGCGCCTGACTTAAAAAGTAAAGAAGAGTACGCGGATCACATCCATAGATTTAACAGCGTCCCTTTCTGGCTTTACCCGGAATGCCGTCTGGCTCTCCCTAATTTGATGAAAATCAAAAGAGACCTTGAAGCATTCCAACCGCACCTGATCCATATCGCCACTCCCTTCAACCTGGGCCTCGCCGGGCTGCATCTTGGCAAGAAGATGGACATTCCACTCGTGGGTTCTTATCATACGCACTTCGATCAATATTTAGACTATTACAAATTGTCTTTCCTCTCCCCTTTTGTCTGGAAATATATGCAGTGGTTTCATCAGTCCTTCAAAAAAACCTTTGTTCCTTCCCTTCATACGAAAAGAGAATTGGAGCGGCAAGGGCTCGATAATCTCGGACTGTGGCAGAGGGGTGTGGACCATCAGCTCTATTCTCCCATTCATAAGAGTGAGGATGTGAGAAAACATTTCTCGATCGACGCGCCCATTCTATTAACCTATGTCGGACGACTCGCACCTGAGAAGGGGCTGGACACCCTCATGAAAGTGGCCAAAAACCTCCCTCATAGAATGAATGAAAACATTCACTGGCTCATTGTAGGCGACGGACCTTTAAGAAATCATCTTCACTCCATCGCTCCTGAAAACATGACGTTCACAGGTTTTCAGGATGGAGAGATGCTTGCTCGCATCTATGCAACTTCTACGCTATTCGTTTTCCCTTCAGCTACTGAGACGTTCGGTAATGTCGTCCTCGAATCCCTATCCTCCGGAACACCTGTGGTGGCAGCGAATGCCGGTGGTGTAAAAGAAATCGTAAGCCATGGAAATACAGGATTGTTATGCATCCCAAATGATGTCCATTCGTTCACTCAAGGAATCACACAACTACTATCAGACCCGGAACGACTGGATACTATGAGGAAACAGGCGCGGCAGGAAGCCTTAGGCAGGTCATGGGATGAAATCTTTGAACAACTACTCAACGATTACAAAGATGTGATTGGCGAAATGAAGCTCGCCTCTTTCGCTTAGAGACAGGAGAAGATGAATATGAGAAAAATCGCGGTTATCGGCACAGGATACGTCGGTCTGGTCACAGGAACCTGTCTTGCGAGTCTGGGTCATGAAGTCACCTGTGTGGATATTGATGAAAAAAGAATATCCACTCTACAAGATGGAACGTGCCCTATCCACGAGCCCGGTCTCTCCTCTTTGATGCAATCCAACCTTAACGAAAAGCGGCTGCAATTCACTTCTGATCTAAGAAAAGCTGTCCAGCATGCAGAAGCCATTTTCATCGCCGTCGGCACCCCGGAAAATAAAGACGGTTCGGCTGATCTTTCATATGTGAAGACCGCTGTCAAAGACCTCTCACTTTATATCAACGACGAGACGATTGTCGTCATTAAAAGTACGGTCCCCCCTGGGACCAATGACAAAGTCCGTTCCTGGATGCACTTCCATGCTGGGCGGAGGTTCCGAGTCGTAACGAATCCAGAATTTTTGAGAGAAGGATCGGCTATCCATGATTTCTTTTATGGGGACCGTATCGTCATCGGCTCTAAAGAAACAGAAGCAGCACAATTCCTCGAAGACCTTTACAGCAGCATAAAAACACCCCGGCTCCATACGGATCCCTTAAGTGCGGAAATGATCAAATATTCGTCCAATGCTTTTTTAGCTGCAAAAATCAGCTTCATCAATGAAATATCTTCAATCTGCGAAGAGTTAGGAGCTGACATCGAGCAAGTAGCCCAGGGGATGGGGATGGACCGGCGCATAGGGGAACAATTCCTCCGGGCAGGAATCGGATTCGGAGGGTCCTGTTTTCCTAAAGACACGAAAGCTCTCGTCCAGGTCGCCAAAGAAACCGGACATTCCTTCAAGCTTCTGTCTACAGTCATGGATGTGAACGAAAGGCAAAAGAATCTCCTGATTGAAAAAGCGTTAAAACGTTATGGCAGCTTAAAAGGGAAGACTGTAGCGGTCCTTGGCCTTTCTTTTAAACCGAATACCGATGATATCCGTGAATCTCCCGCTCTTTCGATCACTCAACGCCTTCAGGAACTGGGGGCCGTCCCCATCGCTTATGATCCTGTGGTCAGGAGCATCCCCTTCTGTCCTGTCGTTGATAGCATCCAAGAAGTTTTAACAGGGGCTGATTTTGCGATGATTTGTACAGAGTGGCCTTCTATTAGTGACTTACCTTTGGAAGTGTACGAAAACACAATGAAGGAAGCTGTCATATTTGATGGGCGTAATTGCTATACACGGAAAGACCTCGAAGGGAGAAACATTGAGTACCATTCCGTAGGACGTTCTTCATATAAAGGAACCCGGTCAAACAAGCCGTCCTCCAGGCTTTAAGCTTTGTTGTGCCCCACTCTTGAATCTTCTGTCTCCTTGCCTGTTTATAAAAAAGCAGAACCACGATGCATCATTCATGCATCGTGGTTCTGCTTTTTCCGATTGACAGGATGATGGAAAAGGATCAAACATTCTATCCTTCCTAATAAGAATAAAAAACTACCATCTAGTTTACATAATATAAAACAAGTAAACTGAGTTGGATGAGTTGTCCTCCCATCCCGCCGAGGAGTATAATGGTATATTAGTTGATTCATAGGAGGACGACATTATGACATCCAAAGGTACCAATAAAGTGCTGATGGCTGCACTTTTACTCGCTGGTTCCTTTATTACGATATTAAACCAGACGCTTATGATCACAGCCATTCCTCCCATTATGGATGAAATGAATGTGACAGCGAACTCAGCCCAGTGGCTGACCACTGTATTCATGCTGGTGAACGGTGTGATGATCCCTGTCAGTGCTTTCCTTATCGAACGGTTCACCACAAGACAGCTTTTCATATCGGCCATGAGTGTATTTGCCTTCGGAACCATCCTTGGCGGACTCGCCTTAAATTTCCCTCTCCTTCTTTTGGGAAGAGTCGTTCAGTCTGCAGGTGCAGGTGTAATGCTTCCTTTGATGCAGACCGTCTTTCTCATGATTTTTCCCGTTCATAAACGCGGGGCGGCTATGGGATACATTGGACTCGTCATTTCATTCGCACCAGCCATCGGACCTGCGCTCAGCGGCTACATCACCTCCGCTTATACGTGGAGATATTTGTTCTGGATGATCTTGCCTTTGGCTATTTTAATCATTGTTCTCGCTTACTTCATTCTGAAAAATGTAACCGAACTCTCTTATCCTAAAGTCGATCCGGTTTCTATCATTCTTTCTTCCGTAGGTTTCGGGGGGCTCTTATACGGTTTCACACTTGCTGGGAACCAGGGATGGACGAGCATCGACACGGTTACTGTTTTGACCATCGGCGCTGTAACTTTGACCTTGTTCATCCTGAGACAGCTGCGGATGCACCATCCCATGCTTGAATTTCGCGTCTTCAAGTACCCTGTCTTTGCTATTACGACCGTCATCGCGATGATTACATTCCTGGGTTTGATTGGTGCAGAAACTTTGATTCCTTTATTTATGCAGGACATGCGTGAATTCTCTGCCTTCGAATCGGGACTCGCCCTGCTGCCGGGAGCGGTCATTACCGCACTCATGTCACCAATTACGGGCCGTATTTTTGATAAGATAGGAGCGCGTCTCCTTGCTGTGGTGGGACTCACGATCATCACAGGGGCTACCCTTGCTTTCTCTTTCTTAAATATCGAAACGACCTTTACAACGATCACCGTGTTATACGCGATCCGGATGTTCGGGTTATCGATGGTCATGATGCCTGTGACGACGGCTGGATTGAATCAGTTGCCTAAAAAACTCATTCCGCACGGCGCGGCCATGAGCAACACGATGCGAATGGTCGCAGCTTCCGTCGGTACAGCGATTCTTGTCACGGTGATGACGACAACCGCTCAAACCGCCGAGAGCAATCCGTCGATCGATCATCCATCGATATACGGAGTGAATATCGCATTCTTCATCGTCACCGCTTTATCCCTTGCCGGATTGGTTCTGGCTTTCTTCGTGAAGCGGACCTATCCACCAGATGAAGAGCAAGTTGATGAAACCGGAGAAAACCAATATCAAAACGCTGAAAGCCAATAATTCGCGTAGATTTTTGAACACCATCATTTTTGACAGGTACAAATCTTTTTAAAAAAGCCATGAAAAAGTTCCCTTCATCATTTAATGAGGGAACTTTTTTTGTGTTATTTGAATAAATGATCCGCTGTATAATTGGAAAAATCAAGTTCCGTGTCTACCTCTACTAAATACTTCGCAAGCTCAGCTCCAATATAAGGTCCACTTGTCAGACCAGAGGCTCCTAAACCATTCGCCACCACAACGTTCTCAAGACCAGGAACTTTCCCAATGACTGGGGTTGAGCCAGGGGTGAACGGCCGGAATCCGACCTTTGTTTGGACATAAGTAGCATCTGCAAGTCCAGGAGCTACTCGAAGGGCCTTATCCATCAATTGATGAACAGAACCTGCCGTGACTCGGGAGTCAGACGCCTTTTCTTTCGTTGCACCAATGACCACCCGTCCTTTACCGAACGAGAGGATATAGTGGTTGAAAGGCGGCAGCATTACAGGCCAATTCCCTGTATCGAAGTCTTTCATATCCACATGGACAATCTGTGCTTTTTCAAAAGTGACGTTTGGTCTCATTCCCAACGGCTCAAACAACGGCTTCGTCCAAGCCCCGTTCGCGACCACAACCCGATCAGAAAAGATTTTTCCCCCATTCACATATACGCCTTCGACTCGCTCGTTTTCATAAAGGAAGGAAGCCTCTCCACTTATAAATGCCGCTCCTTTTTTTCTGGCCGCCCTTAATAGGGAGGAGGTCACTTCCGCTCCGTTCACGCGGGCGCCCCCTGAAATATGAAGCGCTCGATAGTGTTCAGCTACAGGTGGAAATATCTCTTTCGTTTCTTTCGGGGAAAGGCAGGAGATCTCCCCCATTTCCGGTGCCTGCTCTTTCCTTTCGAGAGCCACCTTCCGTTTCTTTTCCAGCTTTTCTTCTGTATCGAAAATATTGATCGCTCCTACCTGCTTGTAGCCGGTTTGCGTTTCACCTGCCTCCGCAAGTTTTTCCATCAAGGAAGGATAATACTTCGCCCCGCCTGTAACGAGAGGATACCATACTTGATTGCTTCGATTCGTCAGCCACGGGCAGACGATTCCCGCCGCATTCCGCGTCGCCTGTTCCGGATCATTCCGGTCAATGACCACCACTTCTTCTCCTTTTTCAGTGAGATGGTAAGCTGTCGACGCTCCTAATATTCCTGCTCCAATAATGATTGTTTTCATTGTTACACCTACAATCCCTGTCATTTCACCTGTTAATATTATACATGAACAAAAGGACAGGGTACAGAATACAACGACTTACCGGCTTCCCGTTTCTTTTTTTGAGAGACGGAGTTTAAGGCCATGCTTCATGCGCAGCGTCACTAATGGCTCGACCACCACAGGAAAAGCCTCTGAAGAAGGGGCAAACTTGAATGATCGAATGAGAGACGAGAGAATGACAAGCATTTCGAGCATAGCGAAGTGCTGCCCGATACATACGCGGGGCCCACCACCAAATGGCAAATATAAATAATCAGGTCCTCCAAGAAGACGTCCGTCCTCAAAGCGTTCAGGAAGGAATTCCTCTGGATAATCGACATACTTCCTGTGCCGATGCATCAGATAAGGACTCACCATAACGGTCGCTCCTTTTTTGATGAACGTGGACCCAATGTTCACATCTTCCCTGGCCCGCCGGCCAAATACCCAGGCAGGAGGATACAGGCGCATGCTTTCGAGAATCACTTTTTTTGTGTACAAAAGGTTCCCTGTTTCCTCCACGGACGGCGTATCACTGGAAAGGACTTGTTCGATTTCACTTTCCACTTTTTGATAACAATCGGGATGCTCCATGAGTAAATGGAGCGTCCATGTCAGCGCTGAGGCTGTCGTTTCATGGCCGGCAAGAAAAACCGTCATCACTTCATCACGGAGTTGTTGAGGACTCATTCTATGACCTTCTTTATCTTCTGCTTCCTTCATGACATGGAGAAGGTGCTCTTCACTTCCCTGATCTTCATGGATGATGGAATAGACGACCTCGTCCAACTTTTCCACCGCGTCGTCGAACAATCGATTGCGGACCGTTTTCCATGATCGGGGCGATTTGAAGACACTGCGAATTCTCTGGGAGGCGATTTCCATAGCGGTATCCAGCTGCTGCCCAACCTGATCATGGTGTGCTTTCACCTCTGTACCGAACATGGTCTCGGTGATCACTTGAAGGGTGAGACTTCTAATATCTTCAGAAATCAACCGTTCTTCCTCTTTCCAAAGAGACGTATGCTCCGTAACGACTCGCCCCATCGTTTCACAGTAGCGCTGAATATGCTTCGGGGTAAAGAAAGGCTGGATTTTTCTGCGCTGCTGTCGATGAAGATTCCCTTCACTCAATAGAAGCCCTTTACCAAGTAGAGGTTCCAACTCCTGAAAAGGTTTGGATTTGTAAAAAAAGTCGGCTTTTCTTACGAGTACTTCCTGAATCAAAGCCGGATGCATCAACATGAAAACCGGCCTGTGAGCAAACCTGAACCTTGTTACCGGCTTCTGTGTCTCTTCCATCTCCATGAGAAAGGCGAGTGGATCCTTTTTGAATGCCGGTAATTGCCCGAGCGGTGAACGACTCTTCCATTTCTGCATAACGTACCCCCTTCAACCTTCTATTAGAGGGTACTAGAGTGCATCACATTTTATTCATTTGTTTAAGTAACAAGGAAACTTTCCTTATGGATTTATAAGAATAGGTCAGGATGTGCATGGTTCGACTGCCCCTTCAGTTCGGAGAAGCCGCTCACATTTCCGCGGGCGACTATAGCATGAACGAAAGCAGCCAGGTATGTTAATCTAGTAATGGAAAGAAAGGGGAGAAATCCTATGAATCAAGAGATGAAAATAGGGATTGCACTGATTGGCAGTTTCTTAATACTCATGGTCGGTTTGTTCCGGCTATTTACCGCAGAACTTCAAGATGTCCCACTTTATGTCGCTTACATACTTACCTTATCAGGCTTAGTTGGAGTGATTACGAATGGATGGAAGTGGAAAAAACGAGAGAAGTAATTCTCTCGTTCTGCACGGTCTTCAAGGAATCGTCTTCCCCTTAGTATCCTATGTGTTTGTCCCAAGCGAATATCTGAGGTACCCTGCTCTTAAAAGCTGTATAATGATGAGCCCCGCCAACGATGACTGAAGATGTGAAATTGGGCACTTTATCTTTCAACAAATGGGCCACCCTTTCGTTTGAAACGTGAAATTTCCGATTGATCTCTTCATCCTCACTTTCACAGTCTCCCCAGTCCATATAAAGTCGCTGGATCGATGATAGGTCAGATTTACTGATAAGCTCCTCCATTTTCTCCTGGTTACGCCAAAAAGCCGAAGAGAGAACGGCGACCTGATTATAGATATGCGGATATTTACAGGCTGCATAGACAGAAATCAGTCCCCCTAAGGAGATGCCAACCATTGAGGTATTGTCTTTCAGGGTAAGGTATCTACGATCGATGAACGGCTTTAGCTCTTTCGTAACGAAATCAATGTACTGTTCCCCCTTGCCCCCTAAATGACATTTATACTCAAGCATATGTTCACTGAAATCCCCATTAACCCATGGACAATATTCATTTATTCTCTCATCGGGGTTCTGATCGATGGCCACAACCATAACATCGACGTGATTGTGATCTAAGTAGTCTTCAAGCGATAATGAAGAGCCACCTAACGCATCCGAATCACGAAAGACGTTCTGACCATCATGCATATAGATGACAGGATAACGCTTTTTGCCTTTAGGATGATACGTGTGCGGCAGGTAAACGCTTATTCTTCTCGTTTCACAGAAGGGCGTCATATAGACGTTCAGGATTTCAATCATATCGTCTCCTCCAGCTGAATTCATTCCTTCAATCATCGGTGTTTGTTCATCCTAAGTTTCCTGCTCTCTGAAAAACAAGGGTAAGAACCCTAATCTGCACGTGCTGACCATGAGCTTTTTCTAAAAAGATAGAGGCTTCTTAAAGTGATTCGTCCTCTACATAGGAAACGATCGCCTCCACAAGCGTTGATGCGGATTGGGCCCGGCTTAAACGGGGGCTCTGCCCAGACCAAAGCGATAAATATTCCGGACGATTTTGGCTGGCTGCTTCCTTGCGAATCTCTTTCGTCAACATATTTTGAAGCGGGTAAGCTAACAGTTTGTGACTTTGTCCTTTTTCCATTTCCTCGATAAAAGAATTCCGAATGCCTCTTGCTGGTTTACCGCTGAAGGCTGAAGTGAGAACCGTCTCCGTCTCCTTCGTTTTCAAAATCGCATCTTTATGTTGAGTTTTTGCTCCACTTTCCCGACAAGTGACAAAGGCGGTTCCAAGCTGCGCTCCTTGAGCTCCTAAAGCAAGTGCGGCCTTAACTCCCCGTCCATCCATAATTCCCCCGGCCGCAATAACGGGAATCTTCACATGATCAGCCACCTGGGGTACAAGCGACATCGTCCCAATCATGGCTCGACCGAAATCTCCGTTAAAAGTTCCTCTGTGTCCGCCTGCTTCACTTCCCTGGGCGACGACCATATCGACCCCATGCTCTTCATTGATGATCGCTTCTTCTACTGTGGTCGCCGTTCCAATGATGACGATTCCCTCTTTTTTCAAATCTGTGATCACTTCACGCGGCGGCACCCCGAATGTGAAACTGACAACAGGAATTTGTGCAGCCATCAGTCCCTCGATTTGTTTTTCAAAAAGAGAAGCGTCCTGCTCCGGCATCGGTTCTTGTGGAATATTCAACTCTTTGCGATAAGGAGCAAGCCATCGATTCGCCTCCTTTATTTCTTGCTTTGACGCTTGTGGGTATTCCGGTACAAAGACATTCACACCGAACGTTCGACTTGTCAACCGCTTGATTTCCCTAATCCTATGTACCATCGCTTCAGGAGCCAGATAACCGGCTCCCAAATTCCCTAATCCTCCAGCATTTGAAACCGCTGCGATAAGTTCGGGTGTCGTCACTCCACCCGCCATACCCGCCTGGATGATTGGATAATCGATCCTCAACGATTCAATCACTGAGCTTCCCTTCCACATGGGTTCAACTCCTTTCAAAATGAAAGTAACCACGGATGGTGACCTCTTTGATTACTTCACTCTCTCCCACCCGAGCTCATGAGAAGATTTCAAATCAATAGCTGCTGTTTCACTCCAGAAATTTGTCAGCGTATGTTGAGTGTGGTCGATAATCTGAGCAGCTGTCAAAAACTCGTTCGAACAAGTGGTATGAGCGTCTGAAATTAACGTAACGCGATAGCCATGATCAAAAGCTCCCCGTGAAGTAGAGTCGACACAATAGTCCGTCTGTGCCCCACAAATAAAGAGATGGTCCGCTTCAGCCTTATCAAGCGCCTTCTTTAGGGATGTATTCACAAAAGCGTTCGGAACCGATTTGAAAATCACTCCATCCTGCTCCAGAGGCTTCTCCAGGTCCGGATGCAGTTGCCAGCCCTCTGCGCCACGTTTCATCGGACCTTCCGGGTATTCATGCTGCACGTAAACCACTGGAATCTGCTTTTCTCTCGCCCGATGAATGGCCCGATTCATATTGTTGATTTTCTCTTCACACTGATAGGTGTTTTCCATGACTGCGTTTTGCACATCAATGACGATTAATACTTCTTTCCCCATTCACTCACATCCTTTTTTGTTCTCACTTGTACCTTTCTCTACATGCGCTTAAAGTTCCTTCATAAGATCAAAGGGTTGGTCCAGAGTTACCATTCTTCCAGCTGAGATTTTCAATGGATAAAAAAAGAACCTGCTAAAAGCAGGTTCACGCCATCATGTCTTTTTTTGCTGATTTCGACTTACGTTTCATATCCTCTACCATTTCTTTGTCCGACTTCACTGGATAATGGTAATCCTGCTGGTAGTTCTCATGGCCTTTCCCAGTGATGACCACCCAATCTTCCGCTCCGCTGTTCATGATAGCCTCTTCAATCGCGAGCGTCCGATCGGGAATAATCCTGCCCTTCGAATCGCCATATTCTTTCTGCAGGTCTTCAAGCGTGGATACCATTTCCTCATAGCCCGCTGTATTCAGATCATCAAGCGTGAGGATGTAATGGTCTGATCGTATGGAGGAAGCACCGATCATTTCTCCCCTTTTTGACACATCCCTGTCCCCACGAAAACCGAATACATGCGTCAGGGAAGCAGCTCCCTGCTGCCTTGCTGTATCCAGGACATGTTCAATGCTGTCTGCCGTATGGGCATAATCAATGACGACGGTTGGGCCGTTTTCAAACTCATAAAGTTCAAATCGACCGCGGATCCCAGGTAAAGATTGCAGCGCGTTCTCCATGTCAGAGAATGAGAAACCGAGCTGAAGACCGACTCCGTAGGCCTCCAAGGTATTATAGACATTATGGGTACCCTGAAGCGGGGACCTTACATTTCGTTCTTCCCCGTTATATTGAATGCAGGCGCTGAAATCATCAGTATTGATCTCCTGCACAATCATCTCATTTTCCAGATGGTGACCCACCTTACACATGGACGTTCCTTCTTGCTCCAAACGGTTCGCGAGCTTTTCCCCCCAGGCATCATCCGTATTAATGATCGATTTTCCTCCAGGTTTCAACATATGGAAAAGCTTTGATTTGGCCTCAAAATAAGAATCCATCGAGTCATGGTAATCCAAATGATCTTTGTATAAGTTGGTGAATACGGCGAAATCGAACGTGACTCCTTCCAGACGGTACTGAGCAAGTCCATGAGACGAAACTTCCATCACGACGACATCATCCTTGCTTTCAGCGAGAAGCTTTTGCAGCAATGGAGCGCTTGGTGTCGTCTGAATTCCCGGAACAACTTTGTCATTGACCACATAATCGATGGTTCCGAACATCCCGCATGAATAGCCATTCTTTTCGCAAAGGTGCTTAATCATATGAGAGGTTGTCGTTTTTCCGTTCGTACCTGTAACACCGATCACGATTTTATCCTCAGAGGGATTTCCATAAAAAGCAGAGGCAATCTGTCCCAGCGCTTTCCTGCCGTTATCGGTCTCTAGACAAACCACTCCGTCGTGCTCCACTTTTTCTTCACTGACTACGACAGAAGCACCTTTTTCGACCGCTTCTTCAATAAAGTCATGGCCGTCGACCTGATAACCTCGGACGGCTACAAAGACATACCCTTCCTTAACGTTCCGTGAGTCATCAGTGACACCGGTAATGAGCGAATGAGCATCTATTTTCTTATTCGTATTTTGATTGAGTAATTGCATGATCTGTTCAACGTTCATCGTCGGTATCTCCTTTGATGTGTGTTACGTGTTGCATGCCCTATTCTAATGGAAAATACACCGCTGCAGGCGGATTTTCGAAGAGATGTAAATGAATCTTAATATTCCCGTCAATAATATGGAAATCAACTGTTAGTGCGACCGAGAGAACCATCTCCCTAGAAAGTTCTCCACCTTTATAACCGGTCTCGCCACCACGGAGATATTCCCGCCTGTCAGCCATAAGGACACAAACTCAGCCACATCGATGTAATTCCCGCTGAGATGAGCCACTTCTTCATAGACCATATATTCTTTTACGCTCTTTGCTTTTCTTTATTCATTTTCTGATCATAAACCGTTCTGTAGTATTTTCTCTCCTCTACTCTGATCTGATGACGCTCGGCAAAACATTTGAGTTCGGCCAGCACTTCTACCGAGTTAAAATTCATCACACGAATTGGAAGTCCCCTCTTCCTTTTGATCGTTCCGGCGGGCTTTCCCCAGCCGGCATCCTTGAAAACAATCTTATGTATATCCTCGGGGTGCAGTTTACTCCCCAAAACCCTGAGGTGAAAGAAACAGACGTGGTATTGTATCGTTTGATCCACCTTTAATTGATAAGAGCCTCCAAAGATAAGCAGCACCACTGCAAAAGATACAAGTGTGAGAATAGTGAGATCCTGTTCACGAAGGTCTGTTATGTAAATGGGGGCACATGCGGGAATCACCCATCGTGGTGGTCTGGCTTGATACATCAAACTCCTCCCTCCTGAAAATGGAAAAAGTGCATGGAATTCATTATAACATCCCATAATGAAAGTAAACGATAAGTCTATCCCTATTTGTAAAAGGAGTGTTCACACATGAACGAACAGGCAAAAGAGTACTGGGAGCGATATTGGAAAGGACAGGAAAAACCTGAACACGTCAAGGCTTGGTCATTCGGAACTGCCCCTGACCGTATGGCAAGACTGGTGATGGACGGTGTCAAGACTGCCACATGCTCGGCACGTCAAGCGTATGAGGTTGAAAAAGAAGCACTACCTGAAGTCGGAGAATATAACATCATCCTTAATGGGGAAGATGAACCTGCCGCCATCATCAGAACGACAGAAGTGGAAGTGGTTCCCTTTAATGAAGTGACCGAAGCATTTGCAAGAGCGGAAGGAGAAGGAGACCTCTCATATGAACACTGGTTAGAGGTTCATAAGAAGTTCTTCAAAAAGGAAGCGGAAGAGCTCGGATATGAATACAGCGAAGATATGGATCTCGTTTGCGAGAGGTTCCAGCTTGTTCACGTGAACCCGGATTGAAGGACGGAAACCACTTCCGTCCCTTCTCCATTGATGGTCTGCGGCTGAAGAGCCATTCGTATGGATAATCCAACAAGTCCGATTAAAAAGACAACAATGATCGTAATGATGATCACTCTTAATTTATTTTGACTCAATGTTCCATCCCTCCTCCCCTTCTCTACCCGTTCCTTCAAACATCTATGCTTAGAGTTTCTCCATCAACTATTATGGGCAAGGAACGTTTTCTTTTTTAAAAAAAATAAGCGTAAAAAATCAATCAAATATGAAACCTTACAAATCCTCAATCGTAGAAAAGGTGTTCAGAAACAAGGAAAGGTTCATTTTGTATCCTTTGGACATATCCTTATGGTATGGTTGAATTCTGAACATCAGACAGAAAGGAGTTTACATATGAGCAAAAGAATAACAGCAAGCATCATTGCGGCTACGATCCTGATTCTCGCTCTTGTCGTCCAGCTGATCGGAACCGTCTTCACCGGGGAAGAAGCAGAGAATGAGGCGATGGGCCTTTTCGCGAGCAGTGAGAATTTAGAAGAGAAAATCGTTGAACGAGGATCCGGAAGCAAACGGATTGTGGAGTTGAACCTGGAAGGCGCCATCATCGACAACCCGAGTACGAACCCGAATCCATTCGGTGGCGGTGGATATCAGCATGATCGCTTCATGAAAAAGTTAGAAGCGATCAAAGAAGACAACTCTATTAAAGGGATTCACCTGTATGTCAATTCACCAGGTGGCGGCGTGTATGAAAGTGCTGAAATCCATGACAAACTGCTTGAAATAAAAGAAGCAGATAAGAAGATTTACGTGTCCATGGGGAACATGGCCGCTTCCGGCGGGTATTATGTCTCAGCTCCAGCTGACCGTATTTTTGCGAGTAATGATACGTTCACAGGTTCTTTGGGTGTCATCATGGAAAGCATCAACTATCAGGAACTCGCCAATGAATATGGTGTGAAATTCAATACCATCAAGAGCGGTGAATTCAAGGATATCATGAGCCCGACGAAGGAAATGACCGAAGCGGACAGAGAGATTCTTCAGACGCTCGTCGATGAATCCTATCAGCAGTTCGTCGACGTCATCGTTGAAGGACGCGAGATGTCTGAAAGCCGAGTAAAAGAATTGGCCGATGGACGCATCTACTCAGGGAAACAGGCCGTTGAGAACGGACTGGTGGACGACATCGGATTCCGTGAAGACACGTTGAAGGCATTGAAAAAAGAAATTGGCGGCGACCCGCAGGTGTTCCAGTACAAAAACACCATGGGATCTTTCTTCAACCTGCCGCTTGCTGAAAGCTTGATGCCGAATAGTGAAATCCGCTACATCGAAGACTTGATGAGCAAGCGCCAGGGACCACGTATGATGTATATGTACACAGATTAAGGAGGGAACGGTATGGATTACACCAATCATAACGAAAACGATGGACAGCTATCATCGTTGGTCCATCATCAGAAAAACGACCTCCAAAAACTGCTGTACGCAGGATTCGGTTCCAGATTCCTCGCCTACATCATCGACTTGATTGTCATTTGGAGCGTCAATAGCATTGTGACCCGCCCTTTGCTGCGGCTCTTGAACCTTGAAGACGCCGAGCTATGGGTACCAATGTTCAGCGCAGCGAATATTACGACATCGATCATCTTTTTTGCTTATTTCATACTGATGACGAAGTTTTTCCGTGCGACGTTAGGAAAAATGATAATGGGATTATCTGTCGTTTCTTTAAAAGGAGAATCGTTATCGAATGGTCAGATCATTTTCCGCGAGTGCATCGGCCGTTACATCAGCATGGCGATTCTCGGCATCCCCTATTTAGTCGTCGCCTTCACGAAGCGACACCAAGGGATCCATGATCTTTTTGCGGATACATCTGTCATCAAGAATAAGTTCAGTAAGCTGAACGATACGATCGAACAACGACCACAAACGGTATAACAAGGAACGCCTGCTTCCCATTTGGAAGCAGGCGTTTTTTTATAGGCCTTAACGATAAGGATCCTGTTTGCCCGTACCGTTCTTTTCCCCTTTTTCACGGCGTAGTGCATTCAGGTCTTTTTTACTCTTGTTTTTCGCTTTTTTACCCATGTGCAAAGACCTCCCTTCTCCTCTATTTTGTGATGTTGTGTGAAAATCCATGTAATGAAATAACACCCACATCATAAAAGGGCTGAATCAAGTAGTCCAGCTCTTAAGGGAGATCGGTTTCTTTCACAGGGACATAACCCGTATCTTCAATCAGCTGCTGACCCTGACTCGACAAGATCCACTCGATGAAAGGTTCAACGTGAGGATTTTTTGTTCCATTTGTAATCGCATAAAAGTTTCCGGTCAAAGGATAGTCACCCCTTTTGATATGAGGGACACTCGGATCGATGCCATTGATGTTCAACAGCTTGATGTGATGTCCTTCGACCATCTTTGTAGCGAAAAATCTATAGCTGAAGCCAATACTGTTACGATGGTTCCGGTAATCAGACGCTTTTTCAATCACCCCGCCCATCCCGTTGACTCGCTGGTCTCTAGGTGGGTCCATAATCGGAGTCTTTCCCATCATGTTCTCCAATCCTGTTTGACTGCCGCTTCCTTCCGGCCGTTGAAAAGCGATGATTTTTTGGTTTCTTCCGCCAACATCTTCCCAATTGGTGATTTCACCAGCATAGATTCCTCTCAATTGTTTCAATGTTAAAGAGTCGACGGGGTTGTCTTTATGTACAAAAAATACGAAGGCTTCTTTCCCTATCGCTGTCTTCTCCATTTGCTTCAAGGTCTCCTGCTGCTCGTCGGATGGTCCGGCTGTGAAAATGATGTCCGCTTGAAACCTTGATAACCGTTGAAATGCTCCATTCGTTTTAGATACAGTTACCGGACTCTCACTACGATCCTCATAAGAATAGGTCCCTTCGGGATAAACGGCTTCTGCGAACGCAGCATAGACAGGGTATAAGGCAGTCGCTCCATCTAATTCAGGAAGATTTTCATCCAGCTGCAGAGCAGCAGGCTCATCCAGACGAGCAAGATCCGACTCTTGCTTGTACGGTTGATAAGTAGACAGATCGACCTCTGCGTTGGCAATTTCAATGCTTCTTATGTACCAGTCATAACTCCCATAAAGAAGAGAAGGAACAATGAATATCAAAACCATTATGGCCCACGTCCACTTCTGCTTGACCCTCATATGTATGTGCAGGATGAAATAGTTGCCTGCAAAAAAGACAGCCATGCACAGGAAACCGACATACATGTATTCATTTCCCGAAGAAAGAATTCGTGCAAGACCATAAACAAACCATCCAAGCAATCCAAACAATATCGTAAAAATCCAAGCCGCCATTTTTCTTCGCTTCATACAGATGCTCCCTTCCTTTTTGTATAGATTAGCTTAACACACCAATTAGTGTAAATTTACACTAAATGAAAAATATTGCGCTCGTTTAAATAAAAAACAACTGTACATACTAAAGAAACACGACAGGGATTCGAGGTGAGTATATGGATCAATCATTGAATATCGAACAAATCCTTCGTGAAAAGCAGAAAAACCATCACGTGACCATCAAGAAACTAGAGTTGGAGGAACACCCCGTCCACGTCATTTACATACCTGCCATCACGGATGTTAAACAAATCCAGGATGCGATCCTCCTACCACTTCAAGAGTGGAATCACAAAGAAAGCCCCCTCCCCCATGCTTTTTCCGCAGAACCTTTACTGCTGCTAGAGAAAAAAAACGACGTCGATCAATATCTGCTTGATGGTTTCACCCTGCTGATCGAACAACAAACCGTTTATGCGATCGACACGGCACAATTTGCGTACCGTTCCATCCAGGAACCCGTTGCTGAAATGACTCTGCGTGGATCCCGAGACGGATTTATCGAATCACTTGAGCAAAACGTGGCTCTTTTGCGTGTACATCTGCGCTCGACAGACTTGAAATTTGAAGAATTCACCGTCGGTACCCGGTCCTTCACCAATGTATCCATGGCCTATGTGGATCGTACGGTCAATGAAGAACTGTTGAAGGACGTCCGAGCAAGGATTCATGCCATCGAGGAGGACTACATCCCTGATGGTGGAGTGATGGAACAGTTACTTGAAAAGAACAACTATTCGCTGTTTCCGGAAATTCAGGAAACGGAAAGACCGACGAAAGTAGCTAGCACCCTTGTAGAAGGAAGAGTAGCGATTTTTGTAGAAGGTTCTCCTTCTGTGCTGCTAGCTCCAACAACCTTAAACAGTCTATTTCAACAGGCGGATGATTACAATTTCAAATGGATTCCCGCTTCTCTCATCAGGTTGATGCGGTTTATGGCGGCTTTTTTTTCTGTCATGCTTCCTTCAATTTATATATCCTTGATCTCCTATCACCATGGTTTAATTCCTACGGATCTTGCCATCTCCATTGCTAAGACGCGTGAAGGTGTACCGATTCCCTCATTTATGGAAGCGTTGATCATGCAACTCACCATCGAAACATTGAGAGAAGCCGGCATCCGACTACCGAAACCGATTGGACCTGCCGTCAGCATTGTCGGTGCGATTGTATTAGGAGAAGCAGCTGTAACAGCAGGAATAGTCAGCCCTTTGATGGTCATTGTCGTATCCTTCGCAGCCATCTGTTCATTCACCATCGCTGATTATGCATTAAGTCTTGCGCTTAGAACCATCAGTTTCGTCATGTTGTTTGCTGCCGCATTCCTAGGAATATATGGTTTGATTTTAGCCGTGTTCATCGTCAGCATTCACCTTATACATCTGCAAAGCTTCTCCGTGCCCTATATGGAACCATTCACACCTTTCTATGTGAAACGTTGGAAAGATTCCTTAATCCGATTCAAGTTGAAAAAAGGAGGCGGACGCATTGAGTGATTTGAAACAACTGACCATGCTTCAGATGGTCGTCGTATTCATATCTTCCATGATCGGCATCGGCATCATCCTCATGCCTCGGGACCTTGCCAATACTGTAAATTCTCAGGACTTATGGATGAGTATTATTTTTGGAGCCGTCGCGGTTTCTGTTGTTTCCTGTATATATGTAGCTCTGGCTGTCCGCTATCCTGGTCTTACTTTTTATGAAATGAGCCCAATAATCCTCGGGAAGTTCATGGGCTTCACTTTCAACTTTCTCTTCACTGTCTACACGCTCATCGTTGCTGCCTATATCTTAAGAGTGACCGGAGGAATCATAAAGAACTACCTGCTGGATACAACGCCTCTGTCTGTGGTCATTGGAACCTTTATTCTCGTCAGCATGTATTTGATCTATAACGGAGCGGGAGATATCGTCCGATTTTTCCAACTCTATTTCCCGATCATGATGGTGATGTTCCTTGTCCTTTGTTTATTAAGTATCAAAAACTTCGACATCAACCATGTACGGCCCGTCCTGCAAAACAATATATGGAGCACCATCAGTGGCGTGAAGATCACGTTCTTTTCTTTTTTAGGCATGGAACTTCTATTGATCTTCGCCAAACTGATCAAGAAGAAGAAAGCCAAACATCTGCTGATCACGATGTGGACGAGTATCGGGTTGACCGCGCTCATTTATGTTGTCTTCCATATCATATCGATTGGAGTGCTTGGTGTGGAAGAGCTGAAAGAAATCACGTTCCCAACGATTGAAATGGCAAAGAGCATCGAATTTCAAGGTTTCTTTTTCGAGCGTTTTGAGCTGATTTTCATATTCGGATGGTTGACGACGGCCTTTACTTCCTTCACGGCTTATATGTACGCGTTGACTTTAGGGCTGAAAAATATGTTCACACCCACTGGTTGGTTTCTGCCGGTCGCTGGTGTACTGATTTTTACTTTGACCTTAATCCCTGAAGGTCTTACGGAAGTTTTCCACTACTCGCCGCAGATCCAATTGATTTCGGTCGCAGCGATCGTCGTCTTACCAGCACTTCTGTTGATTGTCTCTTTGATCAGGGGGAATACGTATGCTGCGTAAAATCATTTCCCCTTGTTTGCTGATGCTCTTTGTGTTGTCTGGGTGCTGGGATATCAAAGAGATTGAGGATGTCGGAATCATCACGGGCATGGGTCTGGATGTCAATAAAGAAAAGAATGAACTGACGATGATCAACCAATATGTCGTTCCGGGTAAGATTCCGACACAGCAAACCATTTCTCAGCAAACGGTCCCGTATCAAAACATTTCCCAGTCCGGGAAAACCTTTTTTGAAATTATCCGTAACAACTCATTGGAAAGCAATCGACCTCCCAATTACACACACTTGAAGTCGATCCTCTCCTCTACGGCCTTATTTGAAAAAGAACGCGCAGACAAAGTGATCGACCTGTTCATCCGTGACCATGAGTTCAGAAGAACAACGCCTGTCTATCTGACCCGGGACCCAGTCCCTGATATTCTGAGTACCAATCCAGTGAAGGAGTTTTTTCCTTCCATTCAAATCAAATCTCTCAGTGAAAACTCGGATAAAAATAATAAGAATTCGAAAAACTTCACAATTGGAGACATGTCACAGATGATTTCCGAAAAGAAAAGCTTTTTAATCCCAGGGATTGTATTGAATGAAGGAAAAATCAAAGCCTCCGGAGCAGGAATCATCGAAGCGGAGAGTTCTAAGTATATCGGTTGGATTGATAGTGAGGATATGGAAGGAGTCCGCTATATCCAGAACACGGTGCAAGGCGGCTTCCTCTATTTAGACGAAGAAAACGTTGATGACGGACCGATTGTCCTTGAAATCAAGGGGTCGAAAACGAAGTTCAAGACCAAAGTGAGCGGAGATAAACCGGAGATGACAATTCAGATCAGCACATCGACAGTTCTGGCAGAAGACTGGGGAACAGGCAGAAATGTTTACAATAAGGGATGGAAAAAAGGGATTGAAGAAGCTGCGAACACAGTCATCCAGAGAAAAGTGGAGCGTGTGCTGAAACTCGCCCAGCAGGAATACCAAATCGATTTTCTCAATCTATCCAAATGGGTAAATATCCACGAACCGAAGTATTGGAAAGAACATAAAAAAGAATGGAACGAAATCTTTCCTGACATGGATTTCAAAGTTGAAATAACCACAGAAGTTACAGACTTCGGCACCCAGAACTTCAACACAGAGTAAAGGGAGGTTTCCCCTCCCTTTGTTTATTTCTGAAAAAGTTCTTCCACCGCTTGGACGATTTTAAATGCCCCTCCCCCTTTATTGGAAAGAACCGTCACAATCGCTTGCTGTTCTGGATAAACACAAGAATGGAATTGAACCCCAGGGTCATAGCCCATCACATGGTAAACGGTCTGTTCCTTTACATCATCGAGCCAAAGGCCATATCCATATGAAGTGCTACTTTTGACTTTTATATGTTTCGTTAAAAGCCGCTCGACATGGTCGGCACCCATAAGTTTCCCACCCAGCAAGGCTTCCCAAAAAACTGTCATGTCCGGACCTGTAACAAATGCTCCTCCGTCCGATCCTCCGACGACTGGAACGTCATACACATTGGTTTTGATAACCCCATCTTTTTGTATGTATCCAAGAGCAGTATTGCCAGGCAGCTGATCCAAACGGTAATGACCAGCATCCTGCATGCCAGCAGCTTTGAAGATGTTTTCCGTTACATATGTGACATAAGACTGGTTCGCTACCGCTTCCACCACCAACCCTAAAACGATGAAACCTGCATTATTGTAATGGAATCTCTCGCCTGGTTCGAACATCTTCTCCTTATTTACAAACATCGGCAGGAAATCCTCGAGATTTTCCATCTTATACATCGGCTTCTCTTCCCACAGTTCTGAAAAGTCGTCCATGACTGCTTCGTCAAAGTAATCAGGGATTCCTGACGTATGTGTCAATAAGTGGTGAATGGTCACTCGTTCATCGATACAATGGGGGCGTTGCTCCAATAACTGATGGACGGGTGTATCGTAAGCGAACTGATTCTGTTCCACGAGCTGAGCAATAGCTACAGCTGTGAACAATTTGCTGCCGGAAGCTATACCGAATTTTGTATCCTTTTGATTCGGAAGCTTTTCGGCAATATTTCTGTAACCAAACCCTTCTGAATAGACGACTCCCTCTCCCTGTTTAACAACCACGGAACCTAAAAAACCTACTCTTTCTGCGATTTCACGAATCTTGGCATCCACTTTTTCCATCTCCTCTTTCTATTGAATCTGATGATTATATGATTGACCTGTCTTCTCCTTTTGGTTTTACTTCGCCCGTGTAAGGAAACGAGTATGGTAAAAAGGAGGCTTTCCTATGGAAGTACTGGCTGTAGTTTTAATCGCTATCGGAATCATAGCTGTCCGGGTCATCAGCTTTTTTTACCCTGATTGGAAAGCAATTAAAGGAGAGCACTTATCTGAACGGAAACGTTTAGGCTACAGTTTGGCAGGCATCGGCATCTTACTTTTCATGTATATTCTAAGTCAATTTCTTATCAGGCTGTAGGTCATGGAGACTCGTAAAATTCCCGCTTCAGGATACTCATTACTATGGAGTCATGATACTTCCCATCGTAAAACAAGTCTTCTCTCAACCTGCCTTCTTCTCGAAAACCTAACTTTTGATAACATTTCCATGCTCTCTCATTGAATGAAAACACATCCAGTCCGATCCTGTTCATATTCAACATCTCAAACCCATACCGTATCAATAATGACAGGGAGGCGGTACCATACCCTTGCCCCCAATTATTTTTATCAAAAATTGAAATCCTCACGACAGATTTTCTGTTTTGATAATCGATGTCCAGCATAGCGATATCTCCAATTATTTGGTCCGTCTCCTGTAAACAGATGACAAGATCGATCCTTAAATCATCCAATGCGATTCGATCGAACCAGTTTTGGACCCCTTGTCGACTGAACACCGCTTGTGTGCCCGTAAGCCTTCTTCCTTCTCTATCCCAGAGAGCTTTTGTATAAAATAAACCGAGATCCTCCTGTTCCAATGGCCTTAAATAAACCCGCTCGTCCTCTAACAGTTTTATACTGTCTTTCCCCATAACCCTTCCTCCTTTATCGATCCTGGTCTTATCATAACGGTAAACAGGAGACTAATAATAGGAAGAGTTTTATTTAGAATAGAAACCATCAAAAAGAGATTACCTGTTCAGGTAATCTCTTTTCGGGAATAGATGATTTTTTTAATGGTTTCTACGGACAGATGGTAATTGCATGAAATCTCTTCCAATGACTTTCCATCCGAATATTCTTCTTTGATCATCCTGTTTCTTTCCGTCAATTCTTCTCTAATGCCTGTCCGCGCCCCCCACTTTCCGCGGTTACTCGCAGATTTGGGCACATAAAGGGTCTCCCCTTGGATATATTTCTGGACTTCTTTTAACAACTCGGCCGGTAAAGCTTCTTTGGCATTCACATATTTCATTTATCGCCAGCTCCTTATTTTTATGTTCAATAAATAATAAGGGGCAAAGCCAAATGAATAAGCGATCTTATGACGATATTAACCCATTGATCCCCATGCAAAGAATCGCCATCTATTCACAGGCTTTGCATGAGTTGCTCTCGTCTTCCCCACCGGGGTATAAAAGTTCTCCATATCGTTCACCTCCGTCGATGGGTGATCTTTTTTCGGTAACCATCATCTCAAAATATTCTGAAGAAAACAACGAATTAGAGAAAGGATTCATTCCTTGTTCTTCTCAATTAATTCAAATAAAGGTCCAACCCCAGGTTTTCTGTAATTTTAGCGGAATGTGTTTAGCTGGGAGAAGTTTCAAAAGTTTATAAAAGGACGACATTCCTGCTATTCTAACTCTGGCTTAAGTACGTTAGATTGAATGTCGACGATGAGCTATAGAGAATGCCTCCCTACAATTATTCTTACTTTTAGAAAGCTTTTCTTTGATAAATCTTTTGTGAGAAGCCCCACGATAAACAATAAACGATCAACGCACTGAGCAATGCTCCGATATATAAAGTCTCGCCGGATAAGTTTGCGAGAAATTGTGACAAAGGCGTCAAATATTTTCCTACGTAGTTAAGGATGGAAGGACCGATCCCTGCTAACACAAGAAAAGAAATCAATACGATTGTAAATATATAGCCCTGCTTGAATATGTAAAACAGTGGAAATGTGAATGCGGAAAAGGTTAAGAACAACCCGCTTCCAATGGCCATATCTCTCATCGTAAATGGTTTATCCAATAAAAATAATGCCAGACTTGATAGGCCAATGGCCAAAATCATATACAAGACAGCACCTAGATAACGTGAGGCGATAATCTCCTTTCTTGTATAAGGCAAAGAATTCAATAAAACGTTTGTCTCCGCTTTTTCATCATAAGCATACGCGTTAAAAGGAATGAAGATACTCGCCACAAGAAATGTCATGATTGGGTGGGAATTCATAAAAATGAAGAACAAAATAAATGGAATAAAGAAAAGCAGCTGTCTCTTCTGCAAAATGACATCACGGCGAATTAAGTTAAACATACTGCCTCTCCCCTTTCATGAAATACATAATCTCCTCAAGAGACGCTCGTTCGATGACAACAGAATTTCCGAAGGTATCTTCCACTGCTTTCACACGATCCGTTAAGGCTTGAAAACCTGTTTGAAATCGATGGACATGGACAAAATCCTTCTCCGTGTCCCGATCCAGAAGGTCCAAAGGCCCCTTAACTAAGGCATATTGGTCAGAGATGTCCTGGATGGAATGATTGAAGACCAATTTCCCTCGCTGGATAAACGCTATATAATCGGCGATTCGATCTAAATCTGTCGTCATATGGGTCGATAAAAATATCGTTCTCTTCCCATCCACCATAATCTCCTGCAAGAGCTCCAGAAGCTCTCTTCTAAAATTGGGATCCAATCCGGCCGTCGGCTCATCCATGATGATCAACTCAGCATGATGCGATAATGCGATTGCCAGGGACGCTTTCATCTGCATTCCTTTTGAAAAGGTTTTTATGGCTTTGTTGAGAGGCAAATCAAACTGATTCACATATTTATAAAATAAATCATCGTCCCATTGACTATAAGCAGGGCCAACGATTCTTCTTATATCTTTTAAATTCAATCCCTCAAAATACACATTCCCATCGTATACGAAGCCGATACGCTCCTTTATTTCTTTCTCATGTGTCCTGAAGTCTAATCCGAAAACCTTAACTTCCCCAGCATCCGGCTTTAATAGATTCATCATCATTTTTATCGTTGTTGACTTTCCGGCTCCATTTTCTCCGATGAAACCAGTAATTAAGCCTTGCTTCACTTGTAAATCGATGTTTTCTACAGAAAACCCCTTGAACTTCTTTGTTGCATTTCTTAATTCAATCACATTCTCCATCATTTCACTCCTCATATAAGGTAGTTAATAATTGCTGTAAATCATCAAGTGTAAGCCCAAGCTCCCGGCTGTTGGCTATGACGGCACTCAGCTGATCCTCCATCGCTTTAAACTTTCTCTCTTTTATGACCTCTAAATTTTGCTCAGCGACGAATGATCCTTTGCCCACGATAGAGTAAGTAAAACCTGCCTTCTCCAGTTCTTCATACGCGCGTTTTGTTGTAATCACACTTATCTGTAAATCTTTGGCCAATTGACGGATGGAAGGTAACGCCATTCCTTCATGCAGGTCACCTGCTAAGATAGAAGATTTAATCTGATTTGTAATTTGTTCATAAATCGGCTCTTTGGACCTATTGGATATAATGATCTGCATTGTCATCCCTCTTTTTCATTCCTGTCTATTGAATATAATGTACATATACTATATACACATTATATACACACGAATAGCCATAATCAACTATTATTTGAATAATTTTACACAAGTGAAAATGCCCGTTGGAGACAGGATTCAAATTCCATTTTTAGGGAATTGAATCAGTGAAAGTTCATATGTACGGTTCTTATTCAGACCAGTATCACGAAAGGAGATAATGAATGGCGAAAAAAGGGAAGTTCAAGAGGCGGATGAAGAATATTGGGCCGGGTGCTATTGTAGCTGCAGCCATTGTTGGTCCAGGAACGGTGACGACAGCGAGTAATGTTGGAGCGCAGTTTGGCTATGCATTGATTTGGGCCTTGATTTTTTCCGTTATGGCTACGATGTTTCTTCAGGAGATGGTGACTAGATTAGGGGTCATTACAAGAAAGGATTTAAGTACGATATTGCGAGAACAATTTTCCCATCCCGTGCTGAAATGGTTGACGATTTGTTTGATCATCTCGGCTATTGTCATTGGAAGTGCGGCTTATGAAGCGGGGAATATTGTTGGCGGGGCTTTGGGGTTAGCTGCATTGACACGACTTTCCACTGAAATTGTGGCTATCATCATAGGCTTGATGGCCGGTACTCTATTATGGATCGGGAAATATAAAATTATTGAACGCGTTTTTATTGTACTGATTCTGACAATGACACTGAGCTTTGTCATTACAGCTATTGTCATCCAGCCGGAATTATCTGCGATTATAACGGAGGGGCTGGTCCCTAAGGTTTCTACTGGCAACACTTTATTTATTATATCGCTTATCGGGACAACCATCGTTCCCTACACCTTATTCTTACAATCTTCTGTCGTACAAGAGCGTTTCAAAGGAGAAGAAGAGTTGAACGACAGCCGTTTTGATGTGGTTACTACAATCACCATTTGCGGAATCATCTCTGTTGCGATCATCATTACGGCCGCTGCCGCTTTCCCATTGGGTACAGAAATACAAAACCCAAGTGTCATGGCGGACCAATTGAAGCCACTACTTGGATCATGGGCTAAATATGTATTTGGTATCGGTATTTTTGCTGCCGGAATATCTTCTGCTATGACAGCGCCTTTAGCATCTGCTTACGCTACTGCAGGCGCTTTAGGATGGGAAAGGAATTTACGTTCAACGAAATTTCGCCTGGTTTGGATTGGAGTGCTTCTTGTAGGTACTATTTTTGCCAGTCTGGGTTATGACCCGATCCAGCTGATTGTTTTTGCTCAATATGCCAATGGATTGATTCTACCCTTTATCGTTTTATTCCTTTTGATTGCTATGAATAATCGAGAAACACTAAGTAACCACGTCAATGCCCTGTGGTTAAATATTGTGGGCGTGTTGATTCTCCTTATCACTGTTACATTATCATTGATTTCTTTCGGTATTTTTTAACGCAGTAAAATAAGGATCGTGCCTATTTTCTCATCACTTGAATGCTAACTTTCTGGTGATTGTCATTTATTATGATTGGTCTTCCTTACTAAGCGGGTGAAAATTTTCAAGTTGTTTGAGAACATATTATTTATATGGTCCTCTGCCATTTTTGGTCTGTTGGCTTAAATAAAGCTATCCGCTCCTACACCTCTAAGAAATGATGATCATGAAACGATCAAGGTGAGATCTTAAACGTGTTCAAAACCTTAGGAATAAATAAATCAGCTAAACTTCTCTTCTTTTTCATACACAGGAGTACAATAATTCATATAAGAAGGCAGATTCCCACGCACAATTAATTGATAGATTTCTTGAGCTTTCTTTGTCATTGGGCCCACCTGCCCGCTTCCAATCACTCTACGATCGATCTCGGTTACAGGTTTAATCCCCATCGCTGTTCCTGTTAAAAACACTTCATCCGCTTCATATAATTCGACCCTTGTTAAACTTTGCTCACGTACTTGTATGTTCATCTCTTTCATAAAAATTTGGGCGGTTGTATCTCTGGTGATCCCTGGAAGAATGTCATCTGATACAGGAGGAGTGTACACTTGACCATCTCGGATAATGAATAGATTTGCCGTCGCTTCCTCACTGACATTGCCTTCTGCGGTTAACAGGATTGCTCCATCAAATCCATTGGTCGCCGCTTCTTCACTCGCCAAAGCAGAATTCATATAGCCTGCGGTGGGTTTGGTTTGAGGAGGAATCATATTACTGCCTATTCTGGTCCATGAAGAAATACAGACCTTCAAATATGGCTTCGGTTCATATTCAGTATAGTGTGTATAGATAGCCAGATGATTGAAAGGATCATTTAAATCCGGACGCAACGTATTGGCTCCCTTGAAACAAATGGGGCGGATGTAAACATCCTGAGTGACTCGATTCAAGAGTAGCAACTGTTTCGTTATGGAAGACAATTGGTCTACGGTATAAGGGATGTTTATAAACAAACTCTTCCCGGATCCGTGCAACCTTTTCATGTGATCCTCTAATCGAAAGATAAACAATTGCTCTTTCTCATCGTTCCAAAAAGCCCGAATTCCATCCAGGCAGCCTAATCCATAATTAAGACCTTTATTCTTTACACTTACACTCAACAAACGTTCATCTACGAATCGATCTTTATCAAACATTAAGACCACAGCACCCACACCTTTTCATAGAACTTATAACCAAATGAATTCCACATACCTCATGACTGATGTAATGAACATCATGAATGAAAGGCTGCCAAACCATACTTCTATAAAAGAAAAGGATCCCTTTGTTTCGCATTCCCAAATATCACATCTGGATTGATTTGTATAACATATGTTTCAATAAACGAATAAACACCCTTACCCAAGTACTTATATCCTTGGATTCTCAACTTTCCTTCCATCAAAAAGCGATATGTTCACCGCAAGAACATACGATTAGTAAGATTCAACATCCCGCTGAAATCTTAGCATGAACGCTCCCTCTAGACGATTCGATTCTGCGAGATCGTGGAGGATCTCTTTTTAAGTGTCCCTTTCATTGAACACCATCTCCATTTTTCTGCTCTTGGTTGTCATTCCGAGGGACCTGTAGAATTCGATGGCTGATGGATTGCTCTCAGATACTCCCAATTCAACACTTTCAACGTTAAGGCTTTTTCCAAAATCAAAAACATAGGCCGCAAGCTTCCTTCCGACACCTTTGTTCCTATACGTTTCAGCCACGCTTAAACTATTGATAGTTAATACTTTCCTCGCTCGGACAAAAGAATTTTCAGGTATTTCTTCTTCCTGCGTCACGATCACTCCTATGATCTCCTTGCCTGTGACCGCCACAAAAAGGTGTTGCTTGTTATCCTTCACCTGGTTTTCATAAAACGCTTGTTGAACCGGAGTCGAATTCTTTTTGTACACATCCGGCCTTGCCTGCACATGGAATTCGTGAACCTGCCTGAATAAAGGCAATAATGATTCATAATCGTTCAGCTCGGCGTTTCTAATACTGATGTCCATATATCCTACCTCTCAATTCTAATAGATTTGAACTTTGGTTCACCCCAACCCCTTGAAGTCTAGTGGTTAACCCTACTTGGCTAAGTTTAACATCATTATCCATACACCCTATTGTTCACTGGGGCATTAAGTATAAAAATGTCAGAATAGATGGCTGGCTCCCATCTTTTATATGTAATCAAGAGGGTCTATAGTCTATTTTCTCTACGATATTGAGGACAAGCAGGTTATTAATCTATACAAGAATGCATGCGACCTCATAGAATAATATATCTTGCAACAGGGGAGGTGTATTTTTGTGAATAACAACCCTAATTATAGAAGTTGTAACTCTTATGATCATAATGATGCGACAACCTGTAATTGTTGTGTTACTGGTTTGGCTCATATCATTTCCAGTCGATTTTGTTGTGGGGATACTATCGGGATCACCTTTTTCGTAGATGAAGGTGCAGGAATATTTACAGGTAGATTCAGAAGCTTGGAAAACTATGTCCTTGAAATTGAAGATCTGCTCGTACCTGGGACAACTAGTTTTGTACCTCTTTGTGACATCGGTAGTATCGAGAAGGGGCTCCCTCTTCAGGAGCAGCCTCTTCAAATTAGTAAAAAGAAAGAGTAACGATCCTCCACTTTAATGAATATGGAATAAAATCTACTAAATGACAGAGGTAAATAATAAGGGGGTCACTTCATAAGTGATCCCCTTATTATTTGTAGTAATAAAATTAAAGAGCATGAAAAAAGCACTTATATGGATTCTTTACAATACTCCATAAACCAACAATCTTTATACTCCCCTTCGTGGAACTCACGATTTGGCAGAAGCTTAACTTTTTTAAAACCACATTTCTCATAGCACCGGATCGCCCGCATATTGCTTGTCTGCGGGTCCATGACGACCCGATCAGCTTTTTTATTTTCGATGAGGAATTGAACCATGGATGTAACAAGTAATGTCCCTAACCCTTTATTCCAATGTTCTATTTCACCAATAAATTGGTCGATTCCATACACATTCCCGTTGGTCAATCCATACACATTTTTTGCTTTATCATCTAGTTGATAAAATTGTATGTATCCTATCCCTTTGCCTCCAAACTCTACCAGACATTTATCTTTAAAATCCCCCGAACTATAAAATACTTGATTCACTTTCGCTAAATCAAAAGGTTGATCTCTACCTTCATAAAATTCAAGTACCGTCGGGTCTGAAAGCCACTTTGCTAACAAGTATTTATCTTCTTCTTTTAACTTACGGACGTTTACGTTTCCTTTTTGAAACAATGTCATCTCCCCCGTGGAGCCGATTTTCGTTTTCCATTTATTTACTATCATTCGAACCTAAGGTAAATGGTGTACATCTGCTTTGTCATCGACTCTCGTCCTTTTATCTACTTCCATGCATTCAATTTCAGCATTTGCTTGAAGTGCTTCCAGCATCTTTTTGTTTCCACCGAATAACGTGAAATTGAAGTCTATTCCTGTGAAGAGGCACCAGTTCTTGCTTTCCGGGTACCAATAATTCGGGAAATCGTGCACCTCTTCATAACCAGTGAACTGTTCAACCTCCGTTAATTCTCCTCGATACAAATACCCATAGCCATGATTTTCCTCATACCTCTTCACCTTAACTAGATCATATTGAAAATAACAGGGGACGCCTGTAAAGGGCTGCAGTACGCGAACGACTTCTGGAACCAATTTCTCATCCATGGTATCTTCTGCTGGTCCGAGAATATATCTGGGGTAACCACCTAACCAATGATAAATCGATGCGAAGCTAAACTCTTTTGTGTATCGTAGTTCATAGGCTTCAGCCAGATCTTTCATAAGGATGCGCTCACCAAAATTAAAGCTCACTTCTTCATCCGGGTTACATTGACTCCACAAGATGCTGGTATCTTTGATATTTTCATCGAGGTAGATTGGATGCATGAGTTTAGCGTAATGAGTGAATCGGCTCGGGATAAAGTTTTCCACCCTGCTCCCTACCCCATTTTCAAAATCTATTCGTTCTGTTTCATCAATGATCCATTGAAATGTTGTGAAATCCTTTATTCTATTCATCTCCTCATCACCTTTACGAGTAAGCTACAGCCTCATGCATACTGAAACTGTTACCAGGAACAGACTGGGAATCCTCTCCCTTTCGTCTACTAAATCCAAGATTACCATAAGTTTCTAATTTTTTGGAGAGAGCTTTCTTCACCTCCAATCGAGTGCTATTTTCATGAATAAGTCTACGAACACACTCAGAAGCACCAAAACGCAAGGCCCAGTGATCCATCCAAACCCTGCAAGCACTTTCATAAAAGTAATCCGAAACTTTTTCTGAAAATTCTATTGATTCTTATTCCGATTTCCTGTAATGTAAATCGCAAGCGAAATTGTTTTTCCAAAAACTACATATCCATCAAACTTATCCAGAGAGGTGTAGGGACTGGCCCTTTGATACCTCAGCCACCAGCCATTGGCACGGTGCTAAATCCAGAAGGTAGTTGTTATACCTTGAAGATAAGGAGACTCTTTATATATAAAGGACCCCCTTATCCAGGGAGGTCCTTTTATTTTTTTCGAAAAAGAGCTCTCGGGCGCAAAATGATGGAGTCCCTCACAGACAGAAAGTCACCGTGTCTAAAGAGGACATTCGCTTACTAAATAAATAACTCTTACAAAATGGAAAGGTTGTGCAAGGACATGAAAAGATCATTAGAACAAAGGTTACAAGATGGACCCGTGATTTGTGGAGAAGGATACTTATTTGAGCTCGAGCGAAGAGGCTATTTACAGGCCGGATCGTTTGTACCTGAGGTGGCTCTCGATAACCCACAGGCTCTTAAACAAACCTACCGCGACTATATGCTCGCAGGCTCTGACGTCGTCTTAGCCTTTACCTATAATGGCCATCGCGAGAAGATGAGAATCATCGGCAAAGAGGAATTGCTGGAGCCGCTTAACCGTCAGGCGATCCGCCTGGCCAAAGAAGTCGCCAAGGAGCACCCTGAAGAAGAAGCACTCGTTGCGGGGAACATTTCCAATACGAATCTGTTCAATCCGGATGATCCTGAAGCTGTTGAAAAAACGAGGAGCATGTTTGCCGAGATGATCGGCTGGTGTAAGGAAGAAGGCGTAGATTTTGTGAACGGCGAAACCTTCTATTATTATGAAGAAGCGCTGATCGCCCTCGAGGAAATTCAAAAGCAGGACCTGCCTGCTGTGATCACCTTCGGTCTGATGGGCGAAAATATTCTCCGAGATGGTTACGAAGTGGAAGAAGCCTGCCGCTTATTAGAAGAAAAAGGAGCGCTTGTCGTCGGGATGAACTGCTTCCGCGGACCAGCGACGATGCAGCCGTATGTAGAGAAAATCCGTCAGACGGTGGACGGATATGTAGGTGCCCTTCCCATTCCTTACCGGACGACAGAAGAACACCCGACCTTCTTCAACCTGCCGGATGGTGGATGTGCTTGTACACTCCCAACGGAAACCACGTTCCCTACGTCCCTGGATCCGCTCTACACGAACCGGTATGAACTCGCAGAGTGGGCCAAAGAAGCGCAAAGCATTGGCGTGAACTACTTTGGACTCTGCTGTGGAGCTTCCCCTGCCATGCTCCGGGAAGTAGCAGAAACCGTCGGCCGCAAAGCTGTGAACTCCACGTATTCCCCGGATATGGAAAAACACTTCCTGTTCGGCAAAGACGACACGCTGCAGGATCACATCACCTCTTATAAAACGAAAGCTTAAGTGAAAACACGTATTCCAATAGACAAAAGAGCCCGCAAAAATGCGGGCTCTTTTGTCTATTCACTTCACTAAACCCGGCTTGTTTATGACTTATTTTCAAGATATATTTGTGTAGGTAAAGAAAAGTGGAGGTTAGTCAAAATCGACAGATCGAGTATGGATATCAGGACAATAGGTAAGAAGGAGTGTAGCAATTGCGGAATTTCCTAGCCGTTTTAATCGTTTGGAACCTTGCCTTTCTGATGCTGCTTCCAAGGTTCACAACATCACCGGGAATTCCATATGATAAGCACTATTTCGAATTTCCGCTGGAAGAAATACATGGCACTTACATAGCATTGTTTCTTCTCCTGCTGGTCGTACTCTTCCCGTTATCCCTGGTCATCAATAAAATGGTGAAGCGGTTGGAAGTAGGAAAGTTTTTCATAAAGCTGGGTCTATATTTGCCCTTGTGCTCTACGGTATGGATTTTATTTTTTCCTTATCTTACTTTCGGAAATGAAATGATCATAGTGGTCGTATCGTTTGCCATGATCTATGAATTACTTGGAAAGTTGAATCAGCAGACGATAAAAAAGCTGGTCAAAGCAGCGCTCGCTGTCAGCTTTGTGGTTGCATCTGTCTTTTACTTTGGGTTTAGCTTATGAGAATTCCATTTAAGGATTGACCAGAGGCGTTTTGTTTGAGGAGTAGATAAAAGTGAGGATACGAGTGGGGATTTCTTTCGAAAGAAAAAATAAGGATTGGACCAGTTGAGCATTTATTTTAATCTCTGATTGATACGATCCAATCCTTCTACTTTCGCTTTCTCTACATTCAATTCCCTTTTTAATAACACATTTTCGGCTGTCATCCCCGCTAATATAGAGATTCCAATAAGCGATCTTAACGCATCCGACTCAGGGGTCAGATAGGTGACGGCGAAAATGGAAGCGGCCGCCCCAATAAAGAAATCTGCCAGGAACCCTAGATAAATTCCCTTGGGACGTGCTCTTTTTTTAGGAAAAATCAGAACTTTTCCATTTCTCATCAAATGAGCGACAATACCTGTCAGTCCTCCAATACACCCCGCAATGATTAGTGTATTCATAAGAAATTTTCCCCCTAGACTAAAAGAGCGGCAGTTGGTAGAAACTTAGAAACATACGCTACTATGCACTAAATCCTCAACCAAGCTCGCCGCTCCGTTTAAGTCCGTTATTTTTTTAAATACAGGTCTCCCACTATAATGAACACCTTGACTATAGTTTACACTATTATTATCAGAAAATAAATACTATTTTGCAAATTTTTGACTGCAATAACAACTTATGTCAGCTTACTATAATGAATTCTATTTAACCACTCATGGATCTGGTCTTCATAATACCTTACTTCCTTTTTCGACGTTGCCTCAATTAACTCCTTTCTCAACCGTTGATACTCTTCCAATTGGGGTTTCGTTATGGAATGTTCGTCGGCTGATTGAAGGTTGTCCAAATAAAGTTGGATTTCCCCGAAATAATAGCGGCTCTCCTCTATCGACACAGCATTTTTAAAGGAATGTATAAGGTTGTCATAGGTCTCTTTATCTTTATCGTTCATCATATTCAATCATCGGCACCTCCTCTGGATTTTTACTTAACCGGAAACATCTCGATGGAAAAAACCACAAAAAGCAAGGTCCCCTTCTAATACTCCGTCCATTTACTCCTGAATACCGATTTATACTTCATACCCATTATACAAGATTTTCTAACGGATATTGTTAGTCCTTCATCATTTATCAAATATTTTTAAACTTAATTTAATCGAACGAAAAGAATGTAACATCGAATTTTAAAACCCTTAAATCCATGACATATTTTTTATAGGGAAAGCAGGCGGTCGATGATCTTTTCGGTGACATCCATGAGAATAAACCATGGCCCCGTAGAGTAACCTCTTCCGTTAGATGATTCCTTTTAAGACATCAATTTTTCTAAAGTCTTTACGATTATTGTTATCCGCCCGGTAACTATCCTTGGATGAAGATTCATAAACCCTAAGATATTGCTCTCGGTTCAGTAAATAATATGTGGCCTCTCCCCAATGATGCATCTCCAATTCATTCAGGTGGATGCCTGCGAAACTCGGCAGCGTATCCATGATTCCAAACTCAACCGATAACCCCAGTTTTGCAAACTCATGTTCATGCAGATCAACCAAAGTATAATCCATCGAATTCATCACCGTTACAATATCATCCCAGTTATGTATGTTCGATTCAGGAGATACCTCCCATCCCCTTTTATCCCCTGGAACATGAATATCCAAGTCCTGGGCTTCCCAATTCATGTTTGTTATGACTTCAAGTCCCACCGATCCCATCAACAATGGAATGATTTTTATATCATTTAGTTTTTGTGCAATTGTAAGAAATTCCCTGAATTTGTAATTATCCATACGCCACTCCTGTTTTCTTTATTTCTTTAGATGATTCGTAAACACTGTACTTCATACTCCCTGTTCAGCTAACGATTTCAAGACGTATTTTTAAGTACGGATCGATCTTCAAAGTAATCCGATTTGTCTGGCATAAGAACGAGCTTGATCTGCCACATGCTTACGAACAGCATTAATGTCGAGGCACCAATAATGCTGTACCTAATGGGAATGATCTCCCCTGTGAAACCAATTAGAAGAATAAAAAGAATCTGTAGTAAGCTCTGGAAAATACCGAATATACTTGAAATTCTGCCCATCATCCCTACGGGTACGTTGTTCTGGTAAAATGTCATAAATCCAGTCCCTGAAAAGGAATTGAAAAAACCTAAGACCATGAACCCCAGGGCTACTGACACAAAGGAAAAGGAAAAAGCATAAACGAGATAGCCGATCGAAACCATCAAATAGCCACTGATCATTAAAGCCTTTATGGATATTCGTTTAGCAAGGGAGGAAACCACAGCCGCCCCTAAAATAGAACCGACTCCTGTGAGACTTATAAGCAAACCGTAATCTGTTTCAGATAAACCTAATTCCTGTTGGGTAAAAACAACTTCCTGGGCATCCATACCAAGGGCGATGATCATAAAAAACTGCGCCAGGAAGTACACTTTTACAATGAATCGGTGATTGTGACTGTATTTAAACACTTCACCCCAGTCACTTTTAAGCATTTGGAAACTAATCTTTTGCACTGTTCGATTAGTGCTAGCATTTACGTCTGGTAAGAAATACACCATGATAGCTGATATAACAAAAGAAACAGCGTTCAGCCATATGGAGATATTAACAGAAGTAACGAGGAGTAAGGCTCCGGAAATAGCCGGACCGACTAAAAAAGCACTCGAAGTAATCAAACTTCTAAAAGAATTGAACTGCTTTCTGTCATCCGCAGGAATAGCATAGGTGATGTATGTAAGGGCGGCAGGTTCAAAAAACGCTTTAGAAACAGATAAAAATAACAGACATATGTAAATCGGCAAGACGGATTGGAAGAAAGGAATCATAGCTACCAGTGCCGCCCTGAGAATATCAGTTCCAATCATGATCCTTCGGATGTTCAGCCGGTCAATTAGACTTCCAGACCAGAATTTAGTCAGTAAGGAAGCGATCGGTCCCATCATCCATAAACCGGCGACGGCAGCGGCTGAGCCAGTAAGCTTTAACACTAAAACATTGATGGCTACAAGGTAAATAAAGTCTCCTAATGTAGAGATGCCCAATCCAAATAGGAGCAGGAGAGAGTTCTTTCTTTGCATGACGTTTGATTTTCTAATCATACCACCTCGCTTCATTACACCTTTCTACACCATTTGGAAAAGTAAAGGCTCTATTGGATTTTCATTCTACACGTTCAATCTTACCTTGGTCACTTTACATCATGTAAACTTACTAAGTAGTGTTCGATCGCTATCTTGTAGCAGCGACACCTGAGAAACAAAACCGTGAATAACTATTTTTCATTGTTCCTTGCAAAGAAAACTTGCCAATACGCGATTAAAGTAACAGGGATCACTAATACGACCTGTCCTAATCCACCTACATCCACATCAAAGAGCGGATAGATCAACAAACTCACTCCATAAATATAGAGCGGGATACCTATGATTTTAAGGACAGTTACCATATAACCTCTCCTTCTAATCGCCCATTTTACTAAAACGGATAGTTTCATTAAAAAACGTCTTTGCACTTAGTGGCACGGCCTGCGCAATTACATATGTTTACTTCTCCATTATTTAATCAATGACAGGACCACTGGGGTAAGTTTAACATAATTAACCATTTAACTAATTCATTTTTTGAGCAAAACGTCCGGTACTAGGCTTATCACAAATAAGAGAGCCCACATTCATGCCGGCTCTCTTACATACTCTTTTGATTCTCTAATTCTTGATAGCTTAACGGGAAGTCTGTGTATCATCTTTAATAAATATATTCCCTACGTAATGGGCCTCGTTACTTCCATCTTTAAATGAAGCTTCAAAAATATAATTCCCTTCTTCCGTCGGAAACTGAAATTCTCTTTGCTCATTCATCTCAATTTCGGTTTTTTCTCCATTTTTCCATAGAACAGCTGAGATCGTTGGGGCCGACCATATATCTCCGCCATTTTCTTTATTCTCTTTAAAATCTAAAGAAGCGTCCTGGCCCGGGAAAACTTTTATTTCCTCTTGTGATTGTGCATATTCTTCGATATCTTCTATCGTTTCTTCTACTTTCCCGCTTGATGAATACCAATGGATATTCGCTTCTGGTAATTGTACAGATTGACTAAGCACGTGAGCCTCTATATTTAAATGAGCCGTCGGAACCCCAACATCATAATCTTCACCAATACATCCTGCCAGTACAGAAATCAAAAACAAGCCTGCAAATAATATCAGAGTTTTTTTCATAACCATACACCACTCCTTAGATCGCTACTGCCAAACCTCTAAGTTCCACGGCTTTTGTAGAAGGTTTTGTTCTATCAGTCTAATAGCTCCATACCTCGATATATTTCAGTCTTATGTAATTAAAGATCTAAAGATTTATTGAACTACATCCTTTGTTATTGAAGACTCGATGTTAAGATATTATGGGCAACCTACACCTCTTCCGCAGGTTCAAAAAAAGCAGGAAGTCTCCCCTGCTTTTCTATACCAGCGATAATATGGTCACCATGGAGGACTGCATTATTGTAGATCATCCAAGGGAGTGGCGTTGAATAATAAATGAAAAAGATGTGGAAGCAGAATTCGCCACTAAAACAAATTCCTGTTTCGAGTGATATGTATGTAAACCCTAAAAAGTCCCCATATACTTTGGCTACCTTCAAGTTTCCATTTCCACTCTTATCACAAATCTTCCACTTCCATAGCCTCTTATTATGATCGATGTTGATCGATTAAAATGGGGTTGCCATCCGGGTCCTCTAATGTAATATGGGCCGGCCCTTCTGTAGATTCATCAGTTTCTTTAATCAGTTCTACTCCCTTTTCCTTCAGTTCTTTTTGCAAATCACGAACATCTGTAAAACCGTTCAGCTCTTCAGCATTATTATTCCACCCTGGATTGAAAGTCAAAATGTTTTTCTCAAACATGCCCTGAAACAACCCGATCACCTTGTCCCCATTTTTCATGATCAGCCAATTCTGATCTATATTTCCTCCAGTGGCTGCAAACCCGAGGTTTTCGTAAAATTCTTTGGATCGATGGATGTCTTTCACATTTAAACTAACGGAAAATGCTCCTAATTCCATTACTTTTCCTCCTTATGAGTGGCTTACATAATATTTCTATTTTCCTTCCAAAATACCTTCTCGTTAACCTCTTTTAACGAACTAATCACTGACTTCCACTAATTGTTCGCTTAATGATCTTCCTTCCAACCAATTTCTTTAATAATAACAGCGATCACTTCTTTTTCATTAAACCCAAACTCTATATTTATCCTATTGTCTTTATCAAAATATCCAAGGGTATTCAAGCCACTTTCAACCCTTTCGTAATAGTTCTCACCGTATTCTTTAATTACCTGTTTTTTTGTATCCCCGACTTTAATTTCTTTGGCAGTTTCATAGATTTTGGAGTTTTCGTGTGTTCTCCGAACGAATAATCGAATTACCTTGTCATCGACAAACCCAAACTCCACCCCATCGTAACTTAAATATTTTGATTTTGGATCTTCTATTTCCTCGACTTCCATTGGCTTTCCAAAAGTGTTTAGTACATCGTCCTCAGAAGAATGTATTGATATAGAATCGATATTTTCACCAGAGAGGTCAATCCCCTCTGTTCTTTCATAAAAATCCATTGTTCCCTGTTCACATCCTATTAAAAGGAACAACAGAATCATAGTTGAAATGACAGTTGTAATTTTCAAATTTATCCTCAAAATGATTCCCTCATTTTTAATAGTTGGAATATTTAACCATATGTTCAAAACCATTATTCATGAATACCGCTGGTTAGCCCACTTTATTAAGTGCTCCATCTCAGGCTTCTACCCTATGATTCGGTTTAAAAGTGTACAACAAAACATTCAATAGACTTACAGGGAATAAAGCGATGTATAGATAGAACGAAACAGGATTGCCACTCATTCCGAACTCATCCACGAAAAAAACCGCTGCTTTACAGGCAGACGCTGCCCATAATTAAGCTCATCGATGTAATGAAGAAGAGTGTCCATCCATTCACCTTCTCTTCCTTTTGAAACATGATAAATAGAGTAAGCAGTACGGAGGCCGTCACTAATAATAGAAAGAGTGGTCTCAAAAGCTCAAAAGTTTCCATAAAATCCCTCATCCCTATCCTAGTCTATCAAAGGATTCCTCCTGAAGGTAGATGCTATCTTTTGCTTTCAAAAAAGGAAACTCTTAGACTTGAAGAAAGAATAGGTAAAGGAGTGAGTATCATGGCACAAGAAATCAAAGGAAAAATCGCTTATGTTACCGGTGCAGGTCGCGGAATCGGAAAGGCTACGGCTTTGCAGTTGGCAAAAGAAGGCGTTCATGTCGGGTTGATCGCCCGGACCGAAAGCCGTCTTGAGGAGGTTGCAGAAGAAGCCCGTTCCTATGGTGTACAGGCAGCAGTGGCATCCGCTGACATTTCTGACCTTGAAGAAGTTGAAAAAGCCATACAGCAGTTAAAAGAAGAAATTGGTGAAGCGGACATTCTCATCAACAATGCAGGGATCGGTGTTTACGGGAAGTTCCTTGATCTCGAGCCGGAAGAATGGAAACGGACGTTTGAGGTGAACGTTTATGGTACATACCATGTCACGAGAGCGGTCCTGCCAATGATGAAGGAGAAAAACCAAGGGGATATCATCAATATTTCTTCAAGCAGCGGGCTTAAAGGGACGGCCGGTTCTACGGCTTACAGTGGGTCGAAGTTCGCTCTTCAAGGCATGATGGAAGCGCTCATGCAGGAAGTAAGAAGAGATAATATCCGCGTCTTCACCTTAAACCCGAGTCTTGTCGCGACAGAACTCGCTTTAGGCGAAGACATGGAAGGTCAGGATAAAGAGAAGTACATGCAGCCCGAGGACCTTGCTGAGTACATGGTTTCTCAATTGAAATTACACCCTAGAATCTTCATCAAACAGTCGCTTCAATGGGCGACCAATCCTTTTTAAATCAGGCACAATACCTGGCAGGATTAAATTCAAAGAAATTAATGATGAGCATAGTGAGAATCGCCTGAATCATAAAGATCCAGGCGGTTCTTTTTTTATGAACGTACTCTCCGATGATTGAAGTAATGTTGACCTGTTCCAAACAAAGCGGATGGTTGTCTGGAACGATATAAAAAAGAGGCTGACGAGTGAACGTCAGCCTTCCTTTCTATTCTTTCATCCACTGTGGTTTTCCGAAGCCTTTAAATTCTTCATCGATGATTTTTTCAAACTCCTCTGACTCCACCACTTCTTTAATATCTTTCACAAATTGAGCGTCCAAATCTTCCGTCTTCACTGCGACGCGATTCCGGTAATCATCAGGCATGTCTTCCAAAGCTAGAGCATTCAGAAGGTCCATTCCGGCTGCCAAAGCATAGTTCCCTGGAACCATGGACAAATCTTCGCTATCAACGAGTCGAGGCAATTGCCCTGCTTCAACTTCGACAAACTTGATGTCTTTCTTATTCTTCGTGATGTCGTTCAATGATGCACGTAAAGGATCGACACTGTCATCAACCTCAACAAGGCCTTCATCTTCAAGCACAATCAATGCACGGGCAAGATTCGTCGGATCGTTCGGTACGCCCATCGTGCTTCCTTCTTCAATACTCTCGATATCCTCGTATGTATTGGAATAAATCCCCATTGGTGCGGTCGGTACGATGATGACTTCGGATAGATCCAGGTTGTTTTCCTTGGCGAACGACTCTAAGTAAATTTTATGTTGAAAAAGGTTGGCGTCCAAATCTCCATTGGCAAGGGCTTTGTTTGGTTGAACATAGTCTGTGAATTCTTTGTTCGTCACCTCGTATCCCTTTTCTTCCAACAATGGAGCGATCGCTTTCGTGACCATGTCGCTGTACGGTCCAGCCGTAGCGCCGAATCGGATCGTGTCTTTTCCAGAAGCGTCCGCACTTTCTTCTTCCTCCCCGCATGCTGCTAGAAAGGCAATGGATAATAATGTAACACCTAACAAAATGAGTTTTTTCATGATGGTACCTCCTAAGTTTTCTTCAATTCTTTTTTACCGTTTTGGCAATGTAATCGCCTGTGTATTGAACAATTTGTACAAGAACAATAAGCAGGATGACGGTTGTAAACATGACAAAATTATCGTAACGGTAGTAACCATACCTAATCGCCAGGTCTCCAATTCCACCGCCCCCGATGGCCCCTGCCATGGCCGAGTAACCGATCAAACTGATGGCAGTGATGGTCAATCCGCTGATCAGCCCCGGTTTGATTTCCGGGAAAATGATATCTTTGATGATCAACCAAGGAGAAGCCCCGCAGGCGATGGCCGCTTCGATCACCCCTTTGTCAATATCACGCGCCGATGATTCCACAATCCTTGCGTAAAAAGGGATCGCAGCTACAGAAAGGGCTACGGATGCCGCCACCGGCCCTGTCGTTGTTCCGATCAGGAAGTTGGTAAAAGGAAAAAGAAAGACGAGTAAAATGATGAACGGAACCGAACGGATCAGGTTCACTACGACGCCGACGATGCTTTTGATCGTTCGATTCTCCAAAAATAAATCACGGTCTGTCACAAACAGAAGTAATCCAAGCGGAAGCCCTGCAATTAAAGCGACGAGGAGTCCGATACCTACCATGATCAGTGTTTCCAGGAATGATTTATTCAGCTCTGGCCAGAGATTGATCAGCTGTTCGATCATCTTGCAGCACCTCCACTTCTCCAAGTTTCCCTTTCAAATCATCGATCGCCTGTTTAACAACTTTCTGTTCTCCAGTCAATTCCATGACAAAGTTACCGAGCGCCTGGTCCTGGATGTAATCGATCTTCCCGTGGAGAATATTGGCCCGTACTTTAAATCCTTGCAAGAGGTCTGACACAATCGATTCGTTCGCCGAGTCCCCTTTGAACGTCATATGTACGATGGTCCCCTTTCTTTCCGAGAGAATCTTTTCCGGGATCCGGAAGTCGATCACCGTTTGAATGAAGCGTTTCGTCAGTTCGTTTTCAGGTGCTGCAAAAATTTCGTACGTAGACCCCTGCTCTACGATTTTTCCGTCTTCCATCACGGCACAGCGATCGCAGATTTCTTTCACGACTTCCATTTCATGGGTAATGAGAACGATTGTGAGTCCGAGTTTGCGGTTGATCTTTCTTAACAACTTCAGTATGGATTGTGTCGTGTTCGGGTCCAGAGCAGAAGTGGCTTCATCACATAAAAGCACCTTCGGGTCATTGGCGAGCGCTCTCGCAATGCTCACTCTCTGTTTTTGACCTCCACTTAACTGGGCGGGATACGCATCAGCTTTATCTGACAGACCGACAAGGTCCAAGAGCTCCTGGGCCCTCCTTTTTCTTTCCTGGCGGTTGACGCCTGAAGCCTTTAAAGCGAAGGCGACATTTTCCAAAACGGTTTTCGCCATCGCCAGGTGGAAACCCTGAAAGATCATCCCGATGGATTGCCTCGCCTTCCTCAGGTCTTTAGGATTCAATGTCATGAGATCGATTCCATCAACCATGACCTTCCCTTTTGTCGGGCGTTCCAGAATGTTCATGCATCTCAGCAGCGTACTTTTACCAGCTCCGCTGTACCCGACGACTCCGAAAATCTCACCTTTCTTGATGTCCAAGGAGACGTCATCGACTCCGATTACGGTTTTCTCCTTGGATGGATAGACTTTGCTCAGTTGTTCCAATGAAATCATCGGCTTCCCCCTTCATTTAACAAATTCAAGTCCTACAAAAAAACTCCCGCCCTTTAGGGAGAGAGTTTCGCATGAAAGACTGCTAAACTCTTATCTCCCAGAATAAAAATATTCTGCAGGAATTAGCACCACTCCAAATGGAAGGTTGCTGTGATCTCTACGGGCCTTTTCCCTCAATCACTCTTGATAAGAATTTCGTTTATGTTTTAACACTTTAACGCAAGTGATAGGTTTTGTAAATAATTTTCTCAATTTTTTCAATTATATTTTTTCTCCGTTGACATGGCATTTTAAGGTATGGATAATAATGGTCATATCTTAGAGGGAGGAATTTTGAATGGAAACGATCCAAGTACAAGGGGCGCCGACTTATTACCGTTGCGAACCCGGCCTTTTGCAAAAAGTACCTGAACTCGTGAAGGATGAAACGTTCACGCATGGGACCATCATCCATGGAAGCGATTCATGGAGCATGGCCAAACCTTACATCCCTGAATTTCCATTTGCTGTCGAAACCATCCTCTATGAAGGGGAATGCACACATAAAGAAGTGAAAAGGATCGCGGAGAAAATCACAACCACAGATGTCCTGATCGGTGTCGGAGGAGGGAAAATCCTCGACCTTGCGAAAGCATGCGGGGCTCACCTGGACCTGCCTGTGATTCTGATCCCCACCCTGGTATCCAACTGTGCCGCATGGACGCCTTTGAGCGTTTTTTACGATGAAGATGGGAATTTCCTTGAATATATCATTTACAAAAGAAGTACATACATGGTCATCGTCGATCCGGATATGCTCGCTACCTCACCAGTAGAATACCTCCGTGCAGGGATTGGAGATACGATCGCCAAATGGTATGAGGCCGATGTCCTGACGAGCCATATACAAGAAAAGCCTCTCCCCTTGGAAATGGCTCTCCACGCTGCAAAATTGTGCAGAGACGTTCTATTCCAGGAAGGAAAAGACGCTGTAGTAGCCAATGAAAACGCTCAATGCACGTCCTCATTTACACGAGTCACTGAAACGATCATCATGGCTGGAGGTATGGTCGGGGGTTTTGGAGATGGTTACGGTCGTATATCCGGCGCGCACTCCATCCACAACGGCCTGACGAAAGTGCCCGGAACACATAAGTTTTTACATGGAGAAAAAGTAGCCTACGGCATCCTTGTCCAGCTGGCTCTTGAAGGGAAAACCGATCAAATCGAGCAGCTGATTCCCTTTTACAAATCCATGCGGCTCCCTCTCACGCTCAAAGAGCTGGATGTAGATTCCCTGGAGGATATCGAGACCATTTCCTACTATGCCACTCGTCCCAGCGAATCGATTCACCTGATGGGAATTCAAACGCAAGCCCAAGTGAAAGAAGCAATCCTAACCGTAGAAAAAAGCTTAGCCTCCTTGTAAAAAGGCTAAGCTTCCATACAGCGGGCTAAGTAAATGCCACTCGCTGCCGCCTGCGACAAAGAGTGTGTCTCCCCGGAGCAGTCCCCGATCAAATACAATCCTTGCAGCTCCGTTTCAAAATGCTCATCTGTAAAGATCTTCGCTTCATAGAATTTGCTGTCCATTCCATATAGGATGGTGTCACGATCGATTTTCTCTCCCAGCAGCCCTTCCAATGCCTCAAAAAACTCAAGAAGCGCTTCTAAATAAAGAGGCGGAACTTCATTTTGGAGATCTCCTGCTTCTGCTTCCAGCGAAGGATGGATCACTTCTGAATCAAGACGAATCGACGTTTTTCCTGCCAATAGATCTCCCAACTTCTGAGCCACAATCCTGTCCTGCCCTTGATTGATACCACCAATGACACGATGAGCTTGTGCCATAGCTTCGGCTTGATTTTTGAAATACCGCGGTACGAAAAGAGTGAAATTCAAATTCTGACTCGGTTCCTCCTCGTTCTTATTCTGACCATCTGCCATCACCAGGCCATGCTGATACTTGCGTATGATTCTCCCGCGTGGATTCATGCAGTAAGTGGTCGCTGAAAAGCGTTCGTTTATGTAATGCAGTTTCGTTTCAAACGTTTCCTGAAGGATGGCATCAAGCTGATTGCCGCGCATCTCCACCCGAATCCCGAGATCCAACCGTGTCTCGCCCGCTCTCAGCCCTAAATCCTGAGTCATGGATTTCAGCCATTCTCCCCCGCTCATGCCTGTTGCGAACACTACTTTCCTGCTTTGGAACCGCCCGTGGTTGGTATCAATGGAAAATCGACCGCTTTCTTTTGTGACCGCCGTCACATCCGCTTCGAAGGTAAATGTCATCCGTTCAGCCATCACCTCATACATGCTTTGAAAAACCCCTCGGGCGAGCTGCGTTCCCAGGTGGCGGACTTCTGTTGAGAAAACCCGTAAAGAGTGCTGGGCGGCTTTTTTGGAGAGTTTCTCATTTTTCGTACTATATTTTTCCACAAGGTCACCACCATAAGAACATAAAAGCTCATCGACTTCTTCCATGAGCGAGAGCGTTGCCTCTTCCCCGATCTTCTTTCCCAGTTGTCCTCCGAAGTCGTTCGTATAATTGAATTTCCCTTCCGATTTGCCCAACCCGGCAAATCCTATGTAGCGGTCGCACGGGCCTTCACAGGTACAGCCATCCTGCTGCAATCCACACGTCCGTTCAACCAGAGGTTTTCCTTTATCGATCACATGGATGTTCACATCCGGATGTTCCTTGACTAACGTGTGAGCAAGGAATACTCCGCTGACGCCGGCACCAATGATCGTGATGTCATACACGGGATCACTCCCCTTTTTCACGGACTTTGGCATAGATACACGTATCGGTTAAACTCTTCCCATCGACAGAGAGATCGTCGTTGCGCAGGATTCCTTCCAGTTCAAAGCCGAGAGATTCCGGGATGGCGCGGCTTCTTTTGTTTTCCGATTCACAGCGGATTTCCACCCGCGCTCCCCCCAGGTCATGCAACGCATAGGTCGTCAAAGCTTCCACCGCTTCCCGCATGTATCCTTTTCCACTATGAGCGGTATCCATCCAGTAGCCTAGTTCAAACTTCGGCACATCCCAGTCCATTCGATGAAAACCTGTCGAACCGACGAAGGTCATATCCTCTTTTAGAAAAACGAGATACCTCAGGTTCTGCCGGAGCAGGAACTTCGCGTGCGCTTCTCTTGCGTTCGATTCCGTATCTTCGACGGTCGGTGTCTCCTGGACGAATCCGAGCCATGGTTTCAGTTCATTCACAGATCTCTGGATCGCCGCATTGACTGCTGTTCCATCTCCTGGCTCCGGCATTTTCAGGACCAGCCGTTCGGTTTCGATGTGTGTTTTAATATCTCTCATAACTGGATTCATTGTTCCATCCCCTTGTGTTTCGATTTCATCCTTATCCTCTATCAAACAAGAATTTCTATTTTTTTGCAACAGCTATATTCAAACCTTTCTAAATTTTTGTATAATAGACGGACATTCATGGAAGAAGGAGGGATCCAGGTGACGAGAAACCGCGCGTTTATCCTCATATTTCTCGGCGCATCCCTATGGGGGATCATCGGCCTGTTTGTGAACGAATTGTACGAATATGGCCTCTCCCCCATCCAGGTCGTCGCTCTCCGGGTGACCTCTGCGATGGTGATGCTGTTCAGTTATATCCTCGTTTCCAATACAGCACTTTTGAAAATAAAGCCCGCGGATACAAGCTACTTCTTCGGCACAGGGGTCATCAGCATCGCCCTGTTCAACTGGTGTCTGTTCAGCGCGATCGAAGCCACTTCGATGTCGATCGCTTTCGTGCTCCTCTATACAGCGCCTGTTTTCGTGACCATCTTTTCGAGGATGTTCTTCAAAGAAACGTGGACAGGAAGAAAACTGATGGCTCTTGTCACCACGTTTATCGGTTGTACATTCGTCATCGGGTTGCTTCCGGAATTGGAAGCTTCCTTGTCGCTGGCCGGCTTCCTGTTCGGACTGGGTTCCGGCTTGTTTTACGCGCTTTACAGCATCTTCGGAAAGGTCGTTTTGAAGAAGTATCCATCCTTGACGGTTACCTTTTACACGTTCGTCTTTGCAACGATCGCTGTCGTTCCTTTCAGCCGTCTATGGAACGATGCAGATGTCCTGACTGATGGGCGGGTATGGCTTTTGATCCTCGGCCTTGGGCTCATCTCGACGGTTATGCCCTTTCTTCTTTACACGAAAGGGCTACAGCATGTGGAATCGAGCCGCGCTTCCATCGTCGCCACCATTGAACCGGTCGTCGCGACCCTTGTCGGGTACTTCGTTTATGCGGAAGTGATGACGGTCTACCAATATGCCGGCGTCGTGCTCGTCCTTTTATCAGTCATCATAGTGAATGAATCGAAAAAGAAGACGGCTCGGTACAAGGAGAAGTCCGCTTCTTGATCGTTCAGTCACTTTGAGGTGGCGTTAGGTCGCTTTCGTGGTGCGTTAGGGCACTTTGACTTCCCGTTAAGTCACTTTGGTCGTGCGTTAGGGCACTTTAGCGCTCCGTTAAGTCACTTTGCCATATCAAAAAACCAGCTCCCCAAGAGGAAGCTGGTTTCTTTTTATTTCGTATGAATCACAACCGTCGTCAATGGATCGATGGTAATGCCATCTTTGCTGAGCTCGAAACCGGACGGATCTTTCACTTTTTTACGTCCAGCTTCGTCATTGTCGACGAGTACTTTTCCTTTATTCAAGTTCTCACTAAGCGTCAACGTACGCTCTTCGTCATCGGCGTTGATGAATACGTAATAGCTTCCTTTTGCTTTCTTGCCAGGATCGACGGCTTTAAAGGCGAGCATCAAATCCGTCTCCTGGATTTCAGGTGCATCCAATAGCGTGACGTTTTGTTCGACGGCTTCCTCAGAACCGAGGCGGAAAGCGTCTGTCCAGCGTCTCAATTCGATCAAACCTTTCGTATATTCCATCGTTTCCTGCTGGATGCTCGGCTGTGATACCGCCTGCCAGTCAAATTGGTTGATCACATCGGTAGAATCATAGGAATCATGGATGAAGTAAGGATCCTCGAACGGATTCCCGTTTTCATCTTCCATGTAGGTCCACTTATCTTCTGGAACGCCATCGGCTTTCCACTGCTTCGTGCGGCCGTATTCCTGACCGGCATGAAGGAAAGAGATTCCCTGACTTGTCAGAATCATAGAATTACCAAGACGAATCCGTTTCTGGATTTCTTCTTCATGCTTCGCAGGATCCTTCTTGATAGACTGTGCAATAACATCATGAAGCGTCAAGTTGTCATGAGCTGCGATGTACTGCACGATATCGCCCGGGTCATCTTCCGTCACATTTCCAGGCTGACCTTTGATGTTGTTGAAAATGGTATCGATGTTACGAGCGCCGTCTGTGATGAAACGCGGTTCGCCTTCACTGCCGAAACCGGACTTCAGTTCATTCCTGATTTCATCAGAGAACACAGCGACTCCATCTGTTTCATCCATCCAATCCTGGTCGGCCGGTTGAACACCTTCGCCATCGTTATCTCCCGCATACGTTCTCCAGCCTTCTCCAAGCATCAGGATGTTCGGATTCAAGGCTTCCGCTGCGTCGTAGGCCGCCTGGACACTTTCGGCATCCAAATCACCCATCAGGTCGAAGCGGAACCCGTCCACTTTGAATTCATCGACCCAATATTCGATGGAGTCGACCATAAGCTTGCGGGACATTTCGTGCGTCGTTCCCACTTTTCCTCCGCCGTAACCGACTTTGGCATTCCCTTCCTCATCCATGAAATGATAGTAGTTCGGGACAAGGTCTTCCAGGATGCTTACTTTTGCCGTGTGGTTGTATACGACATCCAAAATGACACCCATCTTGCGTTTGTGGATTTCATCAATCAGATTCTTGAACTCTTCGATTCTTTCTTCCGGGTCTTCCGGACGCTCCGAATACATGCCGGAAAGAGCGAAGTAGCTGTGAGGGTCATAGCCCCAGTTGTAATTGTTCCCTGAAGCAGAATACTCCCGTTCACGCGTGCTACTGTCGAACTCATCTCCGAAATAATACTTCATGACAGGAAGCAGCTGTATGTGGGTGACACCGAGCTCTTTTACATAATCCAATTTTTCTACAAAAGCATTGAACGTTCCGAACTGGGAATCGAGTTCTCCTTCGATGCTCGGGTCAGATGTGAAGTCACGGACGTGTGCTTCCCAGATGATCGCATCTTCACGTTTTTCATAGCCTTTGATTTTGGCAAAATCAAGTTTCGGACCGATGTCAGAAGGTTCGACGATCGCCGCTTTTCCGACATCATCGTTGTCCTCATTGTTCGAAGCCGCCATCGATTTCGCATATGGGTCGAGAGCAAGCTTCTCTTCGCCATAAGCTTCGATCTTGTATTGATAATAGTAGCTATTGAGGTCTTTGATTCCCGTATTGGATTTATCGAGCGTCACAGACCAGACGCCATCGTCCCCTTTTTCCATCGGGATGTCCTGATTCACGACTTCATACTGGTCGTCTTTATCGTAAAGAACGACAGAGACATTCGTCGCGATTGGTGACCAAAGCTTCAGCTCAGCGGTACCGTCGTCATGTAACGTCGCACCGAGGTCATCCCCGTCATACGCAAACTTTTCATCCATCAGCTTCCAGTCGACAATGACATTGGTTACTTCTTCTCCATACTGGATGGTGTACGTTTGAGTAAGATCAAGGGCTTCCGCTGTTTGCAGCTGTACATCTTGTCCATCTACGTCTGCAGACTCAATCATGACCTCTTCTCCATCTGCGCCTTTCAGAACAAAGTCAGAACGATCTGCACTTTCGATCACCTGACTCATTTTTGCTGAAATGAGCGTATCGTCCTTGATTTTCGCAGACTCGACGTAAGTGGTCAGCACAGGTTCTTCCAAATAAACGTCCTCCTTGCCTTGGACCAGCCAGAACTCCGTTTCACCGCTCGTTGGAAAACTTCTGTCGTTCGGAGTATCTTTCATGTCCCCCTTATGTACGATGAAGTTCAATCCGTTCTGAATATCGATGACCGGAATCTCCACGGATACTCCGTAGTCGGTTTCATTCGTAAACTCCACAGGGTCCGACCAATCCGTCCCTTGTTCAATCGCAGGATTGGAAGCGTCCTGATTCCATAGGTGCAGCCCCCACCCTTCATAATTTCCATCTAATCGTTTGTAGTGAATGGTAACGGTTTCATAAGTTTCCGCAAAAATTTTCGTTGAAGTGACCGACGAAAAAGAAGTCGGAACCGCAAGCAAAAATACGAGCACAACACTGATGACAACTTTCCACCATTGTCTTTTCATCCTCAAATCATTCATCCTCCTTATATGAGTTTCTGAGAGCGATACGCGATCATTAGTGCAAACGCTTTCACAAACAATATACCATAGATTTCCTGAATGTGAATAAATATTCAGAAAATGATTCAAAAGGGAACGTTTGTCCTGTTTCTATAGTCCCGAGTTCTAATCCTTGGTTCTTTGAATACATTGAAAAAGGATAATCGGGAGGTGTTTGTATGTCAGCAGCACGTGTTCTCATGTGGGTCACCGCCTCTTTGGAAGCCTTCTTAGGCATCCCTTTGATTGGAGGATCTTTTGTCATCACACTATTGTGGACGCCCCTGGCCGTCATGCTCATTCTTCATATCATCACCCTTGTGCTTTCCCAGCAAAAAGGACGGGAAACGAGAGGAAGCATCCTCGGAATCGTCACCTCCTGCGTTGGCTGGGTTCCTTTCGTCGGCATGGTCATGCACATTTTAACAGCGATCTTTTTGTTCATTGATGCAGCGGAAGCCGATCCGGAATTGGAAAAACAGCCCGCCTAAAAAAGGCGCCTCATGACGAGGCGACTTTTTTTAAATAGGGACGATATTCTGATGTTCTTTATGGTACGTTCTTATCAAAACCAGAAAAGCGATCTCCATGATGAGCAACGCTCCCAGCCCTAAGATAAACAAAGGAATCGTCACGTTCTCAGGAATATTGATCGAAAAGGGGATGAGTACAAAATAGAGGATATGCGCCCCTAGATAAAATTGGAATAGTTTGTGGGTTCTCTTTCTCAGCTCTTCCTTGCCTTCTTTTCTCGACCAATCCATGAAAACATAAAAAAGGAAGTAGGCCAGGATCAGATGAACGATAGTCGTGAACTGATGGTAAATCGTCACAAGATCGGTACTAATGCTGACCCCCATCGTTGTCCCTGTAGGCTGACCAATGAAAGCAAGCGGAATGGCAAGCATGCTGATGATCAGGGCTGTGGTTCTCGCACCTTTCATTCCTTTCAAGTTGCCATCCATTCCATTCAAGCTACTTAATACCATGAGATAACCGATAAAGTCAGCCAAGATTTCAATTTGGCCGAGATGGATGTCGATTAAGACAAGTAATAAACCTCCGAAGATGCGATAAAAAGGATTCACTCTCTTTCCCTCCTTTCGATCAGGAGTTCCATCTGTTCTGGTGTAAACTGCGGATCATTGGAGACGAGGAAAGGCTGCGTGAACGACTTGCCGTTTTCTAACGTTACCTTTAATGTCATCTCATAGGAATAAGAGCGAATCGTGTCCGGCTCTTCTTGCATCGTCAGCCTGATGCGATCTCCGCGCTTCATCTCTATAGGAAAATCAATGTTCTCCAAAAGAGCTCCTGCCACTTCGCTCCAATCCTGATCCAGTTCTTCTGAGTACGTGCGAGGCCCTCCCCCGTCAGGTGTACCGGTAGAATCGATCGATGGCGCGTACAATTTCATCCTTACATCTTCAGCCACTTCAGGGAAAGGGGACGATATCGATTCTATTTTCAAATCTTCCATTACTGTATAGGATTGAAAAGAGCGTCCGTTACTGCTACTTGAGCGTCCCTGAGAACGGAAGATGCTATTTCTATCCTGTATTTCACTGGATGTCACCTTGCCAATATCCGCTACAATTGTATCGCCACCATTAAAATGAATCGTAGCTTTCCCCTCATGATCGACTCTCAATTCTCTCATTCTCTGCTCATCAAACCTAGTCGCTTTCAGCAGATAATGCGTGGATTTGCTGCGGACATCCGGCCCGTAGGCAGGGTTCTCATTCCGAAAAGCATACTGATCCGCTTCCGCATGTAACGTTGTTCCGTCACTAAACTCTACACGGACGATATGTGACGGGTCATCTCGATTCGTTAAGTAATAAAGCTCGAACATACCAGCTCCATCATAAAAATGTTCTAGAAATATCGGTTCTTCCAACTGCTTGGATTGATAGAACCATAAGTTGCCTCCCCAACTGATGGCGATGATCAGCAGAGAGATGATGAATGTTTTTCCTTTCATATGTATCTTCCTAACTTTTATTCTTTTCTTGCGGTTCGTAATTTTTTGTGCGCCTCTTTGGCGCGACTTGGGCCCCTTTGGCGCGATTCGGCTCCCTTTGGCGCGATTCGGGCCCCCTTTGGCGCGATTCGAGCCTCCTTTGGCGCGATTCGGGCTCCCTGCGCGCGACTCAGACTTCCAGTGCGCGATTCAGACTTCCAGTGCGCGACTCAGGCTTCCAGTACGCGACTCACTTTTTCAAATGGATGAAACCTTCACACACACTCATCCGTACTGTTTAGTCATACCTCTTATAGAAAGCGAGACGATTATGTTACATCATTCTACCTACTACACTCTACAGACCGAAACCATCATGACTCATCAAAGCAAACAATACAGCATATCAGATAACGAGAATCAAAGAGTAGCCACGTTTGAAGAGGACTCTTCAAGCTCCGGAAACTGGCTGAACCATGCTCTCCAATTTTTCAATTTAAAACAAATGACCAGCTTACATATCAAACTTTTATCGACGAATCAGGAGGTCATCGCACATATTTACCGCAAAAAGGGACTAACGAGCGATGTCTCTATCCAAATAGCAGATGCTACGTTCGATCTCCGTTTCAAAGGAAGCATTTCGCAGAAAATCATTGCTGAATCTGCTGGGGAAACGCTTTTTGAAGTGAATGGAAAGAATATGGCATCTGATTTTGAAGTGAAAGCAGGAGATACGCAAATCGCTACCATCCAAAAACGATCCATCCCGGCCCCGACCACAAAAGAAGCGTGGCTCTCGGGCGATATCTACCATGTGAGAAGCCGCGAATGGACGGAGGATCAAGCGATTCTGTTATTATGTACGACTGTAATGATCGATTTAACGTACCATCAAAGGTAGAGCCAGATTCTGGCTCTTTTTTTATATCAAGAGTGATAGGATTGGAATGAAGGCCATGAGTATGTAAAAAGCAGCGTATTTCTTTTGATCATCGATCCAATTTTCTACTCCAAGTAATATAAAGAGCACCCCGATGATTAGAGCATTGGTTAGTGGCGAAAGATTAATACGTTCATGAAAAAAACTGACCGTAACCAGGATGATGGTCATCACTCCACAAAGGGCGATAAATATCCTGAATGCTTTCATGCGGCCATGCCCCTATCTTCCAAGTATTCCTGGTAGTAATGCTCTTTGGCTTTCCATTTCTGTATGCCTTGTCTAAAGCCGGTCGCGAGCCCAATAACCAGGAAGAGGCCAAACATCAACCACGACGCGTTTGCTCCGAGAATGGCAGGGAACAGCACTTCTATACTTTTGGACAGGGAAGAACGGAATTGGAAAAGAAACCGCCGGTCCCTCCACCGTTCATCCCAGATCTGCCACAACTCTTCGTTCGTTTTCCTGCTCATGTACGTTTCGTAAAGGAAAGATCCATAAAAGATGACAGCCCCCAAATAAAAGAGACCCTGAATCATATTGAAAAAAATCTGCCCGAAGCCAATACACAAAACCATCAATAAGAAAAGGTACCACATTGAGCTCCGGGCTTTGTTTCTAACCTTTTTCTGGTCGACACTTTCTTGTTTTAAAGCTTCTTCCATATAAAATCCCTCGCGATATGTAATCAGATAAATAATAAACCAAATAATGATAGACTAAAAATGAGGACACAAAGACCGATGGTGATCAGCGGCTCTACTGTCTTTTCTGTTTCACGCATATCCCGCACTCTCGTAATGGCGACGGATGGCGCAAGGAACATCCAGGCCCATTCTGTGCGGAATGGAAGGTCGGTGAGCAGCATCACAAGAAAAATGAGAACGGCAGCCCCGAACAGAATATGTCCGATCCATCTCCAAGTCTTCTTCAACATCATCCCCCCTCTCCAAACGACTACGGTCCTATAAAAATATGTATGCGGTCAAAGAGTTCTATCATTTTTTATAAAGGACTGTAGAACAAACTGTACAGCGCAAACCCAAAAATAAGTACACAAAAAGTAATGACAAGGATCGGTTCTACTCTCTTCCCTTCCTGAATGTCTTTCACCCGCATCACTACTGTGGATGGCACCGAGCAAATCCATAACAACTCCCATCGGAAAGGAAAATCTGTAAACAACGGAAGGATGAGAGCGAATAATCCAGCGATCAGGAAAATGCCTCCAACTCTGTCCCACACTTTCAACACAAAGACCCTCCTTTCCACATGCCACGGGTCTTATTGTAACAAAAATTTCCGTTTTTATGGAAAAAAATAACCCTTCCTGGACTAGGAAAGGTTAAGATTCATCGACCGGATACACACCTTCTGCATCATGGACTTCATCCCCGCTGATGGGTGGGTTGAAAACGCAGATCATTCTCATATCCGTTTTTGCCCGTAACACATGCTCATCATGTTCATCGAGGGCATAGAGGACACCCTGCTCGATTGGCCAGGTCTTTTGATCTTTCAGCGTGACGACTTCACCCTCTCCTTCGATGCAATAGACCGATTCCAGGTGGTGCTTGTACCATATGTGGGTCTCCGTACCTGCGCGGATGATCGTGTCATGGACGGAATAACCCATCCCGTCTTTCTTGACGATGAGACGCCGGCTGTTCCACGTTCCTCCATCGACATCCTGACCCGTCCCGATGACATCTTTTAAGGCAACGACTTTCATGACATCTCCTCCTTCTTTTTCAATCTATTCCCTATTCCACCGAGTAGAACGCCCCTTTTCCATGGAAGAAAATACATCTCAGGACCTATGAAAGATACACCCGCAGCCAGTTAGCCTTTTGGATGAAGCACGCTATACTATTTTCAGATGCAAAAAAGGAGCGATGAGGATGAAGAAATTAATCAAAACTCTTTTGGGTGCAAGTACTTTCATGACACTGGCCGGGTGTTCATTCGTTCAGGCGGGTGAACAGGTGGAGGAGACTCAACGGGTTGAACGAGATGATGCCGATCAACTGAAGATGGAGATCGAGATGGGGGTCGGTGAGCTTACGTTAGATACAGGATCGGAAGACTGGCTGGAAGGTTCGTTCCTTTACCCTGAAAACTTTCTGACTCCTGAACTTTCCTATCAGGATGGCACGATCACACTCTCCCAAACGGAAGGTAAAAAGAAATTCATCAACAATCAAAAGAGTGAGTGGGACGTTCTTTTGAGCAATCAGATTCCGGTCGATCTAGCCATCCGGACGGGGGCCGCAGAATCGAAACTGGATCTAAAAGAAGCCTGGTTGCAGAACCTCTCCATCGAGGCTGGCGTAGGAGAGTTGACCGTCGATCTTTCCGGCGATTATGAGGAAAGCTTTGATGCCACAATCGAAACTGGCGTTGGGGAAAGTACCGTTTATCTGCCGAAAGACACAGGTGTCAAAATTACAGCTGAAAAAGGGATTGGAGATATCGAGACGGATGGTCTCATGCAATCCGGAGACTCATGGGTGAACGAAGCGTATGATTCTAGAGGTCCACGCATTCACATCAACGCTGAAATGGGCGTCGGAGATTTGGCGTTCATCGTAAAATAAAATGTTGCAACAACCTGGAAAGGCGCCTGGATTAGATCCAGGCGCTCTTCCTTTATCTTTTACGATTGTAGCCGGACTTTCCGGCTATTTTTCGCTATATACATCTCCTGATCCGCCTCATCCAAAATGCTGACGAAATCTTTTTGCCCGAACACGAATTCACATACGCCGATGCTGATGCTGACAGGAATCCGGTGTCCCCCTTGATGAAACGGTTCAAGAAAAGCATGATGGATGCGGGCACACAGTTCATCCGCACTTTCACCGTCCTGTATTTTTTGAAGGATGACGAATTCATCGCCACTCAGCCTGTACACGTGGCCGCTCCCTTTCACCGCTTCATGAAGGAGGGCAGCGATGGATTGGAGCATTTCATCTCCCATCACGTGGCCGTATGTATCATTAATCCTTTTGAATTCATTCACGTCTATAAACAAGAGAACATGGACTCCGCTCTCCTCCCCTTCGAGGAAACGCTGCTGCAACGCCTGTCTGTTCGGTATCCCTGTCAGATCATCATGGAGGATATTCTTTTGGGAACGCTCCAGGTTGACCAGCGTTTTATTAATGTTTTTATTCAATTCACCAATCATGCCCCCGGACCGAAAGGTGGTCCTTGCAGACAAATCCCCATTTCGAACCGCGTTCAGGACCAGATTCACATGTCGGATGAAACGTTTTGTAAAGTAATAATAGATCAAATAGTTGACTGACCCTAACAGTGCCCCAGCAAAGACCGAAGCGATCATGAAGAACAGGAACAGTTGCTCCGGAATCGGGATGAACTGATCGAGGACCAGTGAAAAACTGATGCCCATGACAGTCCCGAGCACGATATAGATAATGAGCATCCATCTCAAATAATTCATTTTCATACGAAGACGACCTTTCCAAAGGGGTTCGAATAAACAGTGTCTTTGAAGTCATTAAGACCTAGGTCTATTTACTCTAAGATAAAGATACCCCTCCTCCTACATCTGAAACGTTTCAATGTTCAAATGATTCCGGATAAGGCTTCTGCTTCTTTCTTCAGTGCTTCGGCAGCCCCTACGATTTCCTTATATCCTGCAGAGGCTCCGTTGATCTGTGTCTGGCTGCCTTCCACATCTTTTCTGATCTGCTCTGTTCCTGATGTGATATTGGAAATCTCTTTCGTTATGTTATCGATATTTTCGCGCACCTCTCCGATCGACTCTTCCACCTTCGTCGAAAGCTTCCGCACTTCTTTTGCAACGACATCAAATCCGCGACCATGCTCGCCGGCACGAGCCGCTTCAATCGCTGCATTCAAGGATAAAAGGTTCGTCTGGGCGGCGATGTCCCTGATCGTCTTCACGACTCCCTGGATGTCTTCCGCCTGGGCGCGCAAGTCGATGAGGATATCCGTGTTCCCTTTCGATTTCACCGCAATTTCATTGATTTTATCGTTCAGTTCTTCGTGTTGGCGAACCCCTTCTTCGGCCCTTGTATTCAGTGTGACAGACATCTCTTTCAAACTTTCCACCACTTCGGTGATTTCACTTTGACGCTTCGTAATATCTGTCGCAATCTTCATGACGCCGACGATTTCTGCTTCTTCGTACACGGGCATGTAGGTCGCTTCCAACCAGACACGACGGCCTTTCGCATCTTTACGTTCGATTTTATCCTGAAAACTGCGCCCGCTCAGCAGATCGTTCCAGAACGTATCGTATTCTCTACTCTTAGCAAAGTCATCAAAACAAAAGTTCTTATGATGCAAGCCCATCATGTCTTCGGTTGACCGGAACTGCATCGTCGATGAAAAGATTTCATTCACGTAGGAAACTCTCCGGTCGGTCCCGAATTGGATGATGGCCAGATTCTTTTCCGCGGCTTCAAACATTAGATCTTTCTTCACATTCTTTTTCTCTAAACTATGTACCATTGTAACAACCCTCTCCCCTGTAATAATCCATAATACCTATCCCTGTATATTCATCATTATACCCACAGGAAAGATGTCTGGCAATTTTAACGGTTTAGACAATTAGAGTGAAGCAGGATAAAAAAGTCCGGAACCAATGTCCCGGACTTTCGCTTATTTTTTGACCATCGTAATAAATTTGCAGGCTTCCGTCTGGAATGAATCCTGTTCAACGAAGCCCATGTTCTCATACAGACGGATGGCTCGCTCGTTGAAGGTCGCCACTGACAGACGGACGGGCATCCCTTCGTGATCCTGCTGTATAGAGGCAAGGACCGCTTTTCCAAAAAGCTTCCCGTGCCCCTTTCCTGTAAGTTCCGGTTGCAGGCCGAGACCCATATCGACAGCGGGTTCTTCATAGACGCCGTCCTTTTCCCCGGCCGGGACTTTCGCACTCTCTCCCGTGCAGAAGAAGCCGATGAGCGTTCCCTTGTCATCCAAAACTGAACGGTAAGTTCCGTCCAACCGCTCGGCAAGCGCTTCTTCGGAAAGTTCCACGTTGTAAAAATCGTAAGGCGGTTCATACCTCCACCTAAGAGATTCGGACGCGAAGGCTTCCGTCATTTCATGTATCGTAAGGTTCAACTTGTTCCCCCCCTCTCTCAGCATCACGTGTGACATTTCTCTCTACGCAAGCAGACATTCGTGTTCATAGATATACGCATACCTCAAATCAATGAAAAGGAAATGCTGATCCGTCAGCGGAAAGCTGAACGTCCGGACCATTTCCTTTGTTTCGATATCGGAATAAAGACCGGAAAGCAGCCCGGTATTGAGGGCTTTCATCTGCATGACGTTTTCGAGGAAATACGGACGGAACGCCCAGTTCGCTCCACGCTTGTGGGGCTCGAGTTCCCATACATCGGTCTTTTTCCTGAAGTTCGAGGACACCTGCTGGCCATCCATGTGGCAGACGAACATCCGGAAGCTCTCTTCATCAAATTGCTGTGTGACCCCTTCTATGAAGGTGTCCGCTTTCTTCGGACCTTCCCACCTCGGCAGAAGGTTCTTCACTTTCTTTTCCCACGCTTTGATGAAATCATGGCGCTGCTGCAGTAAGCTTTTTTCACGCTGGACATAACCAGCCATCTTCTCCCCGATATTCAAGGCGAGCGATTCCCGGGTGACCGGTTGGAAGGCAGGGTACCCGAGATAGAACCCTTGGTAATAGCGGCTGCCATGTTTCCATGCAAAATAGAGCTGGTAGTCATCTTCTATGTTTTCAAAAAGAAGGGCCGCCCCGATCCTGTGTGCGAGCATCGACAGTGAGAACATGATGTCATGGAACGTATCTCCATTCTGCTGGCGGATGATCCTCGAATCGATTTTCAGGATATGCGGTTCCAGCTGCCGGATCCGGTCGATGTTCGAGCTTTTCGCTCCGACATGGTCGACCGCAATCTGGATGCCGTACGTTTTGTAATAGAGAAGCAGATGGTTCAACGTCTCGAACTCTTCATCGAAATCATGCTCGGTGACTTCAATGACGATCCGGTTCAACTCTAACCCCTTTTGTTCATATTCAAGCAGTGATTGCAAGAGGTCATCTCCGTCATTGATCATCAGCTGCTTTGCATTACGGTTGATGAACAACATCCCATCGGTCCCTTTTTCTAAAAACTGATCGACCGCAAGCTTCAGCACATGCTGATCGACTTCGACTTTAAATTCTTCCGGGACGTCAGGGTCCAGGAAAAACGGACCTAAACTATGCCATTTCCCATTTTCTTCATAACGCGCCAGGACTTCATGGCCGATGACGCCCTGATTAATGGCACTGACAATCGGCTGGAAGACTGGTCTGATTTTATGTAAATTGCCTAAGATATCGAGTGGATCCATATGTCCCCCTCCTGCTTTTCTTTATCTGCCTCCATTATACATGATTTTTTCTTGGAATTATAAATGATAGGTATAAAGAAAGGGGAGGAAAAGTAAGAGCGGGTGTAATTTTTTTATCAAGATTAACAGAATTGTGATGTTTACATTATATGAGACTATACTCTTTGTCCGATATTTTCATATAATAGGAGGAAGTCAGAAAGGAGATTGACTAGTATGAAAACCATCGTTATCGATGCTGGTCACGGAGGGTCGGATCCTGGTGCCGTTTTTCAAGGATTCCAGGAGAAGACCTTCAATTTGTCTATTGCCATGAATGTCCAACGTATCCTTTCATTGAATTATGAAGTAAGGGTTCTAATGACCCGAACGACAGATGTTACCGTATCCCTCAGGGACCGCACAAACCTCGCCAATCGTGTGAATGCTGACTTCTTCTTATCGATCCACAACAATGCAGCAGGAGGAAGCGGCTTTGAAAGCTATATCTATAACGGGCCTTTGGCTCCGAATACACGAACCTATCAAAATATCATCCATGACACCACCTACCGCGCGATCCGAAAGTACAATGTACGCGACCGTGGGAAAAAACGGGCTAATTTATTCGTGACAAGAGAAACGAACATGAGCTCCCTGCTCATCGAAGTCCTGTTCGTCGACAACCCCGGCGACCTTGCGCTTTTGAGGAATTCCGCCTTCATTAATGATGTCAGCCGCGGGATCGCTGAAGGGGTGGCCGATGCACTCGATCTGCCAAGAACCCCATCACCACCTTCCCCACCAGGGGATGGCACCTTGTACCGGGTCATCGCCGGATCGTTCCGAAACCGCGAAAATGCTGAACAACGCGTCGAAGCACTCGCCGCCCAAGGATTTCCTGGCTTTGTTGTACCGACTACGATTTCAGGAACGACGTATTACCGTGTGCAAACAGGCGCTTTTTCTAATGAGGAAAATGCAAAAGAACAGGTGGAGCGTCTCAAGCGCATCGGAATTACGGATGCTTTCATCATCCGCGGAGAAGATGCACCTGCCCCACCTCAGCCTCCGGAACCCGGGGAACCTGGAGACGGCTTGTTCCGTGTCATCGCCGGGTCGTTCCAAAATCGAGTGAATGCCGATCAACGTGTCGCCTTCCTCGCCCAAAATGGCATCGACAGCTTCATCGTGCCGACCGAAATCAACGGCGTAACCTATTTCCGCGTGCAAACCGGCGCATACGCCGAGAGGGAAAACGCCGAAGCACAGGTCGCACGTCTTAAAGCCATCGGCATTACAGAAGCTTTCATCGTGCGTGATGGAGATACCCCTGCCCCGCCAGAACCAGAACCAGGGGATGGATTGTTCCGCGTCATCGCAGGTTCTTTCCGCAACCGTGAGAATGCGGAAGAACGAGTCGCGTTTCTCGCTCAAAACGGCATTGAAAGCGTGATTGTCCAAGTGGAAATCAACGGTGTCACCTACTTCCGGGTGCAGGCCGGTGCCTATTCCATGAGAGAAAATGCCGAAGCGCAAGTCGAGCGTCTCCAATCGATCGGCATTACAGATGCCTTCATTGTCACGGACGGCTCGACCCCGCCAACGGAACCGGAACCACCCGTCGATGACGGCGGTTACAAGATTTTCGGCGACATGTATTTGACCGCCTGCCAACTCGATGATTATGCGAAGACTGTAAACCCGGCCGCTCCGAAACTCGGACACTTCTATTTGAAATACGGAGAATTTTACGGCATCCGAGGAGACGTCGCTTACGCCCAAGCGCTTAACGAAACGAACTTCTTCCGTTTCACAGGAGATGTGAGACCAGAGCAGAACAACTTCGCAGGTATCGGCGCGACAGGTGGCGGCACACAAGGAGCCTCTTTCGAAACACCAGAAGAAGGCGTCCACGCCCACATCCAGCACCTTTACGCCTATGCTTCGACAGAACCGATTCCTGCCGGTTTGGAAAAAGTCGATCCGCGCTTCGACCTCGTCACGCGAGGCATTGCACCGACGTGGACCCGCTTGAATGGCCGATGGGCAGTTCCTGGGGAGACGTATGGTCAGCTGATTTTGCAGCTTCATGAGCGGAATATCACTTTTGTGCTACAAGAGATGGAAAAGCAGCGTGTGCAGTTGAATGATGTGCTTGACGAAATATAAAAATAAGCCAGTCTCCTTCTTCGGGAGTACTGGCTTTTTCTATGATTATAAGCTTGTCGCTATCCAAATAAGTAAAAAAGCGAATCCTGCCGCAGCCACGAGGTGAATTCCGTTTCCCTTGGTTATTCCTTTTGCGATATCAAAGTCTCTAAGGATAATGGCTCCCCAACCCGCTGAAACCAATAGAATAATGATGACTGACATCAGCGTATCATTCATAATAGCCCTCCATACTACTCTTTAGGATTCTATTACCTGGAGAGGCCACTGACAAACCCTTTCTACCGATTAGAGGAGAAATATGATAGGCTTCAATAAACACCTGTAAAGATACAATCCAACTCTCCCCCTTGCACTTTTCACGCGATACCATTAAAGTATATAATGGTTCAAATCCTGCCTAAATGGTAATGGATATAATAGAAACAACACATTTACAAAAAATACTACGATTATTTTCAATAAAGAAAGGGTTCAGATATATATGAAAGAGAATTTCTGGCATGAGTTGCCGAAACCGTTTTTTGTCTTGGCACCGATGGAAGCCGTGACGGATGTCGTGTTCCGTCATGTCGTGAGTGAAGCGGCGAGACCTGACGTGTTTTTCACAGAGTTCACGAATACGGAAAGCTACTGCCATCCGAAAGGAAAAGACAGCGTACGCGGACGTCTGACGTTCACTGAAGATGAACAGCCGATCGTCGCCCACATTTGGGGTGACAAACCTGAATACTTCCGTCAGATGAGTATCGGGATGGCCGAAATGGGCTACAAAGGAATCGATATCAACATGGGCTGCCCGGCTCCGAACGTCGCGACAAAAGGGAAAGGCTGCGGACTGATCCGCCGTCCGGATGTCGCCGCAGAGATCATTCAGGCTTCGAAAGCCGGCGGACTTCCTGTCAGTGTGAAAACCCGTCTCGGTTATACCGAAGTGGACGAATGGCGCACATGGCTCAAGCACCTGTTGGAACAGGACATCGTCAACCTTTCCATCCACCTTCGTACGAAAAAAGAAATGAGTAATGTCGACGCACACTGGGAGCTGATTCCGGAAATCAAGAAAATGCGTGACGAAATAGCTCCAGACACACTTCTGACGATCAACGGAGACATCCCTGACCGCCAGAAAGGTCTTGAACTCGTAGAGAAATACGGCGTCGACGGAGTCATGATTGGACGCGGAGTCTTCCACAACCCGTTCTGCTTCGAAACAGAGAAGAAAGAGCATAGTAGTGAAGAACTGCTCGATCTTCTGCGTCTGCAGCTCGACCTGCATGATAAGTACTCAGCAGAACTTGAGCCGCGTCTCTTTAAACCGCTACGCCGCTTCTTCAAGATTTACGTGCGCGGTTTCCGTGGAGCCGGAGAGCTCAGAAACCAGCTGATGAACACGGAATCGACCGATGAAGTGCGTGCCCTGCTTGATGAATTCACGGAAAACGCAGGCGTACAGGAAGAAAAAAGTTTCTCCATTTCTTAATTTTAGAGAGAGAAAAGCCATCGACGCTTTTCTCTCTTTTTTATTTGGCGCCGGTAGATGGCCTGAAGTAAAAAATAAAAGCATGGATCGCATCCATGCTTTTTTCCTAAGATATTAAGCTTCGAGTCCTGTGTAATGCACATCTCCATATACACGACCCAATGATGTGTGCAGGCGTTTAGAAATGTTTTCAGCTTTTTCCATTGGAATATCCGTTTTAACGACGATCGTTTCAAAGTTTCTCTTCATACTTTTATTGGGCCATACATTAACGAAAACGTCATATAGCGAGTCATCTTCCTCGGTCGCCTGCAAGTAAGATATGGTGATATAGTTCCCGCCAATATCTTCAATTTTTTGTGTAATTTGATTGTAGTCCATCTGTTTCACCTCTAATAATAATTGATCTTCTGCTTAAAAAGCCTAAGATATGCCTTACCTACTATACATGAATTAGAGGGAGGATGATAGTCCGTTTTTGATCGATGACAGGAAGATACCTTTCCTGTGTACGGAAGGATTCGTGTAAGCTTACGTATACGGTGTTTTTCCGGTTAGCTATTGATTTTAAGGATAGCGTTTGCGCTCCCAGTCCTCCCCCTGCTCAACGTGGATCCTCTTCAAGCAACGATCAATCACCAACATTGACAGAGCCTTTCACCCTCACATTCTTCTCCTGAAGGGAGGCCTCTATTTGCTCTTGATAATGCCGTTTGAAAGATGAGAGTTCTTCATCTGAGATCGAAACATCATCCCCCCGCCTCCGCTTCAATACTTTCACCACGGTTTTTGAAAAAGGAGAACTCAAGGCCCACTGGCCGGCCTCATCCTTCGAGTAGATGCGTTCGTCCTCCAAATAATAATAGACCCGGAGGATGTTCAACACACTATAAACCGGTTCCACCTCGACATTTTCCAGACAATCCTCATAGTCGCTCAGAATCGAATCCAAATAGTCCTGCTTCGGAACAGGAGGGAATACTTCATCGACCGGCTTTCCGAACAGCACACACCCGCTGTGATGGATGATGGTCAGATGAGCAGCCAAGTCTGGATCTTCCCTTTCTTCGCCATAGGTTGATCCGCTTGAGAGAAAACGATTCCTCCAGGCCTCGCTGTAGTGGTAATCAAACGGACACGGGTGCTGCCATTCGTCAAGCTGACGGCGGTTCAATACAGAGATTTCGATCGGATAAGGAGAGCTCGACTGTTCTAGAAGAAAATCTGTCAGCTGAACGGCATCCATACGGGACATCGGTTTTTCCGTCACGACAATCAAATCGACATCACTTTTCGAAGGCACAAATCCACCTAAGACAAGCGAACCATGTAGATACACACCTGTTATATTCTCACCGAAAATTTCATAGAACTTCTCCGTACATCCTACGAGAAAAGCATCGACCATTGATTTACCCCCCTAGATTCTTTGAAGATGAGTGTCCTTGAAACCGGTCGGATATTTCAACCCATACCCGAACATCCTGTCCATCCCGTTATGCGCCATCCAGATCAAGCTGATCATCAGGAGCCCATCCAGGGAGGCAGCGATAGCAGCTACGATAAGTAATAACGGAAGAACATAACTATGGGAAAGGTTATAGACAACCGCCCCGACTCTCTCATTGACGAGGTATCCAAGCATGGAAATGTCGAAAATCAATAAAAGGAACACGAAGGCGAGCCAGCTGAAATCATTCTGCTGGTAAAAATATAGACTTGCCAGGAATACGAATGCTCCTTCCATATAAAGCAAAACCCTCGCCACTTCAACCCCTCCTGTTCACTACTTGTGATACCGAACTCTATCTGCTTCCATTTTAATAGGAACCCTTGTATGACCAACCTATCATAATTCATTGGACAAGAGTTCAAATTTTAATAAACTTAACCAAATGTTTAGGTGTCCAGCTTTGGTAAGTATCGTGGTCCTGCTTTTAGGAGGACTTCAAACATGATGCTTAAAGAAACTCACATACTCTCAAGCAATCCGCCTCGATCTGAATATCGGAGGAAGCTGAACTTTCCATCCTCATCCAAATTGATTCTCCCTTTTACGGTTGTAGCATTTGTTTCGCCATCTTTGCTGAATTCCACATCGACCTCAAAAGCGTAAGCGTTATTTTCTTCATCTTTATCCATGTTAATGTCAGTTGCGTTCAATTCATAACCGCTCCTACTTGCTTCCCAGATATACATCGAAGCTTTTTGTAATTGTGTTATGTCTTCGTATCCTTTTTCATTAAAGTAAGGTTTGTACGTCTCCTCTACATAATTCCGGAGCTCTTCCGTCGTCCCCTCCCTATAGATTTCTTCCGTTTTTTCACTCGGTCCGTTAAATTCGTGTTCGAGAAACTCCTGTACTCGTTCACGATTCTTATCTGAAGGGGTTGTGGCTTCGTTACCCTCACTTGAACCTCCCTTTTGTTCCACAGAGCTTTGATCCGAATTTGTGCAGGCGCTGGTAACGAATAAAACAGTTAGGATCGTTGCTATGATGATTAAAATCTTTTTCACCTTGAAATTCCTCCTTATATTCCTTCTTGCTTCAACAGCAAGTGTCCTTCTCTTTTGGTCCCAATTCCCTACAAAGGAAAAAATATGCATAAATACTCCCACTCGAACTTTGAAGAGTAATATGTAAAATTGTGAAACATTCTAGCTCGTAAGTACGTATATTCATAGTAAATGGAAGATAGATTTTCCACAGACGATGATTCCGCCTCCTCCTTCTCATCGGGAAGTGACGTAGGCATATCTTAGTCTCAACCCCCATTTTGTGGTATTCTTGAAGTATCATAGATTCATTTAGTCGTGGAAAAAGGAAAGACGAAAAAGGGGCTGACGAAGCATGGAAAACCTCAACTCTTTTATGCTTGAGAATTTGGAAAGAACATTCATGCCACATACCTCCGAATATCAGCGCTACATCGATTTTCAAACGATGAGAGATATGAAGCAGGTGATCAAAGGGAAACGCCCTGTTTATTTCGATCTGGATATAGAAGAACTGGTAGAGATGAAGAAAAGATATATTATGGATGGATTTTGGAACGGTGTCTTATTCTCTGCCGTGATACCGAAGTCCAATACATTCAGGGGAACCCTTGAGTTTTACGGCAAACCGCCGAAAATGCTGCTGGGCCGCTTTGAATGGATTGAAGAAGAAAAAGCCTTCCTCCCTACTTTTCTGAAAGAAGAATTCACGAGAAAAAAGGGACTTGGAGGCACGCTGAGGGATTTTTCAGAGGTCCTGTTCAAACATGTGAATACTTACGTCGAGCACATGGAAGTATCCGGAGAAAGTACTACGTTTGAACATCCGGAGGAACCGATCTTCGAAGATTGGGACTTCCCTTTTCTCGATAATCATCCGGACCTTCAACAGGAGTGGGCAGCTTTAAAGGAACGGACAGAGAAACAGTTCCGACGGATGGAAGAACTCGATATCGAAGAACAATACGCCCTTGAGACGATGATGGACAAAGACGTCCCTGACTTCATCGCATCGTTCCAACGATTGTCCGACGAGAATAAGGAAAATCGGAAACATGAACTGGTAGAAACAATGTATGATTTGCAGAAGTTCATTGAAAATCTGGAGCGAAAAGAAGAAGAAAGCCATACGCAGAACTTCGCTAGAAGCAAAGGAATCATTGCTTCCAAATATAATAAGGAAGACGAAAACTTCCTTTCACAAAAGTAATCGGCCGTTTTATATTGCTAAAAACCAACGAATGACATACAGGAGGTATGGACATGAGTAAACATTCTCCCTATAAAGATAAAGAAGCGGAAATGAACCAACAGGACTTGAGAGAAGCGATGACGCTTATTGAAAAGGAAGATATCGACCGTCTGAACGAAGAGGCCGAAGCCTATGCGGGGAGGTTCGATACATCAAGAGACGACTCCCTATCCGATGTGATGAGAGAACTCGGAGACCTCGGAGAAAAAGAACAGCGCGTCGCCGGTGAGACAATGGAAACGTTGAAGCGCCCGGTCAACGACCTCATGACGAAAGGCAACAACGACATCCCCGATTCGCTGAGAGAACTCGAAACGATCGTATCAGACCTTGATCCTAAGCGCTCCGAAGGCAACGGCGTGCAGAAGTTCTTCTATAAACTAAGCAAAAAGCAGCCCATCGACCGCTACATGAAGAAGTATGAAACGGTCGACTCAAAGATTGATATGGTCGTCCGCAGTCTCCTGGCTGGGAAAGACCGCCTGGAAGAAGACAGCGTCGAATTACAGCTGATCAAAGAAAACGCCCAGAAGCGTATTTATGATTTGGACAAGCAGATTTATCTCGGGAAAAAGCTGTTTGAGCTTTTGAAAGAAAAAGAAGCGACAGGCGAATACGATCTGGCCCTGCTTACCGAAGGAAAAGAGAAAATCATTACGCGGACGAGAAACATGACGCAGATGAAGAGTGTGCTGCATCAGAGTATTTCTTCTGTCGATATCATCAAGAAAAACAATGAAAAACTGAAGGAATCGATTCGTAATGCAGTGACACTGACGAAAAATATTATTACTGTCTCTGCTTCGATCCAGCTCGCTTTGAACAATCAGCGGAAAGTGATTGATACGGTGAATGGTGTCAATAAAGCGACCGAGGAGATGCTGCTTTCGAACTCGAGGAATCTGAAGGAGAATGCGGAAGAGACGACAGAGATGATGGAGAATCCGGCAATCAGTATGGAAGCTCTTCAGGAGTCTTTTGATAATGTATTTGAGGCATTGAAGACGACGGAGCAGTCGTCGGAGCGGATTATTGCTTCGAGTGAGCAGTTTATTGAAGAGATGGATGCATTGAATGAGAATGTTCGGAAAAGGTTATCTCAAACTAGTAGTCATAGAGAAAGAGCGCTTCGTGACTGAAGCGCTCTTTAATACTATTAAATTGAGAGATTCAGGGCAACCATTACGAGAGACTACAAAAGATAGAAGAATATTTGTTTACCTTTTCGGGAGGCCATCAAATACGGACGGTAGTAACAGTGAAGAAATAAAGTCATTAAATGAATAAGATAGGCCGCTCGAAAAGTACTAGATATATGGTATGACTTTCTTTGATATTAATAAGTGAAAGTCCATGATTCCCGAGCATATTCAACATCATGACGATTTTTTATACATAATATTGGATATTTTGTCTATTATTGAAGGGTTTTCTATTTTATATAGAGAAAAAGTAATGGCATGTGGTTTATATATTTAAAATTTAATAAGATATAACGACCAACGGGTAAAAGGAGTGGCGAAATGGTAGATTTCGGGAAATTACTTGGAGATGAAAATCAAAATTCTCCGATTAAACCAAAAGAAATATTTGAATCTAATGTTAGAAGTAGTCGATTTCCATATTTAAGAAGTGATCAAGAGAAAATACTACAGGAATGGTTTGAAAACAGGGAATTAAAAGATAATATTGTAAAAATGAACACCGGCGGTGGAAAAACAGCTGTAGGATTACTTCAGCTCCAATCCTCTCTAAATGAAAATGTGGGACCTGCTCTTTACTTATGCTTAGATAAACTCTTAGTTGAACAAGTATTAGGTGATGCAGAAGATTTAGGAATTGACTGTGTTACTTTCGAAGATAGGAATTTTCCAGAGGAATTTTTAAATAGTGAAGCAATATTAGTTACAACATTTGCAAAGTTATTTAATGCAAAGACGGTTTTTGGAGTAGAAGGTGATGGGGCTAGAGATGTTATTAATATAGGGAGTGTAATTATTGATGATGCACATGCAGCATTAAACAAAGCGAGGGAGGTATTCTCGCTATCATTTGATAACCAAAGTGATATTTATCAGAAGCTTGTACCGATGTTTAAAGATTCTTTAGTAGCCCAGTCAAGAGGAACCGCTTTAGATGTGCTTGAAGGACGTGACTCCTATGGTATTTTAATGGTTCCATACTGGGCTTGGATAGATAGAATAAATGAAATAACAACATTACTATCGGAGCATTCTAATGACGAATCATTAAAATTCAAGTGGCCCTTAGTAAGGGACTTCTTAGAGCATTACTTTGTATATATATCAACTCATAGAATTGAACTTTCACCTAAATGTCTACCTATACAAAAACTACCCTCTTTCCATAGGGCTCAAAGAAGGATTTTCATGTCAGCAACTTTAAACGATGATTCATCTTTAATTAAGGATTTTCAGGTCAACAAAAATACAGTAGAAAATCCGATAGAATCAGATACTTATTCAGACATCGGTGAACGAATGATTATTGCACCGCAAAATATCGATAAAAATTTGAAGCCATTTGATATTGCCAGGTCTTTTTCTAAACTAAAAAATTACAATGTAGTTACACTTGTTTCTTCAGATAATAGAGCAAGTCTTTGGCAAGATAATTGCTTTAATAAGCCTGCTCCTAGTGAGATTTCTCAAATAATAAAAAGTTTAAAGGAATCCGTAGGTCATAAAGTAGTACTATCCAATAGATATGACGGAGTAGATTTACCTGGAGATTCATGCAGGATTTTAATTATTGATGATCTACCATCTGCAACTACATTACATGAACAATATTCTTTATACGCAAGGCCCGACTCTAGGTTAATGAGAATGAATCAAGCTCAAAAAATAGAACAAGGGTTTGGAAGGTCAGTAAGATCTGTTAATGATTATTCAGTAGTCATTATTTTGGGTAAAGACCTAGTATCTATAATTTCGACTAATGAATTTCAACGACACCTTTCTCCACAGACAGTAACTCAAATAAATTTAGGTACACAAGTCGCAGCACTTGCTAGTAAAGAAAGTGGATCCTCTATGCAGCAGTTAGGGGCAACTATTAAACAAGTATTGGATAGAGATCCCGAGTGGATTAAGTTGCACAGACAAAGAATCACCTCTTCCGGGTCACCAGAAAAAGACATTAGTTTAATTGACGTCGCTATTAAAGAAAGAGAAGCATTTGACTTAGCTTGTTCAAATCAATCCATTCGTGCTGCAGACACAATAAGGCATTTTATTAATGCTAAAGGAAGTTTTGTAAAAGACGATGAAGCATGGTTCTTACAATTATCCGCATCATACCTGTACAACGGTGATAAAAGTCGGTCTATGGAAGTCCAGCTTGCATCACATACAAAAAACACATTCTTGTTAAAGCCTCCAAGCGGGATTAATTATAAGAAATTAACAGCTAAGCAGACAAGGCAGACATTAAAAATAAAACAATTTATCAGTTCATTTACAGAGGCGAATTCAATTGTCCTTCATGTTACTAAACTATTGGATGATATAGCTTTCAAACCAGACTCGTCTACATTATTCGAGCGCTCCTTCACTCGATTAGGAGAATGTCTAGGGTTTGATACACAACAACCAGAAGCAGAGTTTAACAATGGATGCGACATTTTATGGAACATTTATGATGATGATTATCTTGTAATAGAAGCTAAAAATGAAGTTAAGACAGAAAGAAACTTAATTTATAAAAGTGAGAGCGAACAGATTTCCTCCAGTGATAACTGGTTCAAAAAACATTATCCAGATAAAAATGGAATACTAGTATTAATTCATCCATCTAATAAATTACATTATGAAGCATTCACTCCTTCTAATACGAGTGTTATTAATGAGAAGGGTTTAGGAGAATTGAAAGAGAATGTAAATGGATTCTTTACAACTATCGCTCAAAGAGAACCACACTTGTGGACACCTGAAGAAATATTGGGAATATTAAAAACCTATAAATTAGAGAGAAGACAATTATCAAGTTATTTAACGCAAGTTGAGGAGAAATGATAATACTCCTTTTAACAATATTTATTTGATATGCTGCATCTTTGATACCGGGTAGAAAATGGCACATGAGTTGTGATCTATCCGGGTCCTATTTATTTTTGTCCCTTAAGTAAAGTAATTAGTTTTGTATGTAATACAATTATTTTATCATATTATATAGAAGAGTGATGTATGTAAAGGAAAAGAACACAAATCATATTTTAACTTTAACAACTAATATTTATAATGTATTTCGCCTTTGGAAGGATGATAACTAGAATTTAGCTATCATCCTACTGATATTTTCAGATGAACAGTATCATTGAAATGTATAGCATATGTCTTTACCTTTCTTGCACATCTAACTGATTTCACTATATACCTGGATGAAAATTTCTAACGTGGCTTGGTTTGAGCTCGTTGTAGTCATTGGTGAAATAATCACCTAAAGAGTCATAATAGTAACCTCTTTCAACTTTGATATTAAATCTATTCATAAGCATTTCTATTGTTTGTTGAATTTCAATGTTCATTCCGAGGAGATAATTCAAACGATACAAATCATCTGCAATTTTTGCTGCTTCTAATAGATGATGTTTCATTCGCTCTTGCTCCATTGTTCCTTCGAGTAATTCTAGTTTTACAACTAACAAATGTGTAAGAGCAATTATTGCTCTTCCGGTTTTATTCAATTTATTAGTAGCTTCTAATTCCATAGCTTTTGAAAATATAGTATCGATATCCTCTCTAGCACACTGCCAATTCTGTAACAAAGAATAAATATATGCTCTTTTTCGAATATCAAATAGGACTACATTAGAATATTTAAAGATCCCATTTTCATTCATTTTTTCAGCTATTTTCAAGGCATGATTTAATTTAGGTAAAATTGTTTTATTGGTAAATTCTCTAAAAAAAGCATACTCTTCATCATTCTCAGGATTTACAGATCTATATTCTTTATATATAATACTTTCATACATATCCTCATAAGAATATGCTAAAGATTTATACATAACAAATAGCTGATTGTTTAAATATGGGTTCTTTTCAGCAGCCTTCTCCATGTAATAAATCGCAGTATTTAAATCATCCGTGCATTTATCCAACTCTCCTTCATACCTTTTCATTTTAAACCTATGAATTCTTGCGCGACATGAATAAGCATACGCTCTATATTCATCAAGACGAGAGAGCCATCTACCTTTCTTTCCTAGAGAAGATAATAGATCTATTGTACTATTAATATCCCCAAAAGCGTGCTCCATATGTTCCGACTTGGTGTATTTGTTACCTATATAACTAACTTCATTAAGTTGATTAACAAACTTTATAATTAAATCAGCTTTATACATATAAGAAAGAGCTAATTCCACTTTATTTATCTTCTGAGCGCTTTTCATTCCCTTTAGTTTTTTTTCTTTATAACTCTTTATTAAATTAACTAACCTTTCAAGAGCCGCTTCACCGTCCCCAAGCATAGCAGTAGAAAGAGCTGTCATGTTGGTAGCTTTATGTGATAGTGGATGCAAATCAGAAAAGTACGATTTAGAAGTCTCATATGCATATAGACTATAACGCTTAGCTTTATCAAACTCATAACATTGTGTTGCTTTTTCTGCCAGGTAAAGATAGTTTTTTATTGCTGTTTTGCAAGCTTTTTGCTTTTTCGACTTTGATCCATGATTAGCAGTTTTAAGCAATAAATTATCCAAAAATAACTCCGGCAAGTTTGGAGTTTCTTTTAAAGCTTTCTCAACCTCTAAAAATATCTGATAGTGTACATCTGAAGATACACCCCGCTTATCATGCTTATACCTTATCATGAAATAATCTCTGTAAAGCGCATGGGAAAACATATAAGATATCCAAGAGTTTTCATGTACATTCATACCTTTTTCGACTACTAATTTATAAGTATATTCCATCTCTTTTGATGGAATATCTTTTAACTGAAGCTTTGGGGTTACTAGCTTACGAATGATATTTGGTTGAAAAGGTTGCCCGTATATGGATGCAACTTCTAACATAGCTATTAGTGAAGGAACATTCGGATAGCTTCTAGCTAAACGATAAACTCGCTCGTTCATTACAGCGAGCATACTCGCTGTAAATTTCTTCTCACCAACGAATGTCTCTGCAATCTGATTATTATCCCTCCATTCTTTTAACTTCTCTTCTATAAGTTTTGGGGTGATAGGATCATTTTTCCATTTCCACGTCCCCTGATCTACTTGATATAGTATATGAGGGTATGTTCCCAACAAATTAACCACCTCTACAATAAATAAAGGTTCTACAGAATTAATGGAAGCATCCTCACTAAACCATTTCCATATAATTTCTGCAACCTCTGAAGAGAAAGATGTCGTATTTACATCATTGGAAACAGCGTTATAGAGTAAATCACTTATCTCTGGCAACTGGAATCCTTTTAAAGTATGTGGTTCTTGATTTAAAGTAATTAACTTATCTAATTCTTGTAAATCTTTTCGCTTTTCTATACTATCGGGACGTTCCAACATCAAGAGATACACGGGAAATTGCTTGTTCCCTAGCTCTTTTACCAGTCTTCTAAAAAACAATGCAGATGCATAGTCCATCCATTGGCTGTCGTCCACAATCCAAAGTAAACTTTTGCGCCCTTCTAGATTCTTTTCAAATAATGTAAGGAATTGTTTTACTTGTTGATCCAGAAGCTCTTCTAAACCTTCTTTATTATCCACAACATACTTTCCAATATTTTGATCAAACTGTATAGACCGACCGGATGATGAAAGTGCACCTGTAAAACCATCTCTAAGAGAAAACAAACCCGATTTCGTTAATTCAATTGGTTTTGACCATTGCTCGCCAATCATTGTCATAATTCCACCTACAATACTGTTCAAGTTTGATGTATGATCAAACAACTGAAAAAAGTTCTTTTTTATACCCGACTTCTCACTAAGCAAGGCACTCTTAAGCTTCACTCTTAATCTCTGGTCTAATTTCAAATTCAAATAGGTAAAAGTATCCCTGATTTCTGTTAGTCCAGTTGGAGCTACACTATCTTCACCACTAAAACCAGTATAAACATATTCTATATCTGATTTTTTCTTTGCCATAGTTCTAGCAAGAATAGCCGACGCTATCTTTGTCTTACCCATACCTGCTGTGGCTTTTATCTTTCTAGATAAAAATGCTTTCTCTTGTTGCACGATTGATATATCATTAGCTATTTCATTCATAATTGTTTCCCGACCTACAAAAACATCGTCTCCTATAACTACTGGCGGAATAGTGCTATTAGGTTGAAAAGCTAAACCATACCGATATAAGAACCAACGAAATTCTGCCCATTCATTTGTATTCCCAGTGTTTTGCTCACTTTTTTGATAGGTATCTAATTCCAATGAGGAATTAATAGATTGCCAATCTAAAACAACTACAAACTTACTACGAGCTTGCCCTTCCTTGGTAAGTAATTCTTTTGGTAAAAACGAAGCGGCTTGTAGCCTGGAAGGATAGTCTTTAAAAAGACTGTAATAAGTGCGTAAAAGTTGTATATCTAAGGAGTTCAAGTGTTCTGGATTTCTTATGTGAACAATAATTTTGTTGTAGTGCCCTAATGTCAATAGCAGAGACGTACAAGCTAACACCATAGTTTCTACAGAACCTAACTTATCCTGTGTAGCACTGAAACGTTGCAAGATTTTAATAGCAGTATCTTCTTGGGATATCTTCTCTCTCTTTGATAGTTCAAACATCGTTAATGCAGCACTAAAAACAGAAAGCACTGGAGCTATTGGTTGAAACAATAATCCAGAAGTTCCTAGTGAAATTTTGGTTAGTGATTTGCTTAAAACTCTACCAATAGAAGGAGCTTGTAGTTTGTAGTGATCGAATATTTCGTGGAGTAGATTTTCTAACAAAAAGTTATCTCTTTCTAATCCCAATGGATCGAATGTGCAGGTTATAGCACCCTTACTTTTCTTTAACGACGAAAAAAGTTGTTCGGCTTTATTTTTTTCAGAAAACAATTCAAATACCTTGGGTAAATCTTTGTTGAATTCAGCTGCCGCATCATAAAATACAGTACTAATTTTTATCACCTCAGAATTAATATGTTTGAAATTATGCTTCTAGGTATAGTAACAAAAACCCTCTATCATATCCTTGGTATTAAAAACTAATAAGTAAAACTAATAAGTACCGGTCTATTGGTAACCGTATGCCCTGCCCAAAATCAAGCCAGCACCCATTTTTAAACAACCTATTCCACACAAAACCCCCTAAATTTTTATTAATTTTACATTTCTACTTTTATATGTAAAAAACCTGCAATAATAATTTTTTTAAAGGAGCTGTTAACACTCAATAATACTAACCAAGAAACTTAACCTTCTTAAAAGGTCTTTCATAATCATCTTATTTCCATTTTAAATATCATGTTCTCTCTCTTTTAAATATTGTCTTAATTTAATGCGACCTACATTGTTAAAGCTTAAATTATATTTAATGTAATGTTATGAATTGAAACTACGTTCGATATAGTCCTTCCCACATGTATAATTATACCTATACAAAGTGAGGAAATGGTACTTCACAAATAATAAAATAAAAAGCCACTTTTATGAGTGGCTTTTTACTAATTCATCTATATCTGGGTAGTGCTTCTCTTATACAACTTCAACAGATAACTCTCCGTTAATAGGTTTGGGGAGATTTTTAGCGTATATCTTATAATTCCAAGTAAAAGTTCTCCCTACGCTACTTCGTCCAAAAAATATTCTTAGATTTTCGTTGAATGCTTCACTATATTGCTGATGTTTGAGTGCACCAAGGTTTTCTTCAACAATATAAACCCGTTCTTCTTCAATAACACTTGGATAGTAGTCTATGACTGGAGGAAGTGGGGTTGTATTAAATAAATCGTAATCTGTTTGAGGTTCTTGATGAATCCTATCCATCACTGTTAAAGACTCACTTGGAATCCTCAACTTTATAGAAACATCTTCCAAATACTTAGCACCATCATTTTTTAAAACAAGATTAATCTTTTCGGATACTTCTTCACCAAAATAATACCAATCATCGTCTTGATATATATTTCTTATATCTTCTAAATTTCTTTCTAATTCTTCCGTTTTTCTTTCTTCAAATGGCACACTTTCAAAAGGTGTTCTAAATCGAGGTGTCCAACCATGCTGGTCATTTAACCCAAGTTTAGATTTTTCCTGTCTTTCTCTCAAAATAGTTTCAATTTTTTGTTTCGCCTTTTCAGAAGGGAATTCAACTTCCCTAGCCGCTTTAACAATTATCTTTTGTTCTAACCTTTTATTAAAACCAACTGAAATTTTATCATTAAACACTCTTCTTGACTTGAGTTGTAATATTTCATCAAGATCTCTTCTTGTAATACGTTCTTGTTGGCTTCCTCTTCTTATATAACATTCACCTTTTTTTAATGACCTATAATCTTTTCTCATCATATATGGTGGATTGTCACAGTTATCAATTTCAAATACTCCCAGTAGATTCTCATCTAGTTCTATGGAATAATAAGCAAAGTTTATATTAGGCTCTACGTTTTCCCTTACAATCTGTTGATATGTAGCTTGGTCAACAAATTCATCCCTATGTATAGAAAAATGCTCTTTTGATCCATCCGGTTTGTCTTTCACACCTACTATGATGTATTTTTTTCCTTCAATTGGAGCATTCGCCATTGACATGATGTCTTTTATTAAATCATTATAATTCGCTTTAACATATTGTTCTCTTTTGAAGTCAAGTGTTGTTCCTTCATTCTCATATCTAATTAACCATTCCAGATTACTCAAACTATCTTCCCCTCCTATAAACTAGATGTCTACACTTATTTAGAATATATAACTACTATATTTTACCACTACATCATGTGATGTTTACATATCACACCAACAAACAACTAATTAACTTAGTTACTATACTTTCCTTATCTAACTCAATATCGAATATTTATTGACTTACTTTCCGTCTTTTTATCTGCCTATATAAAGTAGCTTTAGACACAATTGTCATTTCTTATATTTCTTTTTTAGTATTGTTCTATATAATAAAGCTTCATAGCCTTCTCATTTCCTTTTTATCTTTCTTAGCTCTTCTACAGACACCCTGTTACTCTTGCTGATTGAAGTCCCAATTCCGTTCGTTTTTTAATACAATAAACTCCAAATCTAATTTTCATTTCATATTAAGTAGGTGAAAGTGCCTGACCCCCACTTTGCTAAAGTGTTAAAGCGCTGGGGGGATTGGCACTTTTTAGTAGGAAACGACCGAACCGTTCCCCGCTTCAAATGTTTTTATTTAAGTGTCTAACTTAACTTTTTATTTGTTATAAAAAATCCTACTCCTGACAATATTGCTGTGATGGACGCAATGAGTCCAGCTATAGCAATATCACCATACATCATCATGCTCAGTAACAACCCAAGGATTCCTAAAACAATTAGAGTAATGTATATAGATTTCATTATTTCTCTAATTCCACTTCAACTTTAATTTTATCTCCAAGATTTTCAAGATCCATGTCATGTGCCGCGTCATAATGAAGCGTTACAGAGGTAACTTCCTCAGCTTTAGAATTCTTGAGAATATAAAAAGATGAGCCTTCTTTATTAACTTGCCCTAAATATTCGCCATCAATATGATCGCTCATCATCATATCAGGTTCTAACTGTTCCCCAGTATTTGTTGTCATAGTTGCCTGGGAAGCATAGAAGTTCACATCTTCTTCCGAAGAGTTACTTACTTTCATGTCTACTTGGATGTACTCAATTTCTTCCATATCCATATACTCGGCCACTTCACCTTTAAGGGTACCAGAGACTCCATTGACTTTTTCGATTGTTACGGTAATAGGACCGCTTTCAAATTCCCCTATATCATCTGTTCGACTGACCAAAGTCTGTTCTCCTGCTTCTGATGTAACTGTATCACCAACTTCTGCTTCTTTGCTCTCGTTTTCTTCAGCTGTCATCGTTTCCCCTTCATCACTATCTTCATTATCGCTAGACGACACATCGGTAGTTTCCGTTTCATCATTTGTCGTTTCTTCTGCTTTCTGTTCTTCCCCTACAGATCCACTAGTTTCTGTATTACCTTCTCCACCACAAGCTGCTAGAGCTACAATAAGTAAACCGATTGCTGAAGCTTTTAGTAATTCTTTCATGAAACTTCCCCCTAATTACTTATAATACTACTTAACTAGAACAAAATTAGTGATCATCCTGTTTGATAATATCCACGTCTTCCTTCTGCAATTTGATCCAATATAATAGAAACAAGTATGAGTTTACGACTCAAACCAATACCTCCTTCCCTATTACAAGTTTACTAGAAAAGGATATAAATGGAAACATAAAAAATACCTCCCCCATCGCCTCGTAAACAACTTAGCGTAGTAGAGATTAGACACTTTTATAAAATAAAGCATATTCCTCACCTATAATTTTTTTATCTAACCCCGCTTCCGCCTTGCAATCATAATCCCCCCTGAATAGAAATTGCCTGACCCCGACACGTTACCACTTCAACGATATGAGGTTTAGGCACTTCCTCAAAGGTTTAATACACACGTCATACACTACTCCTCTTGTAGCTCCCATACATTTTTCAAGAAACCGCCTTGCTTCAAAAGCAAAAGCTCATATCTCCATCCTCTGAGATATGAGCTAACTTAGAACACCTTAAAATTTTCTGACTTCACCTAATTACATTAAACTTTGAAACCAGAAACCGAGTCCTGTCCCAATATAGTTTCCAATGATATACCCGAGCGTACCAACAAGAAGAATGGGCACGATCAGTTTATGCCATCCTTTCGCAATCGCCATGGCTGCAGCTGTAGTGGGTCCTCCCATATTTGCGTTACTTGCAAGAAGGGTCTCTTCTAAATTAAATTTAAATAGTTTACCCAAAACCAGAGAGACTAGCACATTCATTAGAACGATGATTAAAACAAATACCAATAATAAAGGTGATGTTGTGACTACAATTGCTATCGATGCTGGTACCCCGATCACTACAAAGAATAAATAAATCAAGAACGTACCAAGTTCCTGTGTTCCTTTAATGCTTTCAAATTGTCTGGGGAACAAGGAAACGACCAGCACGGTAAGTGTCGTAAGCAACAGGTAACGATCACCGATAATACCGCTCAACACCTGATAAATGATGTTTACATCCTCGCCACCAGGTAGGACTCCGGCAAAAAAGTCTGCAAGATTAAAAGATACTGTCACAAGGGCAAAAGCACTTGCCACACTGATCGCAATATCTTTTAAGGATATTTCTTTTCCTTTCCAGAAAGAAGCGGACTGCGTTTCACTCTCATCTCCAGAAACGCCCGATTCCACCTCATCAATATGAGGAGTTTTGAATTTGTCACGGAAAAATGAAAATGTCGGGATGGCCATCAAAACAAAGAAGAAGGTGGCCATCATCATATTGTCAGCAACCACGGTAGCCGAAACAAGTTCACTCGGCGTCTGGAATTTTGTGGACATGGCTGCAAAGTTTACCCCACCACCCGTATAGGATCCTGCCATCATGGCACCTATTTTATCCAGATGGGGGATCATATCTTTTAAGAGCAGAAATGAGATTATGGTACCGGCGACCGTACCGATGGAGCTTAAAAGGAAAATAGTCAACATACGTCCGCTTTCCTGCCAAATCTTCTTAATATTCGCCTGAAACAATAATAACGGTATCGCCAATGGTACGACATAATTCCATACAGCATCATACACACTTGACTCAAGCGGGATTACATTTAAATTGGCTAATACCATGGCTCCGATTAATGCAATGATGGCTCCGGAAATTTTCGATGCCCATTTGTACTTTTGCTCCAAATAAATACTGATGGCGGCCCATCCTGTCAGAAACGTCCAGAGCGCCCACGTATTGTCCGACGATATTAAAGTATTATCCAAGTTATTCACCTCTTTGTTGTTTTTAAAATGTGGGCGGTCTCATTACCCTAAAAAAGTGCCTCCCCTAATTCGTCCACACTTAATCGAGGGTGCAGACACTTTTCAACCACGATTCTTACATAAATCAATTAAATATTCTTTTTCCTCTTCTGTAATTAATTTGTGATTTAAAGTTTTATCCCTGATTGCAACTAATTCACTGTGACCCTCTGCTGATTTTTTATTAAAATAAGCTTTATCAGCACCAAAAGAAATTAACTCTTCCATTAAGTTTCTGTCCAAAAGTAAAGGAACAGTGAGTACTTTTGAGAAATACCTATTTCCTATAATCAGGAGTCTATCCTCCTTCGCACTTGCATGAATCGATCCAATTTCATGGTCATGTTTACCTTTTATGAGAATCTTCTCAACATAGAAATAAGCTGTGATATATCTTTGACTACCAATGCGAGCATTAAAGAAAACGTAAGATCCTTCCTCCAGATTGTTTTCCATTACATTGCTTTTATCTCCACTATCTCCATATACCAGTTGAGTGAAATTGGGATCTACATGACCGGTTTCCGCTTTCTCTGCACTATAAGTTACAACCAAATGTTTACTCACTTAACCCCTCCTTTTGGACTTTACACCTCTACACTTAAAATTCGAGACACATATTACAATACCTTCCAAAAATTGTAGTAATATCACAAATTAATACATGTTCATACCCATATCAAATGAAAGTGCCTGCCCCCACCATGTTTAGCTTAGTGGGAGCAGACACTTTCATAAGCCCTCATTTCTTAAGTATATTTTTTTATTTCACCTGACCTCGCTTCCACCTCGGTATCACAACCCCACTTGACTGGCCGCATAAGCTGCATGTTCCTTACTAAACCCTTCAAAAACCAACTGATCAATCAAACCCTGTCTTGAAAAAGCCATAAAATCAAGATACTCTTCGGCCTTGATCACCGCCTGTTCCTGCCAATCCACCGATATATTTTCTACACCATAAGTAGCATCTTCTGTGCTGAATCCCTCAAACTCCAATTGATCGATCAAACCGGATTTAGAGAATGCCATGAAATTAATGTAATGCTCAGCCATCGCAACCGCCTGCTTTTGAGAAACAGTTACGCTGTCTTCTTTAGCTTTACGTTCGGCCTCTTCCTTTGCTTTCCGGTCTGCTTCTTCTTTCGCCTTACGGTCCTCTTCTTCTTTTTTGGCTTTCTCTTCTGCTTCCTTCTTCGCCTGTTCCTCAGCCTCTTTGGCTTCCTGCTCTTTCTGTGCTTGTTCTTCCGCTTCCCGTTCTTCCTGTTCTTTCTGGGCCTGTTCTCTAGCTTCCTTTTCTTCCTGCTCCTTTTGGGCTTGTTCTTTAGCATCCTGTTCTTCTTTCTCTTCCTGATTGACGTTCAAATCACTCTTTTGACCTTCTACGGAAGCTTTAGCCGAAGCCTCTTCTGCAACAGGTGCTTCTTCACTGATCGATCCTGCCACCAGCGCGAGGACGAGAAGTGCGAGCAAACATCCACCCGATATGGCAAAGTTCCTCAGCCTGTTAACCTTTCCTTTTGCGAAAGCTAAAACCGCAAAGACGATGACTCCCAGAAAGGCGGTTAGCATGAATACCTCCAAGAATGCTTGAAGAATTCCATCATTGGATCCCAGGATTACAACTAGAGCCAGAAATGCGTATAGACAACCTCCTGATTTCATGAAATCCCCGCGTTTGTTTCCTTTCCCTTTTTCAAAAGCTAATGCAAAGAAAACAATCACACCTGCTAAAGACGCCAGCATTAAAATCATTAAGATTGTCTCCACTGACAACCTCCTCTTTATTCGTTTTTAAACAGCTCCTTCCATTATATTAAGTGAACAGCGATACTTTCCTTTTTCATTCATCCTCTTCAGACGTTTTCTATCGCTCTATACATCCGTCTATTTCATTCACATGCCCTCCCCACCGCTTGACTACATGCATACAAATACTACATCGATAACAAATAAGATTACAAAAAGGAGGTTCGATATGGTATTGAATCCAGAACAAAACCGATTCACCATCAATCAGGCAGATGATAACAGTGTCTGTTCGATTACGAACCTGAGTTACGAGGAAATTCCACAGCCAGGGGGGCGTGAAGAGAAGGTCTTCATCCTGCCAAGCGGTGTAGAGGTCATCCTCCAGGTCGTATATATTCGGATAACTGGAACCGTGACGGTGACTCTTGAAGACAGGTCGACGGGATCTGCTGATTTCACTGTTTGTGAAAGGTATTATTTATGCGCTCCACCGGGAACAGGCATCATGGCCCAGGCAACCGATGTATCCTGTCACATTTGTACCATAATGACAACCGAGGAAGGGACAGAAATAGGTGTCATCCTTCGTTTGTGTCAAGATGTGCAATCTACGGCTTCTGTCGTCGTGGACATCGAAGCAGGTTTTTGCAATCCAAGGGAACAACAGATTGAGATATCGTGTCCGGATCCGGTGCGACCACCCCAGTGTCCTGCTGTCTTCGGAAACGACGAAGTCGATACTTGTGAGAAAAAACTGCCGGTTCTCCGTACACAGCCATTACAAGTCAATCCTCAGCAGGAGGAAAACCTCTGCATCCGTACAGAAAGTGTATACGACTGGATCCAAACCCAAGTGGATGCGGCCGTGACGGTTACCATTCCACCGGTTTTCTGTCTTTATGAAATTACAGAGCTGGATGGAGAATGCGGGGGTCTTGCCCTCGGTGACGTTGTCTGCTTCCCTTGTGAAACACCTTGTGATGAAATTCTGCAATGCTCGAACGGGGAATGTACGCTACTGCTGAGTTTAACGGATGCTGCCTGTACGACGTGTCCTCCAGAAGCCGTCTCGCTTCCGGCAGGATTCGCATGTGAAGTTCCGGTGCTTTCCTGTGTGTATGAGGTTACGGACGTTGAGGGCGAGTGCGGGGAGATTGCCGTTGGAAACCTGATTTGTTTCCCATGTGATGAACCGTGCGATGAAATACTGCAGTGCTCGAATGGAACTTGTACGTTGACCCTGAACCGGACGCAGGAAGCGTGTCTATTTTGTCCACCGGATGCTGTTTCTCTTCCCGAGGGATTCTCGTGTTTCGTTCCCACGTGTGTGTATGAAGTCACGACCATCCAGGGAGAATGCGGCGGGCTTGCAGAAGGCGATATCGTCTGCTTCCCTTGTGATGAAACGTGCGGAGAAACACTGATCTGTGCCAACGACACGTGCAGCATCATTTTGCAAAGGACTTCAGAAGCATGCATCCCTTGCCCGCCGGATGCTGTTCCATTCCCGCCAGGTATCTCCTGCACCCTTCAAGGCGGCCGCATATTCAACGTCGACCAGCAAACATTCTATGACTTGATTCCTGTAGCGGTTGCCGATGCTAACGACGGAGATACCCTCCTCGTCACTCCAGGAGAGTATCCGCAGACAGCCGAGTTGGTCATCGATAAACCGCTGACGATCAGAGGTTTTTCAGCCGCCCTAACGGATGTCGCATTCCCTGGTGCGTTCACGGACGAAACCGCCATCTCTCTCGAAGCCGATAACATCACCCTTGAAGGATTGAGTTTCAGCCGGACAACAAGTGGAGTTACCGGAGATGAAACACTCCTGCGGGTTCCAGCTCGTGGAGTCGCCGACTATTACAGCGGCATCACCATTCAGTATTCCGTTTTGACCGGTGGGGAACGAACGCTGATTGTAAATGCAGATGACTTTACTTTAGAAAACAACACCTTAAACCATACAGGCGATGAGCAATCGCTGGAAATACGCGGAACGTTCGGTGTTACAAACATTAAAGATAATTCGTTCTTAGGCGGAGCTGTCAGTAGAGCGGCCATCCGGTTCCAACAGGACACTCCTACCGATCAATTCAGCGGCACGTTCCTGATCGATGACAACACCATGGAAAGACATTCCCAATTCGTATTGTTCGCAACTTCTGCCTATACGGATGTGTCCATATTCGTAAGGCGGAATGCCATCGATCACCAGGACCGTTCAGGAAGCTCGATTATTTTCCTTCCCAACGATTTCCCAGAAGTTGATACCATCCTCTTAGAGGAGAACGATATTACAAACCCGAACCCTAACCGCTTAGCCGTGTTCGTTGACTATCGATTCGGAGGCACAACCGCTCCTACCGTCGACCAGATTCAAGTGGTCCGTAACCGCTTGGATGTGGCGTTGCCTTGGGGAACCGCACTGGATACCGTTTCTCCAGATGCTCCAGTAGGGTTCACGTCAACTGGTACAATGTACGGTATGGACTTGAATGCCTTCGATTTGGTAGATAATGAAGTGGTTCCACCGATTCCGGAGTAATTACAGGTTGGCAGGTGCATTTTTCTCTTTTGAAAAAATAACAATTACATGACTGCCCCCCACCACGTTAATCACTTAACGGAGTGGGGGCAGCTCTTTTTATTAATGAGTGGAAGGCTTTGTTGAATGCACCGAATTTTAGTGGGGCTTATATCAACTTCCCCTATTTTGGATATCCATTTAATCTTAAACAATGTCCTGAGCCAGACCACCGCTTTGAAATGCATGCAGATGACCTAGCCAAAGTACCGGTGATAAAGTGTCTTTGCTTCTGTCTCATCCTGCGTTCCATGGATCAACGCACGTCCATCTTTGAAAAGGACCATCCGCTTGTTTTCCGTTGTAAAAGAAATAAGGAATGGATTTTGTTCTACCTGCCCTCCATGTTTAGCAAGAGCACCGGCAACCTCTTCTAAATTCCATTCTCTGTATGCCTGAGGACGGATTTGAACAGAATCACGCCCACATAACACCGCCGTTTTCATTTGCTGGCTGTATTTTAAAAATGGATAAGTAGGATCGTCTCCACAAGAAGGGCAGCTTTCGTTCTTCATCCTGGATACATCAATGGATGTATACTGATTCTGCCACAGGTCAAAGGAAACGAGCTTACGACTGACCGCCTCCCAGTCTTCCACTAGTATTTTCATAGCTTCAACGGTTTGATGAGCGACGACCATCTGCACAGCAGGACTGATAATCCCAGCGGTATCACAAGTCCTACCGCCACGGGGCACTTGATCAAGCAGGCAGTTCAAACAAGGAGTCTCTCCCGGAAGAATGGTATAGCTGATGCCATAACTGCTCACGCAGGCCCCGTAAATCCATGGAATCTGGTATTTTTGAGAAAGATCGTTCATCATCATCCTGGCGTCAAAGTTATCGGTGGCATCGATCATGAGATCAACGCCATCTAATAACCGTTCCATGTCAGATGGAGTCGCATCCATGACGTAGGCATCGACTTGTACGTCACTATTCACCTCCGACAAGCGTTGTTTCGCCGCCACTGCTTTGGGGATTCGGTCTTCGGCATCCTGTTCTGAGTACAATTGCTGCCTTTGGAGATTGCTCCACTCGACATAGTCGCGGTCAATCACCGTTAACTGTCCGACTCCTGCACGGACGAGAGCTTCTGCATTCCCTGTTCCAAGCGCCCCTGCTCCAAGGAGCAAAACATGTTTGGCGTTGATTTTTTTCTGACCGGCTTCTCCAATGGGAGAGAAAAGCGTCTGCCTGGAATAGCGTTCATTCATGTCCGGCTCATTCCCTCCATCGGGCTGCTGGCTGTGGCATAGCGTTTCTTTGGAATCCTTCCTGCTTCATAACCGAGACGCCCGGCCTCGATCGCTAGTTTCATCGCTTCAGCCATCCTCACTTGGTCTTTCGCTGCTGAAACAGCGGTATTTAATAATACACCGTCCGCTCCAAGCTCCATCGCCTGTGCCACATCCGCCGGCGATCCGATACCCGCATCCACAATTACAGGGACCGTTGATTGTTCGATAATGAATTGAAGGTTCTCACGGTTGATAATCCCTTGTCCTGAACCAATTGGGGAAGCTCCCGGCATTACCGCATGAGCACCCAATTCTTCAAGTCGGCGGGCAAGCACGACATCATCGGACGTATACGGAAGAACCGTGAACCCTTCTTTAATCAGTTTTTCTGTTGCTTTGAGCGTTTCTACAGGATCCGGCAGTAACGTCTTGTCACAGCCGATCACTTCTACCTTGATCATATCGCAAAGCCCTGAAGCTTTCGCCAGTTTAGCATGTCGGACCGCTTCTTCTGCTGTTTTCGCCCCCGCTGTGTTCGGAAGAAGTGTATATTTCTCGACATCCAGCTGTTCAAGGAAATTCGGCTGGCTCGGTTCGAAAATATTCATCCGCCTTACGGTAAAGGTAAGCATATCAGTCCCTGATGCCTCCACCGCTTTTTTTTGAATATCAAAATCCGGATACTTTCCTGTACCTAACAACAAACGAGACTTGAATTCCTGGTTACCGATTTTCAACATCTTCATCCGCCTCCTACAAATTGTACAATTTCAATGATATCTCCGTCCTGCACCTTGTATTCTGATCGTGATTCTTTTTCGAGAATGGTTTCATTCTGTTCAACGATGACCACCTGCTGATCCAATTGAAAATGACACAGAAGCTCACCGATCGTATCGACCGTTTCCGGAACGGTCAGCCATTCCCCATTGATTCGTAGTTTCATAGGTTCACCCCTCCACGTGATAAATTCCCAGTAGTTATCCATTCATGAGGAACATCCTTGCCTTCGATTAATTCAGCGATCACCTTTCCTGTGATTGGGGACAATAAAATGCCATTGCGATAGTGTCCGGTCGCGATAATAAGTCCGGAAGACTCAGGATGTGGGCCCAGATATGGAATGGCGGCTTCCGTTTGTGGACGAAGCCCGGTCCAGGCCGTTTCCCACTCCGCAAAAACAAGTTCAGGAACTAACTGAGTCGCTGCTTTGATCAAGGGAAATAACCCACCCAAGGTTACCGTTTCATCAAATGTTCCAGGCTTTTCTGTTGCACCGATCACCAGACGCCCGCCTGCTTTCGGGACGATGTAACACCCCTTAGAAAAGAGCGTCCCTTGAATAAGTCTGCGCTTCGTTTTAACGGAAAAGCATTCACCTTTTACCGGAAACATATCCATCCCGAGTTCCTGTTTTCCAAGCAAATCTTCACTCCATGCCCCGCAAGCGACTACGACATGATCGGCGCTTACGTCTCCTCGATTGGTTCTCACTCCCGTGACTTGCTTCCCTTCTTTAATCAAACCTTGAACATCGGTGTACTCTAGAAGTTCTGCCCCAAGCTCTACCGCTGACAGGGCAAAAGCCTTCGACAAATCCGGAGCGGAAACTTGGCCGTCATCCGGGAGAAATAAGGCACCGCTCAACTGGGAGGACACCACCGGTTCTTCTCTTTGCAATTCAGAAGGCTCCATCCATCTCGCTTCCTCCCCGCGGTTTCGTTGAATTTCCCCATAGGCTATCAGCTCTTCTCTTTCTCCTTCATTTGTAGCAATTTTATAGATGCCATTCTGCTGTAATCCAATATCAATGCCGCTATACGCTTTCAATTCTTCAGCCAGCACCGGAAACATCTCGCGACTTGCTGTGGCAAGTGAATACAATGAATCGTCCCCGTCTTTTAGCTCCGACTGCGCTCCAAGCATGCCAGCGGCAGCTGAAGATGCTTTGCAGGCGACTGTCCCCCGCTCCAGGAGAAGAACAGAGCGTCCACGCTGTGCCAAATGATAGGCGATGGAACTGCCGATCACACCAGCTCCGACAACAATCGTTTCATAATGCGTATTCATAACATCCTCCCTCCATCGATTTCCCTCCGGTAAATCTGCGCTACACTCACAGGATCGTCCGCCTGTAGAATGCCTGACATGACAGCAATCCCCTGAGCTCCCGCACGAATGATATCACCTGCCCGCTCTGGCGTTATTCCACCGATAGCAACGACCGGGCATCCTACATGCCGGATGATTTCACGGAGCGAATTCAATCCTTCCCCCGCTTTTCCAGGCTTGGAGGCTGTGAGATAGATATTTCCGTATATGAGAAAATCCGCTCCTTCCTGATACGCATCTATGGCCTCTTTTAAAGAATGAACGGACTTTCCTACATTCAGGACGGGAAAAGTGCGCTTCACTTGTGCGACTGGCAAGCTTCGGTAAGTCAGTTGCACCCCGAAGCATCCTGACACAGCGGCTACATCAGCACGGTCATTGATGATAATGCGCTCTTTTGGAAAACCAGCGTCCACCAGTTGTTGAATGCCATCAAAGATTTCAACAGCATAGCGGTGCTTTTCTCTAATGTGGAGAAAATCGACCTCCTCTTGTACTGCTTTAACTGTGTTGGTTAGTTCAGCAAAGGTCTGCTTACCTGTCGAAATCAAGTGAATGGATGGTCTCACGATTCACTCTCCTTTTCCTACCGTTAAAGAAGTTCTCATATCAAACGGCCATTCTTCCATGACATAAGCCATTTCCCAAAACATGTATTCATACTGACTGCTGATCACAAACAACTCTTTCATCCGCTCCCGGTCAGCTTCCGATTTCAATTCCGCGAGATCATCCAACCGCTGAATCTGCTCCTCCACAAGCGAACGGAACCAATCCCCGCCATAGGTGGCAATCCACTCCTGATAAATCGGTTCTTCCGGCTGATGATCTTTCAAGTGCTCCCCGACTTCATAATAAAGCCAATAGCACGGAAGAATTGTAGCGATGATCTCTCCCAAATCCCCGTGGTAGGCGCCCCGATACATATGGGATGCGTACGCATAAGCCGTCGGAGAAGGAGTGAACTGGTTGCGCTCCTCCTCTGTGATTCCAAGCCTTTTGGAAAAGTTCTCATGAAGCTCCATCTCTGCTTCATACGTCCCTTGAGCATGAGAAGCCATACTGGCCATCGTTTTCATGTCCTCTGACTTCGCGGCTCCCATCGCCTGGACTCTTGAAAAATGGGATAAATAATAAGAATCCTGAAGCACGTAGTAGCGGAACTGCTCGAGCGATAACGTCCCTTCTCCAATCCCTTGGACAAAAGGATGGTTGAAACTTGCTTCCCAAATAGGATCCACCGCTTCGCGAATCTGTTGTGAAAATTTCATTGTCACTCTCTCCTTTTCCCGACGATCCACGGTCAAGGAAAAAAGAAATAAGACGCAAGCACTCTCTGCATCTATTTCCAGACACTAAAAAACCACTTTCTTCATATGCGTGAAGAAAGTGGTTTCATGTGTAAACATCTATATGTAGCTTAAGATACACGTAACCGCCACTTCCCTACGCTGGTATCAACCAGATCAGGTTCTAAGAGTCTTAAAGCTACACTTTAATCTCAGCCTTATGAGAAGGCACCCCTAGTGGATCGTCTATGAATTTTTGATTTCATTGATATCGTAACATGTTCTAAATAATTGTCAAAACATTCCTCCAAAACTATCATGAATGGTAACTCTTTGGAACATTTAACATTTCACTAAATAGATGGATAACAAAGAGCGCTTCGTGACGGAAGCGCTCTTTTGTATGAACCAATTTTAATCGGTTACTCTTCAGTAGTTAATCCAGATCTGAGAGTGAAATTCTATATAGCTTGTCATCATTGTCCTGTGGATCACCACGACCATCTGTATTATTACTAATGAAATAAAGATCGTCATCCTTAATCTGTACATCCCGAATCCTTCCAAGACCAGTGATCACTTCACTGTATTCACCTGTTTCAAGGTCGAATTCTAAAACGGCAGACCCTCTTAATGCTGCAACATAAAGTTTTCCTTCAAAATTGTCCATTCCAGATGGTGCCCAGGTGGAGCTATCTCCAGAAGTGAATAGAGGCGAAACCATTCCCTCTTGTTCTTCAGTGCCTTCTATAACCGGCCAACCGTAATTTTGACCAGCTTCAATTAAATTAATCTCATCGTTTGCATTATCCCCATGTTCACTTGCATACATCGTACCATCTGATAACCAAGTAATCCCTTGAGGGTTGCGATGTCCAAAGCTATAAACGTAGGAATTCGCAAATGGATTATCATCCGGAATCGATCCATCCAAATTCATTCTTAAAATTTTTCCACCTAATGAATCCAGGTCTTGGGCTATTTCAGGATCAGAAGCATCCCCAGCCGTAGCGTAGAGTTTTTCATCAGGACCTAATTTAAGTCTTCCTCCATGATGGTAAGTACCGCTGGGGATTCGGTCTAGAAGCAGATCCTCTTCTCTCCATACACGATTTTCCAACCGAAGCGTGACGATACGATTAAATTGTTCTTCCCCATCTTCATACGTGTAATAGGCATAGGCAAGGTTCGATTCGGAAAAGTCGGGGGCAAGAACAAAGCCAAGCAATCCTGCCTCTGAAGCTGTGGATACCTCTTCTTCAAACTCTATGCTTTGCCTTTCCACTTCACCATCTACTATTTTGACAATGTTCCCTGATCTTTCTGTTAAGTAAAAGGTATCTTCCATTTTTTCGATGGACCACGGAACTTCCAGATTATCTGCTATTACTTCTAAACCTTCAGCAGGTCGTGGCGATTCTTCCTGGTTATTATCACCCGAATTATCAGAGCAACCTGCTATAAAAAAGAAGGTAGAGATTAATAGCACTATGGTTTTTTTCAATTTAAAGTATTCCTCCCTCTTAGACTATTATCTGAAGCGGGGGCAATTCTAGTGCTCCCTCATTTCACTCCCATATTCCTAAATGAATAGAAGTGTTCTATTTGGAAAATATGCTATTTCAGTGTGAATCATGAAGGAAGAATAGAAGCTCACGCCCCCCAGGCTTAACAATTGTGTCACGAGGATCCCTTCAACAGATTAGCTTCTTCTATTCCTCCTGACGAAGAAATGATGTTCCTTTAGAAACAAAACCTTCCATAATATCTTTTGGCACCAAACTTCCACCTGTTGCCCAGACTAAATGAGTCGCATGACTTAAACGGGAGCCATACATGCGGTCTAACTGTTTTTGAATATCAATAGAAGAAGGACCGTACATGCCTGCAAGTGCCGATGGCTCGAGGGAAATACCTTCCGATTCATGCAAAAGGGCTAACAGCTTGTACAAGTTTTCGTCGTTGATCGTATAAATGCCGTTCACCATGTTTTCTATCAGCCGGCCAGCCAAAGCTGATGGTCGGCCAACAGCTAATCCATCAGCTTCCGTCTTATTATCAAGCCCGATATCCTGAACAGAAATGTCCTCATGTTTTCCTGTGGCAAGTCCAAGCATCATGCAAGGAGAGCTGGTCGGCTCTGCAAAATAACAGTGCACATGATCCCCGAAAACATACTTCAGTCCATAAGTGATCCCCGCAGGGCCTCCTCCTACGCCGCAAGGTAAATAAACCACCAGAGGATTGTCCGCATCAACTGTTATATTCTCCTGTTTCAATTGTTCATTTAGGCGCAAAGCAGCCACAGCATAGCCTAAAAATAAATCCTTGGAGTTTTCGTCATCAATAAAATAACAGTTCCTTTGCTCCTGACATTGTCTCCGGCCTTCGTTTACGGCAAAAGAAAAATCCTTATCATGCTCCACCACCACTACACCTTTATCCCTGAGTAACTCTTTCTTCCATTTTTTCGCGTCCACGGACATATGAACCGTCACCTGGAAACCTAAAGCAGCACTCATGATGCCTATACTTAAAGCCAGATTGCCTGTTGATCCTACAGCGATTGAGAAGTTTGAAAAGAACTGCTTGAATTCGGGATTGGCTAATTTAGAATAGTCGTCATTTTTTGTAAGCTTCCCATGTTGAATTGCCAGCCCTTCCGAGTACTTTAAAACTTCATAAATACCTCCCCGCGCTTTTATGGACCCGGCTATCGGAAGATCATGATCACACTTTAGATACAAATGGCCAGGAATGGATCGCTGGAATCGTTTTCCCAGTTCCTTCTGCATAGCAGGTATTCCGCGTATGGGAGATTCAATGATCCCGTTCATTTTCTTGGTTTCTGGAAATACTTTAGCTAAATATGGAGCAAACCTTCGGAGAAGCATTTCTGCTTCATGAAGGTCTTCGGTTGGGATGGGCAGATTTTTTTCAAGCGTGTGATAAGGTTCAAGTGAATCATTGGACCAGAACGTCTCTTTCTTGTTTTTCAAATGATCGATCAATTCTTCCTCGCTCTTATAAGTACTTTCAGGACACATAGAATCCTCCTTTAGTTTATTTATAGTTAAAAAAATGACTGTCCCACCTCGTTAACACTATGGCGAAATTGGAATCAGGCACCATCACAAAAAAAGGAACCAGTCAACTATATAACTAATTATCCTTTTCCTTACATTACATCCATAATTATACACACCTTATCTTACCTAATTCCATCGGTGTATAGAAAGCCAAACATTAGAAACCACTTCCATTTGTGATACCATAAAAGGAAAATATCACTGACCGGAGGATTTCCATGCTTAATAGGTTTATTTTAGATTTTGCTAAGCACTCAGAGGTGATTTATACCTTAAGTACAAATGCACCCAATTACATAGTCTCATCTAGTGAAAAAGGTATCCATGTAGAAACCAAGTCTTCACGCAATAAATTCAATGAGGGTGAAAAGAAAGTCCCTTACGTACTTATTCGTAACGACTGGCTGGAACAAGCGTTAGGAATCTTAATAGATAAAAGAACCGTTACTGATCAGGATTTTGTGGATTTAGGAAGAAGGCATTCTTTTATACTCGCTTTTTTGTCTTCCCTTCCCTTCGTAGAAAAACATAAAAATAACCAAGTTCAGCTTAAAACATTCACCACACTAGACATTCCTTTTAGTACTGTTGACCAAACCGTGACAATGCTTCAAGAATTGATTGATGGCGAATATACAGCAGATTCTATAACCCAAACATTTAAGGAAGATAACATAAAGCGGCTTAAGTCTCAGGCTCGTCAAAACTTACAATTACTTGGTTACTTAAATAAAGACTATAAATTAGAGAATAAAGATAACTCCATACAAGAAGTTAGAAAAAGAATACTTCAAAGTCCATTTATAGAAATGGTTTATGAATCACTAAAGTTTATGTCCATGTATCACTACAAGGAAAAGCTAGAAATTTTGAAAGAAATATCTTACTTAACTGTTGTAAGTTCAACAGATCAAACAACCATAAAAGAATCTGTTGCTGAGAAAGGAATTAGAAACATTTTCAACTGGCTAAAGCACGCGGAGTTAATAGATGGAGATGGGAATGTGATAGAGATGTCTGAAAAGGTAAATAAAAACCGGAATTACTGGTGGGTGAACCAAGGACAAACAGCAAAAGATGAAGTAGAAGGCGGTTTCCTATGGGCCCCTAAGAGAAACAAACAAGGCACCCCTCTCACCCATCATACAGATCTTCTTAAAGCTAATCCGGGAGATGTTGTATTCGCTTATTCCCAAGGAGCTATCCATTCCATCTGTGAAGTAACAGAGAATGCTGTCACTAGTAAGAAGCCTTCAACGTTTGCTACAGATCTGTGGGAAGAAGACGGAAACCTCCTCCGCGTACAATATTCCCCACTAGATCCTAAATTAAAAAAGGTTTCTATTCCAGAAGACAAACGTAAAAAGGAAACTGGACCTTTTGATGTGAACGGAAATGTCAAGCAAGGTTATTTTTATTCAGTAACTAAAGATTTCGCTGAATACCTTCTAATCTCGTTTCAAGAAAGCTTTCCAGCAGCTTTCAAACTTGAAAGATCGACACGCAAAGCAACCAATCTCTCAGAGAAAAGATTGGTCCATCATATCTACAATTACATAAAGAGTGAAGGCTTCTACTATAAAGAAGAAGAAGTTAAAAGCCTTTACCTGGCATTACGAACAAAACCGTTTGTTATCCTTTCTGGCATTTCAGGAACTGGAAAAACGAAAATCGTTGAGAAATTTGCCAATAGTATTGGGGCAACTGAAGAAAATGGGCAGTTTCACCTCATTCCTGTGCGTCCAGATTGGAGTGATGGTTCAGAATTGATTGGTTATGAAGATATTAAAGGAGATTTCAAACCCGGACCCTTAACAAAGGTCCTGCTTGAAGCAGAAAAGAACCCTGAGCTTCCTTACTTTATTCTTTTAGACGAAATGAATTTAGCCAGAGTAGAATATTACTTCAGCGATTTATTAAGTGTGATGGAAAGTCGGAAATGGTTAGGAGATCGGATCGTAACCTCTCAGATACCTACGCCGGAAGGCTTTAATAAACGCGTAATTATTCCTGATAATGTTTATATGATTGGAACTGTCAATATGGATGAGACTACACACCCTTTTAGCTCAAAAGTGTTAGACCGTGCGAATACGATGGAATTTAATGAAGTAGACCTTAGCTTCTTTCCAAGTCTACAGGATCATCAAGAACTTGAGGATTACCCTGTTACGAACGACGTCCTTAAGTCAAAGTATTTAACATTAAAGGATGCATTAGCTGATCATCAGCCGATCATTGAGCGTACAACAAACCGCCTTATAGACATCAACGCTATTCTAAAAAAGAATAAGACTCATTTCGGATATCGTATTCGTGACGAAATTTGCTTCTATATGATTTACAACCAACTAGGACAATTAATGACATCAAAAGAAGCATTTGACCGACAACTATTACAGAAAGTCTTGCCTAAAATAAATGGAAGTGATTTTGCTACGGCTGAGATTATCGAGGAATTGTTTACTTACTGTACGGGCCAACCCTTTGATATGGCGCACTATGAGCATGCGATTGAACATGCACACTTCCCGAAATCGGCTGAAAAGTTAGCCACTATGTATAAGAATCAAGAACAACAGGGCTTCACTTCATTTTGGCTAGGTTAAAAGCTGACAAGGAGGTGGGTACACATGTCTCACGCTAATGATACGAATCTACTGGTCATTGAACATGAAGAGTTTTCCGTGCATTTGAAGGGCAGGCCATTCAACAGTCGCTTCGAAAATTTAAAAAGCTATAAGAAAAAGGTCAATGTACAAGAACAAGCGATGACATTAAAGGTGCATGCGTTAGAAGAGACAGATGTTCGAGTCTTCCATCCTGTGTTAGAAAAAATGGTAGACCTTTCAGAAGGCCCTTTTCCACCTATCTTCTTTGAAAATGAAGTGTATCAGCTAGTAGTCGTTTCTAAAAGAGGGAAAGAACTTTCCTTCTACCATGAACATCCATTAGTTCAAAGATCGGTAAGTAAAGAAAAAGTCGGAGATATTACCTTTTTAATGGGGCAACTTCAATTTATGAATGAGGTTGGCTTAACGCAATTTAGCATTCTAGATGGTAAGGATCAGCTAGCTGATATAACGATAGAACTGTTTCCAACAAAACTTGATTACAAAGAGGACTATAAGCGTCTATTAGAGGAAGTAAGCGAAGAAGTGTATAATTTGGCTTTTCATTTTATGAAAAAGACGTTTCTTGGGGCGTCAAAAATTTCATCAAAGTCTCCTTCCCAAGCAGAATTTCACAGGTTACTTCATCATTATTTCGATCAATTTGTAAACGCCATTCAACTCATTGAGAGGCAACCACACCATCAATTGATCACTGAATATCACAAAGTAAGAGGCGATCAACTAAGGCGAACGGACAGTCAGTCTCGCAAATATTTACGAAAGAGGCCCTATCTATTCAAAGAAACTAGCCGTGGAGTTGCTATTAATGGAAAACAAATGATGCCAGAACGAGGATTGAATGCTAAAAAGTCTCTATCCTTCGATACGTTAGAGAATCGCTTTGTAAAATTCATGGTGATCCGATTGCAGGAGAAAATAAAATCTTTAAGCTATCAAGTGGAGCGTTATCTGAGCAATTCCCCCTCTGCTGATCGTTCTATATTGAATACATTAACCTTCATGCAAGGAAAACTGTACACTATTGAAAAGTCCCCCTTTTGGCGAAAAATCAGTCGTCTAGACCGATCCGTACTCACGCTAGTCATGCAAATGAAGCAAGGATATCGTGATGCTTATATGATTTACTTAGTGTTATCGCAAGGTCTCTCCTTTCAAGGTGAGGTTTTCAAGATGTCCGTAAAGGATGTTGCGACCCTGTATGAATATTGGACGTATTTAAAGATGGGTCAAATCTTGCATAAAAAGTATGAAGCGATCGACCAAGACATTATAAAAATTAAACGAAACGGACTTTTTGTGGACCTTGATCAAAGCAAATCTGCCAAACGAAGGTTCCAGCATCCTTTTACAGAAGAACAAATCACGCTTAGCTTTCAGGAAAGACATCCTTCATCTCCTACGGTACGACAAAAACCCGATATTATGTTGACCGTAGAAAAGAAAGGCCATCCTTATGCTTACCAGTATATTTTTGATGCGAAATACCGGATCGATTTTGGCCAGACTGAAAACGAGGCATCTACCCCTAGTCCGATGGAGGAGGATATTAATACGATGCACCGATACCGTGACGCCTGGGTTTACAAAAATGACGGCCCCTACGAACGCTATGCCTACGGTGCTTATGTGCTATTTCCGTGGATGGATGAAGAGAATTATGAATCTCATCCTTTTTATAAAAGCATTAATGAAGTCAATATTGGCGGCCTCCCATTTTTACCGAATACCTATCGGCTAGTGGAGGAGTTTCTGGAACACTTAATTGAAAGCAGTCCGGAAGACTTACAAACCCAAGGGATCTTACCAAAAGGATCACTTGAATACTGGGAGTCCTCTCTCGATGAAAAAGTTTTGGTTGGAGTAGTTAACGACCACAAGAGGTTGACGGCGCATTTGCAACATCGTTTTTACCATATTCCTTTAAAGCAATTAAAAAAAGGGTGGCAAGAAGCCAAACATATTGCTCTCTATATTACACAACAGGCTGCAGAAAGTGGGGCACCCAACGGCATTACCTATTACGGGGAAATAACAAATGTAGATATTATAAAACGTTCACAACTGAAAGAGGTTCCTAGTCGCTCCCAAGAACTCTATGTTAAGTTCAACGTAAAAGAATGGGGTTCTTTAACGAAGACCATCCGCCCTGTAGGATACGGGATCCATGTTTATACTTTAACGACATTGAACATGTTGCAGCACGCAAAGGATCTACCAGAGTTATTTATGAAATCAAATACCGAACTGAAATTGTGGCGGTTCCTACGGAGATATTCCAATAAGGTTCAGACCATACTCGATCATACGCATTTAGACAATTCTACAGGGGTAAAATCCTTTGGCATTGGTCATAACCTTATCGAATTGGATGAAAATCATAACCGTCTTGTGATTCATGACTCACATGGTAACCAAACTGTGGAGTCATTAAAAGATTTCAAACGGACTCCTTTACCTATTTATAAGAAAATCCAAAAGGTGTTAAGCAACTAAGACTTAATAACCTACAGTAGTTTGCCAGGGCCTAAAAGCAGTAACTCTTTTTCTTTACTTTCTAAGAATAGACTAGGTCCTGGCACTAATCACTTATTGAACAACTCACTCCCCCATTTAATTGCCCTTATTGAACAATACAATTTGGTTCTAAGATATAGGATATGATGGTGTTTGATCTCTGCAGTGTTAACACTTTAGGGAATTGTGTGCAGTCATTCTCCTGATCTATTCACTTACAAAGCAACCACAACCACCAATATCAAACATATCCACTTGTTCACCGCCTCTTTCTAGTTCATGGCGCAACTCTGAAAGAGTATAAGGAGTTTTAACTGACTTCTTTTTCCGGTACCCTGGCAAAATGACTTCACCATTTTCAACTTCAAGCAATCCATTCTGGATTTCTTCGTAAAGTTCAGAGCCTGGGTCTATCTCATCTATTTTGTAAAGTTTAGGCTGAACCCATTCCTCGACAGTTTTGGTTTTTGAAAGTATAGTAACATCGCGATTTAAGAATTCTCTCATTTCCTTTTCTCTTTCTTCATGGTATTTATATAACCGTGGTTTAGTTTCCCAAAGCTGAGCAAAATGACCTTGTCCAGCCCTTACACAAAAACCTCCACAATTATTATGACTAAACCCTTGTTCATACAACATAGGACGCTTGATACCTGTTTGTTCTAATAACTTAGCCATATCTATTTTGGTCCAAAGAGGTTCTTCACACATAGGAAATTCAACTTGATATGGAAGCCAATTCTTTTTCGGAGCTTTAATTCGGTGTTCTTCTGTCCAGTCAATTCCTAAATACAAAGTGCACTCACGAGGTTCAAATTTCTCTTTAATCCATTTCTCCGACATCTTTTGCTTGAGCTCATGGGAACAATTAGCTAGTAAACTATTACCCAAGAACCGCTTATCTTTAAAGACGTCCCATGGGTCGCGTCCATCATTCAGCCATATGAAGTTAGGATTTCTTTTATTTGTTTCCTCTGATAATTGTTTAAGATATTTTTTCCTAGCTTCCATGGTCTCATGGCTTGTTTCAGGGATGTTATTTGTCTTATCAATTAAGTCTGATTGATTGATGTTGTACATTTCTGCTGTAGTTTCAAGTAAAAATCTATAAAGATCTGCATCTTCAATTAATGTGTCAGTAAATAAACAGATAACGTTATCTTTGCCGTGTCTATTTATCACTCGCTTGGCTGTTGCCCAACTGCCTAGGCCACCACTATAAAAAATAATATGTTTCATGTTATCCTCCTTACTCCTATGACGTTATATACTTTAACAACTGCCACAATTAACAATTATAAAGTGAATAAACCTAGATATCTAATCTTGCAACTTATATACTGTAAGACTATCAAAGTAATAGTCTTGGAAAGTTTCTAACGGAAAAAAGAACCTTTGCGTATTCGATTAACTTTTTATCTCTTAGACACTTAATTTCGCAACGCTGTCCTATCAGTTCTTAAAGAAATGCCGAAATATTATCTCTCGGCATTTTTTACTATGAGATGACCATAGACACGGTAGCCTAAATCAACCATATCCATATAATATACAAGACCTTATCCAAGGTAGGCATACCAAAAAAAACAAGAACAACTTATAAGTTGCTCTTGGATAAGAATGTTAAGAAAATGAACAAACACAAGGAACCGTATTATCTTGCACTTTCAAGAATTTATCAATTCCTTCTCTATCCATTTGTTCGCGGTATTCTTTTAGTGTATATGGTTTTCCTTCTTTCTTTAGAATAGACACATTCTTTTCAAAGTGTTTTCTAAAGTTCTCTTCCATATCTTCCTGCTCCTGATAACGATCAGGCCAAATACTATATAATTGAGCATAATGCTGGAATCCACCACGGACGCATCGGCCAGCACAATTGGCATGACTGAAGCCAAGCTCATACATTCTTGGGAGTTTAATCTTCCATTCGTTTTCAATGATTGATTTTACATCTAGATCTTCTCTAAACGTTTCAATCATTGGAAAACGTGTTTCGATAGGTTCTATTGGATTGTGCTCGTAGAAGTCTTTAAGGTTATCAGCACGATGACTCTCATGTGGGCCTATTCCAAAGTATAGAATAGGTTCTAAGTTTTCATTATCCCTTAATTCTTCTAAGAAAGTAATGGTCTGATATACCTTCAACTCTTCAGAACACTTTGCAAGTCTAGAGTTTCCTAGGAATTTATAGTCATAGAAAACTTCCTCTGGCGTTCTTCCGTCGACTCGCTCTGTAATTTCCACACCAATGCTTTCAGCAATTTCATCCATAAACCTATAATTATCTTCATCTTCCCATAATGTGTTTGTGAAAAATAAAATTGAGTTCTCTTTTCCGTGCGTTTGTACCATATGGTTCGCAACATAGGCACTAGCCGCGCCGCCACTAAACATAGCAACGTGTACTTTCTTTCTCATAACTTTCCCACCTTATTACTCTACAAATTCATTTACCAATTTGTAGATTATATATTCTACTTCATCTCGTGGTATTGTTCGTCCAGCATTATTAATCATCCTATAGACGTTTTTGTAAATTGTCTTAGATTTAGTAGATAGCTCTATATCATTTTTTATAGTAACATTTTTACCATCGATTTGTAATTCATGTGCTTGAACTTCTTCACCTAAGTGTTGAATCGATTGAACATCTCTATCAATTTGTTTTTCTAACATATCAAATGTAGCATCGGACCAATTTTCGATGGACACGCCAGTATAATTTAAAATAAATTCTTTGACCCAATTCTCTTGATTTTGTATAGATAAAATACTTTTAACTGTTACATTTTGTTTTTTTATGATTCCCTGTTGATTTTCAGCCCAAGTCAAGAGATCCTTATATGACTCTGCCTGAGAGCTATATAATATTACCTGCTCCACTTTTAATAGCTGTTCATTAATAAATTCCTCAATAGCTTGAGTACTAAGTAATAGATTGTCAATATCATCGTTATATTCTTCAAATAGGGATTGGATAGTTGATGTTGGATCTACCTCACTACGTTTAATACTGTCTTTTAAATCCAATAAATTCGGATCCATACTTGACGTTACTTGCGCATATTTAGGAAGTGATCTGAACCAACCAAGAAGAGCACTACTCATTTGTATTATCTGAGGTTTTCCAGATACATACTCGCTCTTGTATTGACCAAAATGCCTGTCTATATTATCTAAGAATGGTTTTAGTTTTTTATTAAAATTATAAAAGACATACTCATACTCTTTTGGCTCTTCAATCATCTTATAAAGCTTGTCACCATCGATGGCTGGAACATACATATCGTTCCTATAGAACATGATTTGATCCCATATATCCCGAAGCAGTGCCACTACATATATTGGAGCAAGAGGTTTTCTAATACCAAATGGAGATTTTGTAAGGATGGATAACATATCACTCATTGTTCCTTTAGCATTGGATGTTACCTGCGTTACTAGAGCATCCCTCATTTGTCTGAACTCAAAAGGCTGTATCTTTTCTAAGTCTGCGATAGACAAATTATTATTCTTAAATATAGTTGCATACACCAAGTAATCAGGACCGTTTCCAGTAATATTAAAGTGGGCTTCATAAGGAGATTCCAGAATGTGGTCAACCACTGATTTACCTGCTTTTAATTGCACGTTATTAATTTTTCTCCGATTAATCGAATCATTTCTTACCTCAGGAGTTAAAGGATAAAGATCATACATAATTTCAGATAATTTATCCTCTAGTTTAATCTGGTTAGGAATCGAAATGATTTGACCATTATGAAACCACGTCACTTCATTAGTAAATCCTGTCCAAAGTCCATTAAATTCATTTACTTGATGTAATAAATCTTCTTGTATTAGTATGATTTCACTTTTTAGATTAGCATCTTGTTTTAATAGTTCTTCGTCCTTTAACATTTGTTTAATTATAATTAATTTATCAACAACTTTTTCAATATACTTCATAGAGTAATTAGATATGGCATATATTACATCTTGTTCCGCATGCCTTGTTAATAGATGATTCAATTCCTCTTTCTCATCACTATTTTCCATTACAACAAAATAAATGATAGCATCGTTTTCTTTGCTCACTTTTATTTCTTTATCTTCTTTTAATTCAGAACTCAACAAGAATTTTGTGGAAGCAAAACGAGTCATGCTTTTGTCATCGTTATAAGAAGTAGCAAGGTAAAATCCTTTATCTAATGTTGACTCTAATACTGTTTTACGTTTTTTAGAATCAATTGAAGTCTCCTCTAAGCGTACTTGGATCTCCTCATCTACATTTATTGTGCTACCCTGGAACATTTCCCAGTAGCCAAGAATCCGGTTATACCTAACCGCTTTATAATCCAATAGTTTATTTAACGCTGATTCAATTTCATCGTAGCTCCGATCTAGAGCAAATGAAATTAATTCCGTATTTAAATTATGAGTAGATTGGAGACCAGTAATCTCCCACAGGGTAATAAATTTTAATACATCCTTTTGGATATCAACTTTTTTACTTAAAGTAGGAATTTTTTTATTATGTTGCTTGTACAATTTAACAGTATCTTGGACATCATCATTAATATCAATACTTAGTTCTTCAGAGAAGAAATAATCAAATAATTGATTGGCTAAATAATAGCTGTCTTTCTTTTCAAGGTGATTTAATAGTCCCTCTGTTTCATTACTTTCCAAAAAAGTAAATAGCGTTCTCTCGTTCTGACCAAAAACACTTGAGAGATGAGGTAGTAAAAACAATGTGACAGGATGAATAGGATAACTTCCTTCCACCACGAGCTTTTCTAACTCAACTTGATTTAACGTTGGAAAAAAAGAATATCTTCGTAATGCATTCAAAACCTCATTCTTTTTTGAAGTAGGGATAGAATTCATGATATGAAGTTCATCTAAAACAGATTGCGTTAAACGTATAAAGGTGGACTGATCACTGTTTACATAGTATGTCTTAAATCGTTTTTCAATTCGCTGAAATTCATCCTTATGCTCATCTTTAAGCAAGTTAAAATACTGTCGTAAGTTCTTGTGTGTAATTAATAAAATATGAAAAGAATTAGTATAGTGGTCTGCTAATTCAGCAATATCTTGCAAGTCTTGCATAGTTTCATGAATTAATTCGCCATCTAAAGTTTGTAAGAAGCGACCGAACTCATCATAAGTTAAAAACAACCCGATATTTTGTTTTGATAATTCATCAATAATAGTCTTCATCTGTTCAATAAAATCTTCTTTATAATCCACTACAAATTCAGTACCTGCAGTAAGTCTAGGAAAGATAGATTTAAACCACTCGATCTCCTCCACGTTACTACCTAAAATTTCAAGACGCCACAGTAGTATATCTTTTCCTTCAAAATTCAATAACTTTATAAACTGCTTATAAGTCTCAGGATATTCTTGCTCCCATTTTTCTATGGTTGATATAATTCTAGAAATAACTCCAGGAATGACGATTTGCACACCATTTTCTTCGAGCTTTTTCATAATCGCGGAAATGATAGAGACTCTAAATCTACCTTCATTTCCATTGAGGACTATAGGTAGGTAAATCTTGTCTTGTCCCTGAATAAGGTTTAACTCTTCATAGATATCGTCATCAACTTTTTCAAATTTATTTTGCAAGATGTTCACTGTTTCTCTTCTTACATTTCTCGATGTAATACTACTAACAATCGTACCAACTAACGATTTACCTGTTCCGTAAGGGCCCATTATTATGTGGGACTTAGGAGCATTTGAGTCGTTAAAACCACTTAATAGCCCCTGTAGAGCATCCGCATGGGCTGGTGTAGGTAAGTAACGCTTAAAGAAGTCTTCATTACCTAAGTCAAACTTGATATTTACACTTGATTTAAAAGCAACCGCGTTGTAACTCATGAATGTGTATGCACCTTTCTCTTGTACTCTTCTTCTAAGAATGAAGTAGGATCATTTTGTGGAATCTGAACAGTATCAAGATTATTGGTCCTTGTAAAAATGATTGGGTGTCGTTTATGACTAGTTAAGAGGTGAAGAGCTTCAATCGTTAAGTTTCGATTCATGTTAAAGACTTTTCCCCATAGCCCCTCTCTGTTAATGATCTCTTCAACAGAGACTGTAAATGTATCATTTTTCTGACAATAATCTAGCAATGTATAATAAAGTGCAATTAACCCCAAATACTCTATACTTTTAGGAGCCTTTTTATAAACTACACCGTTTCTTTCAGAAAGCAGTGATACTTTATTTATAGGGCTTTGAATAATTTCTTCAGGATCTTGTGCGTTTTCTCCAGATGTATAGAGTTTTATTAAACAGTCAATATCTCTCTTTAGTGATTTGTGAGAAATTTTCTTTTCTTCATTGTCTTCTACCCATGTAATAAAATGATTAATTAACTCCTCTTTGCTAATCGCTGTTTCATCTAGTAAATTGAAAAACCAATACCATACAGTTGAAGGCTCTCTCTCATTACTTAGATGATAGTGTAACAACGATGCCGTATCATAATATTGTATATGTCTATCATATCTATCAATGATATCCCCGAAACCCGTAACGTGATGTACTTTCTTTCGCTCGTCATTTGTTTGCTCTTCGACCATATTCGTCGCAACTACCCAAAACCTTAATGACTGAACCATGTTTTTACCTAGTCCAATCTTTTCAAATGCCTCTTTATCATAAAAAAACCTACTATCTGTTCTTAATTGCTTAATAGCTTTACTTAACCATCTATCTCTTAAATAGAAACTTTGATGTTGACCATATGCCATACGTTTTCCTCCCACCTTTACTGGATCAGTCTTTCCAGTAACTATAAAGCACATAATAATGCACCTAGACCTCGATCTAGATGCATTATTTTTTTATTTGTTTAAACTTGCGAAATATTTAAGCAATGCTCGTTTTACTTGAGGAGTTAAGAAAGGGCTTTTACCACGAGTGAATTTATTTGCACTTGTTTTAGCTAAAAAGTCTCCTTTTCCACCTAAGTTCTCAGCACCACTGTCTCCTAATATGACCGTAGACGCCGTAGCATCCGTAGCGGCTAATGCTAATCTAGCTCCTAAGTTGTTCCTAATATTCGTGTTGATAATATCAGATTTAGGATTTTGGGTACAGATGATTAAATGCAAGCCTGCTGCCCTCGCTTTTTGTCCTAATCTTAAAATAGAGTTTTCAACTTGTTGAGCAATCTCTTTATCCTGACTCATAAAGTCTGCAAATTCATCGAACACGATTACGATTCTAGGCATTTGTTTCCCAGTTAATTCTACATATTCATCAAGGTTACTTACGAACTCATCAGCAAATAATTTATAACGACTTTCCATTTCTTCAACTAGATATTTTAAAGTGTGTACAGCTTCATTTATATCGGTGACCACATCTCTAGTATGCGGAAGGCCATTGTATACCGTAAATTCCACTTGCTTAGGATCTATAAATACAAATTGCAGTTGACTAGGTTCATAAATACACATACTACCTAAGATGATGGAGTTCAATGTTACACTCTTCCCACTTCCTGTAGTTCCTCCTGTCAGTAAGTGAGGTGTCGACGGATCCGAAAAGTCGATGTTTATAACATTGTTCAAAGGATCAAAGCCTAGAGGGGAAACTAAGTTTGTCTTCTTCACTTTATCACTTAGTTGCTCTCTAGAAATTTTCATGAACTCTTCAAAGAAGATCGTGTCTGGGTTTTCCCTTGCGATATCAATATTCAATCCATTCTTATCAATAAACATGTGCGGAGGCTGATCCAGTCCTAACCACAACTGAATGTCCTGCTTCCTTTTTAGCACTTTATCAGAGTTTAAAGATGATGGAATATGGAGCATTAATCTTATAACGCTGGATCCTACCACTGCTTCTTTTACTTTCACATTTAAGTTATTACGATTAAAGTTGTTCTCTAATTTACTGACGTACTCGTTCTTAAGCAACTCATGATCTTCGGAATCTTGTCGTTTATGATTTTCAATCCCTTCTAGCGCCACCACTTCAGGATAGACAGAACTCACTTCTTCATTATCAACTAGGTTGTCCTCACCCTTAACTTGTGGATGATCTTCGTCTTCAGAGTTATCACTAGGTACAGAATTTGTATTCTTACTCTGATCTGTTTTTGGAATTGGACTTATAGGAGAGTCTTTCTTTTCCACATCGGGTTGATTAGAATCATCAGACTGATCGTTCTTGGTGTCATCTTCTTCAGTATGCCAACCAGCCAATTCCTTTTCAAATTCCTTTTCGCTCCCCTCTAACTCTGTATAGTCAGGTTGGCTAGCCTCTGTAGCGCCTAACTCATCTAAAATAAAGGACCTTGAGAACATATAATTAGGGTAGTCACCCTCAATTTTCTCAAAATAAACTCCATCCGCCAGTTTTTCATGTCCTTCTTCTTGTAAATTAGATGTGTAACAATACACATCAATTGAGGTGTTAATTGTAACTTTAATATCAGACATGTCCCTGTCCTGTAATTGCTTTAGAAGATGAGCTTCTTCAGGAGAATAGGAGCCTCTTTCGATGAAGTAGTGACCCAGTTCCTCACGCCAGAATTCGGAATCTGTTTTATCTTCGTTAAATCCGAATAGTTTCTCGTAAATGCTCTTTCCAGCTTCTACTTGTTTAACTGCGTCATAGCGTTCCTTCTCAAAAATAGATCGACGAACAAACTTCAACTCTACTACTTCAAAATCTAAATGTAACTCTCCATCTTCTTCCTTCAATGTTGTAATTACCATATCAGGTCTTCTCTTATTGTTTGAGAACCAAGGTAGCTCATCACACACTGACCAAACTTGTAAGACATTCCTTTCTACCCTTTCCCTGAATTTCTTACTAAGGTAGGTTGCAACCATCTCGTGAGAGTACTTACCTGGACCAATAGCTTTTAATACTAGTGCTCCCGATATTTTCTTAACTTCCTGAACTGCGTCAACCATCTTCTCTTTTGTAATATTAGGATTCTTCATGATTAACCCTAGCTTCTTTGTTAGTCGGTCATAATATTCGTCATCTTGTTGGTTACTTAACTTCCGGATATATTCTGAAGAGGAAACAATCAACTTGTAATTATTATTGGATCCGGCTTTAGATTTATATTGAATGATCTGCGCTTTCCCTGAGGTCTTTTCTAACAAGGATTTATCTAGGTATCGATCCATAAAGATAATCCAGTTAAAATTTTCGTGCATAAAATCGATCAGATCATTATTTAACGTTGATAACGAAACCTTGTTCTTAAGCACATGTACTTCATTCTCCTGGAGAATCTCCTTTTTCTGAGAGATATACTGCAGTTGATAGAATGACTTTAGTACAGGTGGAAGAGCTTCACTTACATAAGATATTCTTTTTACAACTTCGTTATCCAATAGAGGTTCTTTATAAACTACTTCGAACCAATTGTCGGTAGAAACGTAATCAATCCTGTCGAAGTCATACTTAATTTGACTACTTTGAGCAAAGTAATCAGCTAAAACAACTAAATCTGCATCAATCATATGACTGTTAATCTGCTTAGAAATTTCATTTACATCGTGACCTGATATCACCTTTAATTCAACTTTAGGAAATTTACTAGCACCATCAGGGTGGATATACTCCTCTCTTCGTTGTACCCATTGGTTTAACTTCCTGTGTATCGGAGCAGCATGAGTACTATGAACAGTGATCTTTAATTTGTTTAGATCTTTGATTTTCTTAAATAGCGTATCAACAGACTCTATAATCATTTCAGCACTTTGACAATACAAGAATAAAATATCTAAGCCATCTTTAGCGTAAGGATAAACATCAAAATAACTCTTCACACTAGTAAGCAATTCTTTAGATAAGTCTTTTGCTAAGTGGTCCATCTTATCCGAACGAGTAGTATTTAATACATAGTGCCCTTCTCCTAATGTTTCGCTTACTTCGATAAGAAATGAATCATCTCCTTCACTTGTAAAATATCTCGGTGCAAGTTTAAGGGTTTGATCTACTGCATGGTTTAAATACTCTTCTAGATTTGTAACTTCGAGGGTATTTTCTTTAGACTTCCTTATCCATTCATGTATTTGCCTATCAATTTCTTGGTAACGATGTTTCAAACTTAACAGACGGACCGGGTTAAGTATTGTTAACATTCGTTCATAACTATAACCCACTTCTCCTAAATTCACATCTACATAGTCAATGGCACCAATATTATTAATATACTTATAGATAGTATTGGTAATGGATACTGACGTAGTAACTCCTTCTAAGAGAGCGGAGAGTTCACTTTCAAAAGTATCATAATCTATAGAGAAGATACCTTCCTCATATGCTTTTTGCAAAATGACAGAATATGAATTCTTAAAATTGAGGAAAGAATTATAATGCTCTTCCATTCCAGGTTCATTAACTGAAAGAAAACTCTCCACATCGTTTTTAACAAGGTCATTAATATCGAGCTTTTCTACCTGATCATCTTTATAATTTTTCACAAACGGCAGAAGCCCTTCGTGAACGGAATTGAATAAACTTAGCAAATTCAAAGCTTCAAGGTCTAAAACTTTAAAACTTTCTTTCCCTAAATGTTTACCCTCACTTACTAATTTAAGGTCTAAAGTCACATCCGAGCTGTTAACAGTAGCGTCTTCAATTACATCAGCCAAAGACTCGTTTAGGAAATGCACGGATGGCACAACGTGATTTATATTCTTAAACAAGATTTCTGCAATCTTCTTTGTAGATGGATTCAACTTCTTGTTTACCACTTCTAGAGTAAACATCGGCTCATAAGTGAATTCTTCACATTTTTCTTCTATAAGAACAAATGAATGATACAGAAGCGCCTCTGATAAATCTTTATAATCTTTAGGGTGGCGAACTTTTTCAATTTTTCGACTTATAGTTTTTACAAGCGCAGAATCTTTTGCCATGTCTCCTTCAAATTCATCATAAAACTCCTGCATATCGTCTGCATCTTCGCCCTTTTCAATAGCAGATATGCCCTCTTCAACACTTTCTTTTTGTTCTTTCGTGTACTCCTCTAGAGGTAACACGTTTCTGATCTTTTCAGCAAAGGGGATTTTTACTTTAAATTTAAATATAGACTCGATGAGACTGAAATCATACTTTAGTAACTCTAAACTCTTTTGACTCAAAAAATTCATCGCTTCTACTTCAAAGGTATCCTGAGTTGTTTTATTCCATAATTCACTAGGATACCCATTTTTCTCTTCGTTCTCTAAAAATTCGTATAACTTATTTTGGAGATCCTCTGCATCAAGATCTCCGTTAGTCTTTTGTAAATTAGCCAACAGGTAATTAGACTTTAACCTCTTTTGTCCTTTAGGGATGAGTAAGTCATTATCTTTGAATAGGTTTAACTCTGGTAGGCTATTCTGAATCCGTTCTATTATTGATGGTGAATCACTATTTACAATTGACGAAATAAACCGTAAAACGAAACGTAGCTGAGGATCAGTTAATTGATTATACATCTTCATAAAGCTTTTTAGTGTTTCTATCTCTTCTTCCGCCAAATTGTAATGGTTAAAGAGTAAGGAATACAACACTTGAAACCCTTCTTCGGAAAGAAGATAAGCTTCGTCTATTGAGAATATATTCTCTAAACTTTGACCCTCTGGAGTATTCTCATTAATAATCATGACAAGTGCTTGATCAGTAAAGGTATAATTACGAAGTCTAGTAGATGTTTCTATCTCTCTTAGTTTATATTCATCGAACCCTTCTACAGGTCTTATTGTGCGAATAATAGGAGAATAATATTCTTCTAGATCAGAAGTATTTTCTCTCAGCTCATGTAATGCAGCTTCAATATTTCCCTTGGTTAACCCATTAATTTTTATGAAGAGCTTTTTGGCGTTCTCACTCTTTTGATCATAAAAATGATTACGTAAAACAGAATAAATCCACTTACCTAATAAATTGTTATGTTGTTTCATTTTACCACCTGCACTTCTGCCGCTTCATAAGGATTTCGAATCATTGCTGTAGCATCTGAATATTCAACTAGTAAACCATTATGGCGTAATTTTTCTCGTAATGCATATTCATTTTTCTGAAAGTAACTAATATTAATTCGAGATTTTTCGTAAATGCCATCTCTTTTCGACTCAACTTCTCCTATTATAAACCCAAATCTATTATAGATTGCCTCCAGGAATTTGTTGAATTCCATTGATCCTTTAGGTTTTACAACAATATAAACTAGCACTTGTAAGAAGTTGTCAGTCATAAAGTACCGATACTTACTTCCGGCTTTGTACCCACCAAATCCACCATCTCTCGTTAAACCCCTAACTATATTTAGTTGGTGTCTCTTTAGCTGATCAGAAATAATATCCTTGACTACTGTATAAAGTTTTGTTGATAAATCTTGATAATTATTACATTTATTTAAGACTTTAATGACTTTATTCTTTCTTACCTTAGATAAACGTTTTAAACCAAGGTAAATTAGAAAGTCATCAGGGTTCTCTTTCCAGGCAGAGAGATTTTTCTTTACATATTCTTCATCCTGAATCTTTTCAGAGTATATGTTCTCAAAGAAAGACTCAAATTTGTTCTTAATGAGCAGCTCATTTTCACTGAAAGACCTTCCCGATAAAGTTTGTATTGGTCCTGTTTGACCGTCCAAACAGTCAAAGAAATGGGTTACTTTATTTTCTTCGCTATCATTTGCTCTATGCAGCATATATCGAGACAATTGGAAGGTTATCAGGCTAGTCATAAGCTCAAACATTTCATAGATATCAATATTCAAAGAAATGAGTTGATAAAACTCCTTCGCAAAATCTGTATAGATTGCGTCATTTGTAACAGGTAAGTATGGGTATTCCTTGGTTTTCTCATCTACTTTTCTTAATGGATAAGTGTCTTTTCTATTTTGTTCAGACTTATCTAACTTACCTCTAAGCTTCGAAACAATGTTTTCAATTTGCTTATTCCGTTGTAATAAATATTGAAGCCTTGCCTCTATCTTATTTCTAAGTTCTAAATCATTCTCTGTTCCATACCCAAGCATTAAAAAGTAAAGTTCCCCACCTCTCGCGAAAAAGTTCCGCTCGTAAGCTGGTTCACCATTCTTTGTTCGTAGTTCAAAAAATAATAAGGATTCATGTAATGGATATAACGTCTTTGCATACCATGAACGATTTGCAGCTTTTCCTTTCCCGTCGTGCAATGGCACTTCAAGATTTCTAAAAAATTCTCTAATAACACTAATCTGCTCTCGATCTGATGCCATCTCATATAAATATTGCTTTTCTTCCGCAGTCAAAGAAACAACGCCATCTTGTGCGCCTTCCTTCTCACCTTCAAAAATAAATTTACGTAGCCCTGTAGATTTTTTTCTTTCGTAGCTATCCGCACCTAGTTTATAGTGTGTTCCACTTAATACGTTCAAAAACTCAAGAGCATACTCCGGGCCTTTTTGTCCGTCTTTAAACCTATGCCCCCATATTTGAGCAGATAATTGTGTGGAAAACTGCTCTACGTCTGATTTTTTACTCACGATATACCCCTCCCTTAGCCTAAGCTAATTTCATCTTCAACAAATAATCCTTCTTCTCTATCATAGCGAAGTATGTTTAACTCATATTCATCAGGCTCACTTAACCTAATGAGTTCGTTTTTGAATGTATCAACTAATATTTCAGCGTCTTGCTGGAGGATGTTATGAGTTCCTCCACCACTTGCTCTCATTAAATATTCAAAGATAGCTAGATTGACATTCATAGAGATTTCATCATCTACATTCATAGTAAATTTTGATGGCTTTCTATCTAAGTCTGTCCGCTCTAACTCTTCTAGTAGATTTAATGATTTCCTTGATTTAAACGACTCATAAATCATTAAGTTCTTATTTGTTGCTAATAACTCTTTCATATCAGTGGTTAATCTTCCAGAAAATATGCGGTTTAAGCCGTTCGTAAGTTCCCTCTTTATAGCTGTTTGGTTTCTAGGGTTGTTGAACAAAGACTTATAGTCACTTAGGTATTCATATGGGAGGAGCTGATCCGTTGTAAATCCTACCTCTTCTTGTAACTCATAAAACAGTTTTCTCCTTAGCTTAGGAATCCAATCTTCTATTAATGAATGGTCATTATCCACGTTATAATCGCGATATAAGGTTAATCTTTTCTGGAAATAACCTAACTCTAAATCTAGAGTAGGCCCGAATATATCCTTATGAACATTCTCAAGTTTCTCATCACCATTAATATCACCGTTTATAATAAAGTCATCAATCGATGAATGAGAATAGCTACCCGGATCGAAAGTCTTGAATAGTTTCAAAGCATTCATTTCTGAGAAAGCATTCTCACTTAAATCACGGCCGTAGAAATTCTGATAATATGGACGCTTTATTTGTTCCTTTAATTGCTTGTAGTCCGCTTCTAAGACATCATCACACGTGTATCCTCCAGTTAGCATAAAGCTATTATGGATGAGCATTTCACGCATAGTGATGTGGGTGTCTAAGTAGTCAAGAAGCTGATACTGTTCCACAATCTTTTCTCGAATGTGGGGTTGAGATGTGCGTTCATGGTTCATATAAATAATGCATCTATCTTGTTTAGGACAGGCGTGGCAGGCGCTCCAATTCTCCTCCTTGTTCCACTCTTCAAGCACTCTGTCTACATATACTGAGGATGTTACATCCAATAAATTAAAAATACTAAAATCTCGAGAGTTATTTTCATATGATTCAAACCGCCTCAATACCGCTTCGTTAAGTAGATTCAAATCGTCGTGTTGAGATAAGAATTTCGTTAGTTTCCCTTCGTTCGCTGCGATCAAGTAATAAACCCCATCAGCGTGTTTATTTTCAATATTCTTTTGAAGGGCATCAAGCTCCCTATGAATAACATCTTCCTTAAGTTCCGATAAGTCTTTTACAATCCTTAATGTCCCTTTAGGAAACTGAAAATCGACGATCCCTTCTTCAGGCCAGATCGTTAAATCATCATTATTAAAATAATTGTATATAATTCTACATAATCGGGTTTTTCCATCACCCGCATTACCAGTAAGTATGACACTTTGTGGATTATTTTCGTACACTTGTAATAGTGTTTCTTCTATTTGAGTATGTACATTAAATGTATAGCTCTTCTCATCACTAGAATCGTGTGTATATTCATCATAGATTTTAGAGTGATTTGGAGACAATACATTATATTGATCTAAGTAAAAAACGAATGGATTACCTTTCAATTTGCTAACCCCCAATATAGTTAAAAAGCAACGGTTTAATCGCCACTTAAGATTGATTACTAAATCGAATGAATTACTATTATTATTTCATAAACTCAATACTCCTTACAACAGTAAGGTAATTCTCTTTTACTAAAGCAGAGTAATTCATGTAATTTAATACAAATAATGTAACTTTATTTTACATTCAGCTCTAGAATAATTTCTATAGGTCACTGTACTCATCAAATTGCTTGCCTTTGCAATTTTCATCAATTTTTCTCTAATTTCAACAATCAATTGTTCTTCAAAAGACTTATTAGCTATTGTTATTATTCATGATTCAAGGAATTTCTGCCAACGAAGTATATTTCTTATTTTATAATACATTGATATGATTCATATTAGCTATTGCTAGAATTCCGACTACCTATGACAATGAGCTTTTTGTACACACACTTCAAAACCATACTATTACTTAGTGAAAATAAATTAAATTATAAAAGGAGAAGGAGTGAAATAATGTCTCAACATTACAAGTGGATTGATGTCATTACTACTGCAATGAAAAGATTAGTTGGAGAAGGGACTCTTCAAGAAATATACAAAGAAGTCGAAGGTAGTAGATTAATAGACTAAATAGATACACAAATTCGAAGGTTCAAATTCGAAAGAATATTTACCTTCACTATAGCGATTGTGATATTTTCCGAGGTACTACTGGAGATCAAGCAAATTTATTATATGCTCCAAATGGAAAAGGCGAAGGAAGATGGGGAATTCGTGAAGGTACCAATCATAACTTCTAGCTTTTAACGTCTTGTTAAATAGTACTCCTTTAAAGTTCAATATAGAAATTCCATAAAAATACCCCCCATTATATATGAGAGTTATATACTTTATTATTGTCTAATTAAACTAACTCGCTTATTACTTAATTTTCTTTTTTGAAATAGAAGTAATCATAACTTTAATAAACTATAAACATACATGATGTAGGTATCAAGTTTACGCTACCCTCTTATTTTAACAGTGTTTTACTTTGTAAATTATTATTAAAAGATCTTTTATTATATTTCCATTCTTATTTGCCTCTCACTTAAAGGCTTGGGGATATACATATTTACAACCAATCATCATCCAAATCAGCAGAGATGTCTAAGAGGAAGCATCTAGCTTTTTTGAACCTGTTCTCATTCCCTAGCGCTGGTATTGACTCACTAAATAATCAAGATCAGGAGAATCGCCCGAACTCTTTGTTAAACCCCAACATCACCGTCCCCACCGGACCATTCCGCTGCTTCCTCAAAATCACCTCCACCACATCACTTCCTTCCTGAGAATAGTAGTCATCACGGTACAAAAAGCTGATAACGTCGGCGTCCTGCTCGATGTTGCCGGATTCCCTCAAGTCGGACATCATCGGGCGTTTATCCTGGCGTTGTTCGACGCTTCGGGAGAGTTGGGAGAGAAGGATGATCGGGAGGTTGAGTTCACGAGCGAGGAGTTTCAGTTCGCGGGTGATGGCACCGACTTCCAGGTCGCGGCGTTCAAAGCGGCCTTTGACATTCATCAGTTGCAGGTAATCGATGATGATGAGGTGATCATGGTCGGGGTCGGAAGCTACGGAGGCTCTGATTTTCGTCGTGATGTCTTGGACGGTTTGTTGTCGCTCGTGGATCGACAGTTTCCATTCGGCGATTTCTCCTATGGCATGAAAGGAACGTTTATAGTCCTCTGCGGAAAAACACATCGTGCGCCACTTCTGACCGTCGATGCGTGCTTCTGATGAAATCATCCGCTGCAACAGCTGCTTGGATCCCATTTCCAGACTGAACAGGTCGACGGCTCCTCCGTTCTTGCAGTGGTTCATGGCGATGTTCAAGGCGAAGGCGGTCTTCCCCATCGAAGGCCTGGCAGCGACGATGATCAAATCGCCACGCTGCGCGCCTCCGGTCATTTTGTCATAGTCTTCGAACCCTGTGGCTAAACCCGTCTGGACGGGGGATGAGATCATCTCCATAGCGATGTCACTGAGCTGCTCTTTCACCGTCTGTTCATCCGCTTCCGTGTCCTGATCCATCAAATGGAGCTGCTGTTTCAAGCCGAGCAGCGCATCAGCACTCGGGTTCTCGATGTATTTGATCGCCGACTGTCTCATTTGCTGGTTCGTGTAGGATTCGACGAGGAGCTTTTCATAGAAGTGGAAGTTCTCGATCGTCGGGACGGATTCGGCCAGCCCGAGCAAGTAGCTCACTCCCCCCACCTGGGGGATTTCATCTCCGAGACTCGTTGTGACCGTCACCATATCCACCGGTGTTCCCTTGTTGTCCACCTGCTGCATCGCTAGGAAAATGCGTCGATGGTCGTGTCTGGAGAAATGCTCTGGGGCGAGCGTCGTCTGCTTGATTTTCTCCCCGTCTACGAGAAAAATACCTAACACGGCCTGTTCCGTCTGTAGATTATGACTCATGGGACTTCTCCTCTGCGAGTGTTCGGAGCTTGTCCATGAACCGCTGGCGGATCTCATCAGATACTTCCGCTGCTTCCGCCTCCCACACTTTCATCTGCTCCAAGTGACGGTTTTCCTCCGGTTGATAGACTGCGATTTCACCGATGATCGGCGGGAACGGACTACGGACAGCGAAATCGGAAAGCTTGGCCATCACCCCATGGTAATCCATCTCCAAGAGCTTCGGAATCAGCATATTCGCGACACGCTCGGTGATATCGAATTTCTGTGGATACAATTCACTGATCGTCTCAAGTACCTCGATGGCTTCTTCTCTCTTCATCCCTGCACCTCCTCTCTCAACTTATCGAACACCGATTTGTTTTTCTCATGTTTCGAATTGGTCCTCTGCTTCTTGTGATCCTGCTGGGCTCGTTCCGCTCCTCTTAGGGTGCGGACGCCACCTTGCTGCCACTGTTTCAGAATGCCTTCACAATAGCTGAAGAAAGGCTTGTTGCTCTTGACCGCAAGCTTCATCGATTGGATGACGAGTTTATCAGACAACTCTTCACACCACTGAGTGATTTTTTCTGCGATGAACGGCGACAACGTCCCGATGTTGTTTTCGTAAAAATGGTGGGGATTCTCAGCTGGCTTTTCTACTACTGCTTCTTTTTCTTTCGTTTCGTTTTGTTTACTTAATGTGTTCGACTTGCCGGTATCGCTACCGTTCGACTTGCCGCCATTGTTCTCCTCCACACTGTCGCTCTCGCTGTCCATTTCTTCATATAAAGGGAGGAGCCGATAGATGGGAGCCTGGTTGCCTGGTCTCGAAGTGAACGTCACATACCCTTTCTCCACGAGTTCCTTGCGTGCTTTCCGAATGCTGCTTTCGCTCAAGTTGGATTTCAGGCAAAGGACGGTCATCGAGGCCGAGAATTCTTTTTTCCAACGGGATTTGTTATTCACATGCATGAGGCTGTGCCAAAGGTTGATGGCAGCAGAAGTTAGAGGGTTGAATTCCTGATGATCGTAGAAGGCGTTGATCGCTTTAATATAGTTCATTTGGATTCTCCTATTCTTATGGAAAGATGGAGGATTTGTGCATAGAAAAACACTTCCTCCATTCTATAATCGAAGGAAGTGTGTGTTTGGTGTCTATGAAATGGAAAGTTTTTTATTTTTTTAAGAATCAACCTTGTCGTTTTTTCACCACTCTAATTCGTTGAGTTCAATAGTTTTGATTCATGTTTTAGCAAGACAACTCAAATCTTCAATGAACTAGCTGGAAGAGATTCTTTTTCAAAAAAGCGTGAGCCTTCGATCTAATTCCCTCATAGCCAATTAACGCTATTGTACGTGATGATTCCATCGAATCCCTCCTTTCCACTAAAGCCCTGTATGCACGATCGACCCATCCTCACTCATCTGAAAGTAAATGCAAAAAATAAGACCAATATCCCAATAAGCCTTGATTTATTCATTGAAAATGGTTATCATTATCGTTGGTTAATGATAATGATTATCATTATTACAAAAAATAGAAAAGAGGAGATTGGACATGAGATTACGTACATATGTGATGTTCGCATTGCTTATAAGTGTGCTCCTGCTTGTTGGCTGCTCGGATACCGAAGGGTCCACAGACGCACAAGAGGAAGACACAGAGAAGACAGAACAAACGACCGAAACGGAAGCGAAAACCATTTCGCATTTAAAAGGGGAAACCGAAATACCAGAAAACGTGGAGAAAGTCGTGGCTCTTCGTCCTAGTTATTTTGACCACCTGTTAACGATTGGTGTAAAACCTGTCGGCGTTACCGCTCAATCTCAATATGGCGGGGACTATATTCCCTACCTTGCCGATCAGCTGGAAGGTGCTGAAATTGTAGGTTCAGCTGCGGAAGTCAATTTGGAAAAAATCCTCGAACTCGAGCCGGATCTTATTCTTGTCGATGATTATACAGCATCGGAAGTGTATGAAGATTTAGAGAAAATCGCACCGACTGTCGTGTTGGGCGCATCCTCTGATGAAGAACGGAATGATCCGGACTTTTGGCAGCAGGACCTTATGAAAATCGCAAAAATCTTCGATAAAGAAGATGTGGCCAAAGAAAAAATCGCTGAGCTTGAAGAAAAGGTAGCAGAAGCGAACGAAACCATCACCAACATGGAAAATAACAAAATGGCATTCCTTCGTATTCGTGAAAAAGTGATTCAAATCTACCCGGAAACCACTCACCCGATGGTGTCCATGTTATACCATGACCTTGGCTTTGAGCCATCGGAATTAACAGACGAGAAAGAGCGTGGGGATCTATCGATGGAAGTGATCCCAGAACTTGGCGCCGACCATATCTTCCTGCAGGTGGACTCTTCGGGAGGACCTGAAAACTACTCTTCCATTCAAGACAGTAATTTGTGGAAAGACCTGGAAGCCGTTGAAAATGAAAACGTATTGAAGACGGACTTCTGGATTTATAAAGCATGGGGAGCCATCGGCCGGACACAAATGGTTGAAGAAGCCATGGAGTATGTAAACGAGTAAAGAAAAAAAGGCTAAACTTCTTCGTTAAGTTTAGCCTTCTCTTTTTGTTGACGATTTGAAAAGATGCGGGCATGTTCCACAACAATGGGAAAGGTCTCGGTCATGCAACAAGTAGGAAAGACAGCAGTGCTCACGAATGTAGAAGGGCTCGCCTTCCTCGGGCTTATGCAACGGGAATGTGAAGGCTAGTGGGTTACTTTCCTCCACTCCAAATAGCTCATCTGTAGTAAAAAGGTTCAAATAGTGATCAATCGTCTGCTCATCCGCTTGCTCTTGACGCATCAATAATAGACGGCGTTGAAACAGGTTATGAGCGACAAAAGAATGAAGATGCTCAGCTTTGCAGCGAGAAGCAGCAGCTACAGCTGAAAAGAGAGGTTCTAAGTGGCTTTTCAAGAACGTGCGAATAAGCCCATGAAGCTGTGCAGTCGTTAAATCAGAGACTTCTTTCACCGCTTCTTCCTCGATAAAGTACCGGTTCGGTTTTCCCTCTTCCAGCTTGATTCCGATGAGGTGTGGCGCTGTATCAATCATGATCCCTCTTCTTATAAGAAGCGAGAAGATCCCCATAGCGAGAACAGTGTATCGCTTACCGAACAGCGTCCCTACAATCGTGGAAACTTCTGTGCCTCGATGCGCCTTTTGCACTTGTATAAATTCGGCAGCATTTGTTTCATTTTCTATAATGTCACTTACCCTGTAATCGATTTTATCATCAAAATCCGATTCGATATGAATGAATGCATTCTTCGCTAGGAAATCGTACACTTGTTTTCGATCTTCTTTAATCATAATAAAACCCTCCGAGCTCCATGTATGTATGAATGATTATGATAATCGTTATCAATTATAAATGCGCGACGTAAAAAACACAAATAAAGTTTCCGCATTAAGTGGCAAGAAATAGAGGTGGAGAGAAACATGGAAAGACCAAAGGAAGGTCAGTCGAATGTTCCGACACAAAAATCAACTAAAAAACAATATAAAAGCCGCCCTCTTATGGCTACGCTCATCCTCATCGCCGGGACGGCACTGTTGATCGTAAGTATCGGTTTTTCTGTCATGCTGGGAGCAGCGGATATCAGTTTCACAACCGTCTGGAATGGGGTCTTCCAATACAATCCGGACCTTACCTCCCACCAGATCATCCAGGAACTGCGGATGCCCAGAGCCATTGTAGCCGCCATCATCGGTGCATTTTTGGCGGTTTCCGGTGCCATCATGCAAGGGATGACACGGAACCCCCTCGCCTCCCCTTCTATTATGGGGGTAACGGACGGGTCCGCTTTAATGATCGCGATCGCATTCGCTTTCTTCCCCGGCACGTCTCCTCTTGGTCTCATGTTTTTTTCTTTTATCGGAGCGGGACTTGCAGCAGGGGTTGTGTTTCTAATCGGGTCATTCTCCAAAGGCGGCCTTTCCCCAGTAAAACTGGCGCTTGCGGGTACAGCCGTGGGAGCATTGTTGAGTGCTTTCTCTTCAGGGATCGCTATTCATTTTGAAGTCGCCCAGGACATGAGCTTCTGGTACGCAGGAGGAGTCGCTGGGACGCAATGGATCCAAGTTCAATTTGTTCTACCGGTTGTTGTTATTGGTGGATTGATCGCTATATTCATCGCACGATCGGTCACCGTATTAAGCCTTGGAGAAAATGTTGCGAAAGGACTCGGCCAGCGGACGACCATGGTGAAAGTTCTTGGAACCATAGTCGTTCTTCTTATGACAGGAGCAGCCGTGTCCGTCGCAGGAAATGTGGGGTTTGTAGGATTGGTTATCCCTCATATTACCCGGTTCCTTGTCGGACTTGATTATAAATGGATCCTCCCGTGTTCAGCCGTTTTGGGCGGTTTATTACTCGTCCTCGCTGACATTGGTGCACGTATGGTGAATCCGCCTTATGAGACGCCTATCGGGGCGATCACAGCCATGGTTGGAGTTCCATTCTTCCTCTATTTAGCACGACGTGAAGGGAGAGGTCTTTAATGATGGATTCGATAAAAAGAAAAAACAGGAAAGCCTTCTTGACGATGGGGCTGCTCGCAGTCTTAATCGTCATTACCTTGTTAGTCAGTCTCCATACGGGCGTCATTCAAATCGGCCCTCTGGACGTGTTCAGAACCATGCTTGGATTGGGTTCAGAGCGTCAGGAGCTTGTCTTATTCGACTTCAGGCTTCCGAGACTCGTCATAGCCATGTTAGTAGGAGCAGGTCTGGCCGTTTCAGGCGCTATCTTACAGGGCGTTTCGCAAAATGGTTTGGCAGACCCAGGTATTCTTGGAATTAATGCCGGCGCTGGATTTGCTGTTGTCCTTTATATTTATTTTTCACAAGGGGCTAGCACCTCACTTGGTACTTTATCTATTTTCATCATGCCGTTCATGGCAATGATCGGGGCAGCCGCTGCGGCTTTTCTCATTTATGTATTAGCTTGGAAAAAAGGTGTGACACCCGTGCGACTGATTCTCGTCGGTATCGGAGTGAACGCTGCCTTCGGTGCGGTGCTCATCGTTTTCCAACTGAAAATGAATCCACGTGATTTCATGCAGGCGACCATCTGGCTGTCAGGAAGTATATGGGGGACGAATTGGAAGTATGTTCTAGCGGTTTTACCGTGGATGCTGCTACTCATTCCGTTCGCCCTATACAAAGCCAGGTTCTTGAATGTTTTGAGCTTGGGTGACCAGTTGGCTACAGGACTTGGGACAAGAGTGGAACGGGAACGAAGGATCCTGTTACTTGTGGCCGTTGGATTGGCAGGTGCAAGCGTAGCGGTTGCAGGAAGCATCGCTTTCCTTGGTCTTGTCGCCCCCCACCTTGCAAGAAGGCTGATCGGACCGAAGCATGAGCTGTTGATTCCATCATCCGCACTTATTGGTGCCCTGCTCCTGCTCACAGCCGATATGATCGGGCGCAACTTACTCGCCCCGTCCGAGATTCCTGTAGGTATTGTCGTTTCAGCTATAGGTGCCCCCTACTTTATCTACCTGCTGATGAAAACGAACTAGAGGAGGAACGTATATGACTTCTTTAGCAACGGGGATCCTCTGGTAACACTTAGCCTTTGAGACAGTTTATATAATATAAAGCCCCTGCCCCCTTTTGCTCTTCTGCACAAGGGGGACAGGGACTCTCTTTTCTTCTATAGAACTTTCGTCAAAATAGGGAAAATGTAAGGATTGGTCGGCTCAGGAATAGGGGTGATTTCTTTTATCTGAATGATTGGAAGTTCGACACCATTATACTGACCAACATCGATCACACCACGCACTTCCACCCACGTATCTACACCAAAGTTAACGGCCTCATCCGATTCACTCAACCATCCAATGACCCTGGCATCGGCGACGCAGTGGGTGATTAGAAACCTTGCCACTACGAGCTGATTGGGATCTAATCCTTCCTCTTTGTACACAAAACCTTTCATTTGAATCGTTTTCCCTTTATATTGATGGAGATTTTCTTCTATTTCATGATAATAAGAAGCGAAAATATCCTCGTTCATTTCAATCACTTCATCGTTGAGAAGGCCCATTTTCTGTTCATATTCCTCATCCGTCAAATAGTTGGTATTGGGGATCGGCTTGTTCTCATCGAGAGCCGGTGGATTCGATGATGCTTCCTCTTGATAAGCATTTCCTCCTTGGGGGAGAAGGGAACCTTTATTTTTGGCAATCGTAGCATCCAGGGAGGTGAGCTCCAATCCAAATCCTGTACATAAAGGAAAAAGCAGAACCAAGTAACTCACCCACCTTTTCACATACGACTGCTTGTGATCATGGTCCTCGGTGCACCCGGGAGCGCAGAAGTCATGTTCACTGCTATTCCCCTGCCATACTCTCCCCAGCTGGACGAAGAACAGAAGAACGATCACACCTGCGGCCACCTGACTCATCAGGACATATTTGGGGTTGATCAATTTCACAATCTCCCCGGTATGGTGCAATTGAATAAGAAAAAAAGCGAAGGCGGCTAATAGGATCAGTTTCATGAATTGATAAAAGTGAAAGCGCACCGCCTACTCACCTGCCCACCATAGATATAGTGATCGTACATATGAATACAATGACCGTGATGGAAAGGAACAATGTGAACACGAACCTGGACTTGAACACACTCAACAACATGATGGTATTTTTCAAATCGATCATAGGTCCATAGATTAAGAAAGCTAAAACAGCGCCGGAAGGGAACAAACTGCTAAAGGAAGCTCCTATAAAAGCGTCCGCCTCTGAACATAAAGACAACACGAAGGCAAGCCCCATCATGACGACCGTCGCCCCCATCAATCCTTCGCCGAACAAAAAGAGGGACTGGGCTTGTACATACGTCTGAACAAAGGCAGCAACGAAAGCACCAATGATTAAGTACTTTCCCATATCGAAAAATTCGTCAATCGAATGGACACACATTCCTTTTAGCTTTTTCATGAACGATACTTCTGTTTGCGGGGACCCTTCAGAACCATACAAACCGGAAACCGAATGTTTGAGCTGGTTGGACTTGAATAAAGTGCTGATGAAGAGGGCGATCAGCAGCGCCGCAACAAAACCCACACCCATCCGTAACCCTGCCATTCTCATATCATTCCCAAAGGCCATATACGTAGATAAAATGACGATCGGGTTGATCAATGGTCCCGTCAGAAGAAATCCAATACTCGCGGGCAAGGGCACTCCTTTTGCTACCAGCCGCCTGACAATGGGGACGATGCCACATTCACAGGCGGGAAAAACAGATCCCACCAGACAGCCCATCAGGATCGCCCGGTACTTATTTTGCGGGATCCACCGCTTCACATGTTCTTCTGTAATAAAGATTTGAATAGCCCCGGCAATGAGAACGCCAATGAGTACAAAAGGAATGGCCTCAATGATGAGACTGAGAAAGATCGTGTTCAGCTGGTTGAAGGAATCGGGCAGGATCATAGAAGCACTCTTTCCAAGCCATTGACTATACGTAACAAAATAAGCAACCATAACAAAAGCTAAAACGGCTGTCACATCCAATACTGTGTTGTAAAGCCTAAAAGTCATAGCTTCCTCCTATCCCGTACTTTTTCTCGTTCTACTGTTATCTTCGAGCGTCCATTCTGCATCGTCTTAGCTGCTTCACCAATTTCAGACCTTCCCTAACCGGCTGAAGCTGTGCATGAGTTCTGTTCGCTGGAGCTGATCACCAATCAAAATGATTGCCGGATGTATGCCTGCTGGATGTTTAATCTTCTCAAACTCGATCATGTTGGAGGAAAATTGAAAGGAATAAAGGCCTTCATGACCTTCAAGATTCACGACTCCTTTTCCTCTTAAGATGGTTTCAGGTAAGTCGCTCAACCAACTCTCCAAATCTCGTTTCTTCATCTTTGGTACGGGCTCGAGCTTCACGGCACGCAACCCGGAGTGGTGATGGGAATGAGCTTCCTCTTCTCTCCTTTCCGCTGAAGAGTGGATCGAAGGTTGTATTCGTCTCTTCCATAACTCCAGAGATGGGACACGCCCATAGGATGTCTGAAAGATTGGGACGGACTCCCCTGTAAGACCCTTGATTTTCCTGATGGTTTTATTTAACGTCTTCCCTTTGGTCAGGTCCTGTTTATTTAATAGAATGAGATCGGCGCTGGTGATCTGTTCTTCCAGCAGTTTCCTTATGTCCGCCGTGCTTGAAAACACACTCTGATACTCTAAAAAGGTACTGGAATCTATCAAACTAATCATCGAATACAAACGGAAATGAGACGAATACATAGGATTCTCTAATACTTTCTTCACTTCGAGAGGGTTGGAAACGCCTGTTCCTTCAATGATCAAAAGATCCAGTTCATTCTTTTGCGCCTCTAGTATAAATTCATCCAACGTCGTCTCTAAATCCTCTTTGATAGTACAGCATATGCAGCCGTTTAATAGTTCTTTCACGTTTTGTTTCTGAAAGAGAGGTTTTTCTATATTCACTTCTCCCAGTTCATTTAAAATCACGCCTACCCGTCGGTTCTTCCTCTCGCATTCTTCTATCATTTTTAATAAGACGGTGGTTTTTCCACTACCTAAAAAGCCACTTATCATATAAGTCGGTATGGGCACGTCGAACATCCTCCTCCATTCAATAAATAGTAATTGTTACTATTTATAACAATCTACTAGTTGAACACAAAAAATATGCGTATGGAACATGGCTTTTCTTAAAATTTTGCCGGAGGCCTTATTCAATGGGAATGGATTCAGTACGATCGATGATCATAGGTCCCTTGTACATGGATAGTTACACTCTAATAAAAAATCCTCGAGTGCTCATAAGCTGGAGATAACAAAAAGAGCGAACCATGGCAGGATGGTTCGCTCTTTTCATGATTCTCTTATATGAAAACGGCATGCGCCCATTGGAAATGACAGAAAGAGTACTCTTCTAGAATTCATAACAAGCTCTCTGACACACCCCTCAGTTTTTCCTTATTGCTTCAACGGTTGCATGATCACAGCCCTTTCTATTTCTTCCATACGAATAGAGAAACGTTTCAACCCTTTCCGTTCAAAGTGGGTACGGATTTCTTTTGGAACATAAATCAATCCTTTTCTTCCCACTGTACTCATGACATCAAGGGTTTTATTGTAGGCTGGCTTAATCATGATGCACTGATTTTCGATGTTAAACGTGACCGTCATCCCGTCCTCGATCTGTAATTCTCTCCTCCATGCAACAGGAATGTTGAAATCGGTTCTGCGCGCGAAATCGATCATTTTACGACTCTGCTTCATATCTATCGTTCTCCATACTTCAGTTTTTTTAATAGATCCATGACCACCCCTTGGGATTGATTTCTCTGTTTGGATAATAAAAAGCTGAAGACCGTGTTCAATCTTCAGCTTTTCCCATTCCTCTTTAAATCAGCTGGAACAGTCACTCTAAACAGATTACCCTTTTAATGGGCCATCATTTCATGGGCAATCTCCTGTCCATCCATATCTAATGGATAGTAGGTCGGCCAGTGACTCACTTCCTCAAGTAAAGTCTCACGGTCATCGCCCCAGTACAGGTGATAGTGATCCGCTTTTGTTGGATAGATACTATGGTCACTAAACTGAATATACGTTGGAAGGCCTTCCGCTTCTTCCTCCAGTTTGAAGATGTATCTTACCCCTCTATTGCCTTTATCGTAAGTCAAGATTTCATACCCATCCGAGACATAGTCCCCGGATCGTTCTTCTCCATCTTCATAAAAAGTGACGGTCTTTCCGTGAATATCAATACGATTCACATCTGTCTTATACCCCTGCTCATAATATTCCTTGTATTCTTCAGCTGTCTTGTCCCCTTCTTCTGCTTTATGAGCATAGACTTCATCAAGCGTTCCGTCTTTATGGTAAGGGTACACCGACTGCCAGTCTCCTTCCCAATCGGAAAGTTTTCGTTCCTCCACTTGGCTGTCTTCAAAGTAGCCCTCATAAATTTTCTCCGCTTCTTCGTCATGCCCATGTTCATGGCTGTGGTCATGATCGTGCTCCTCCGATTCGTCCGTGTTGTCTGAAGCTGCCGAAGGATTCGCTAAAGCGGTTGAAAGGACTTCTAAGTTACGCTTCATGAGGCTGAAGTAATCCTCATCATTTTCAAGATCTTCTTCTGTTAAGACAGATAAGTTATGGATGCGTAACGTCTCGGCGTCGATTTCCTGGCGTACAACTTCTGCTACTTTAGGGGTGACATTCTGTTCGAAAAGGACATGATTCAAGCCATTTTCTTCAGCCGTTTTCACGATATTTTCCAGGTCCTTCTGTGAAGGTTCATTCGCAGGGCTTAGTCCAGACACCGCCACCTGCTCTATGCCGTAATTTTCTTCCCAATAGCCATAGGCGGCATGGGATACGATAATCTTATTCCCAGGCAGGCTTTCGATCTTCGTATGGAACTCTTCGTCTAAACGTTCAAGATCTTCTTTCAACGTCTCAAAGTTTTCTAGGAATACGTCTTCCTGTTCAGGGTTTATTTCAACTAATGTGTCTTTAATATGTTCGGCCATTTCAATGGAACGGATCGGATCCAGCCAAACGTGAGGGTCCTGGTCGCCATGATGATGCCCCTCATGTCCCTCTTCGTCGCTACCTTCACCACCGGAATGTTCGTCATGACTACCTCCCTCGTCGGCATGGCCGTCCTCACCGTGAGCATGTTCGTCATGGCTATCTTCTTCGCCGTGGTTATGACTGTGATCTTTTAAATCTATTCCTTTGGATGCTTCGAGAATTTGAACATCTTCCGACTCGATAGAATCAGAGATTTTCTTCGCATAAGGCTCTAATCCTGCACCGTTATAGATGAAAGCATCCGATTCAGCGATTTCTATCATTTCTTTCGTCGTTGGTTCATAAGTATGCGGGTCGGTTCCCGGTGGCAGAATAGATTCTACTGAAGCTGCATCTCCTGCGATTTGTTCTGTGAAAAACTGTAGCGGATAAACCGTCGTAAACACCTTCATCTCTTCCGTTGAATCCTGCGTTTCTTTTTCACTTTCATCACTGCTTGCCTCTTCCCCATTACATGCAGCCATGGTAAAGATTACGAAACATAAACTAAATAATCCTAAAAATTTCTTAAACATTTGTTCTCCTCCTTCTATTCCACACTTGATATTATCGTAACCATTACTATTTGTAAATAGTAATCATTACTTTTAATATGCGCTCCCTGTCACTTCAATGACATTGAGGACAGATCCCATAAACTTCAAATTTGTGATTTTCAATAACATACCCTTCCAAATCATTCTTGATGAGTTCCATCGGACAAAGGTCTATATCTTTTGTTTCCCTGCATGCCTTACAAATAAAGAGATGCTTATGGCCCGGACGCGCAAGCCGGAAATGCTTTTCCCTATTCATCTCTATGGTTTCCAATAGTTTTTCCTCTGTTAAAAGATAAAGGTTTTTATAAACGGTGGCATAGCTGACACCAGGGAAATATTGCTGAATGTCCCTTATAACATCTTTAGCTGCCAGATAATGATGCTGATCGATGAAAATCTTCAGCATTCTCTCTCTTTGTTTTGTACGTTTATATCCTTTTTCTTTTAAGGTATAAATGGCTGTTTGTAAGTCCAATAGACTTCACCCTTTACTCATTAGATATCCGTGGCTCATATCATAATCCTGATCCACCTGCTCTTCATCAGGGACAGAAGGCCAGTCACTGGTCACTTACCAGCTTGATTTTTTCACCCCGGGAATCTGACCTTTATGTGCATATTCTCTGAAGGCGATCCGGGACATCTTGAACTTTCTCATATAGCCACGCGGTCTTCCCGTCACTTCACACCTCCCTGTTAAACGAGTGGGAGAGGAATCACGAGGAAGCTTTCGAAGTGCTTCATAATCTCCTTTGGCTTTCAGCTCTTTTCTAAGTTCCGCGTATTTCGCTACCATCTCCTGTCTTTTTTTCTCTTTTGCTACTTTAGATTTCTTAGCCATTCTGTATACTCTCCTTTAATAATAATGTTTACGATTTAATTTTTTTAAAAATGATTCTCTTTATCTCGATATACAGCACTAGCTGTTGTACTGGATTGACCCCTATATTTACCTTGATAGGCGTTCGTCAGTCGATCCATCTGGGCAAGAACGAGTTGACAAATCCTCCATCCCTCCGTCAATTCAATCGGGCACCGATTTGAATTGAACAATTCCAGCGTGATGCGTCCTTCAAATCCCGGATCCACCCAGCCTGCATTCTGCACAAACAACCCCATCCTCCCGATGGAACTTCTCCCTTCGACAAATGCGGTGAGATCATCAGGTAATTTCACCCATTCCTTCGTCGTCGCAAGAATAAATGAATGAGGAGGGATAATTATGGATTCATTATGGCCAATATAGATATCGCGATAGGAAGCTTTCTGTTTGAAAGACAGTTGGCCTGTACTATGTTCGTCCACTGTCATAAAGTGCCTGCCCAGTGTCAAGTCAACAGAAGCAGGCTGAACATGATCCAGGATAAATGGATCGATGCCCAACACCTCTTTCTCCACCTTGTTTTGTATAGACTCGCGGGATAGTATCATGTTGTCACCTTCTTTATTTTCATTGATAGGATTTGACTTTCCAGTTAAAGGGATCTTCCATCTCCGACCATTCCATGTCCGCCTCTTCAGGCGTTACCAAACACTCATCCAACTCTTTGGTAATCGTTTTCTTATCAAGTTCCACTCCAATGAAGACCAGCTTGGTCATTCGATCACCATACTCCACATCCCAATCGTTCAACACATCCGGGTTTTGCATAATCGTACGATCTTTTTGTTCTTTCGGGAGAGCAGCTACCCAGTAGGAGACCGGTTCTATGGAAACCGATGGACCTGCTTGTGATAAAAGAATCGCCAGATCATTCCTTGTGGCACACCAGGATATTCCTTTGGCCCTTACTATCGAAGTCGGCATCCGGCCGATCCAATCGTAGAAGCGTTGGGAATGAAAAGGAAGCCTTCTCTTATATACAAAAGATTGAATGCCATATTCTTCTGTTTCCGGGGTATGGGCCTCAGGGCCTGCCATCAATTCCTGGAGCCACCCAGCCGATTGACTCGCCTTTTCAAAATTAAAGCGATGCGTATTGATAATCTTCTCTGGATCGATTTCACTGAATGTAGTTGGGATGATTTCCGCATCAGGCTGTAACGTCCGCACCACTTTTGTCAATGCATTCAGTTGCTCCTCCGTCACCATGTCGCATTTATTCAATAGAAGCACATCGCAAAATTCAATTTGGTCGATCAACAGATCTGCCAGATTTCGTTCGTCCTCTTCCCCTACCGCCTGCTTTCTGTCCAACAGACGGTCTCCGGATTCATAATCGTGCCAAAACCGGTAAGCGTCCATCACCGTTACCATCGTGTCCAAACGACAGAACCGGGTAAGGTCGATTCCGAGCTCTTCATCGATATAAGAAAAGGTTTGGGCGACCGGCACAGGCTCGCTGATGCCAGTTGACTCAATCACGATATAATCCACATCCCCGGCTTTTGCAATCTTCTCAACTTCAATCAATAAATCTTCTCTTAACGTACAGCAGATGCAGCTATTGGACATCTCGACCAAATTCTCATCCACTCTGGAAAAATGGCCGCCTTTCTCTACTAAGTCTGCGTCGATATTGATTTCACTCATGTCATTGACGATGACAGCGATTTTAAGTCCATCGCGGTTGTTTAATAGATGATTGAGTAACGTGGTTTTTCCTGAACCTAAGTAACCACTCAAGACCGTGACTGGTATTTTCTTCTCCATTGTTACCCTCCTATAAAAGTAATGATTACGATTTAAAACTGTGTAAAAAAATTTCTACTCCGTCACACACTGCTGGAACTGTTCCGTAAGACTTTTTTTATCTAAGTTCTTTCCAATAAATACAAGCTCACTTACCCGCTCATCATCTCCCCACGAACCAGCTTCCTCACCTGCAAAAAGCATATGAACACCTTGAAAAACAAAGCGTCTCTCTTTTCCCTCAATGTTCAAAACCCCTTTGTAACGGTATAACTTCTCTCCCTGAATTTGAACGAGAAAGGATAACCAAAGGTTTAGCTTTTTCAAATTCAACGGCTTCACTTCCCGAAGAGCCAAAGAAGATATTTCATCATCATGGGAATGGTGATGGCTGTTCAAAAAATCTGGATGTCCTCTCAATTTTTCCTGCAAGTCAAAGGAATAAATCCCAAGAACTTCACCCGGTGAAATCCGGCTGTTTTCACAGAGGTGTTGAGAGGCGGTGGGATTGATGCGTTCCAATCTTTTTCGCAGATCCGTGAGCTGATCCTTTGTTACCAAATCCACTTTGTTGACAAGGACAACGTCGGCAAAAGCGATTTGATTGATAGCTTCCCCCTGTTGATCCAAGTGTCTGGAAATATGCTTCGCATCAACCAATGTACAAACCGCATCGATGAAGTAATCTTCGACCACTTCTTTATCCATCAGGAATGTCTGCACAACAGGAGCAGGATCAGCGAGTCCTGTCGTTTCAATAATCACACGGTCAAACTCAATCATTTTCTCGTCCCTGGATATAGCTAACATGGATAACGTATCAATTAAATCTTTGCGTACATTACAGCAAATACAGCCCCTGTTTATTTCGATGATTTCTTCTTCCGTTTGTTCAATGAGCTGATCATCAATCCCTATGTCTCCAAACTCGTTCACGATGAGTGCTGTCTTTTCTTCTGTATGTTTCAGCAAATGATTAAGGAAAGTGGTCTTTCCCGATCCCAAATACCCCGTCACTATGGTTACAGGTATTCTTGTATCCATCTCCGTCATATTTTTTCTCCTTCAACCATCGATCAAGTGCTTGCCAAGGCATAAGTGCACAATTATGTCTGGCACGTAATTTATGTACACCCTGGAGTGATGCGGCATCCCCTAATTCAATCCCATCCTCCCGGTGCCCTTCCCTTATTAAGCGTTCAAAAGCACGTCTCTTCTTCATGCATTCCCCCACGGTATGGTTTTTCAAAACCTCAGTCATCATGGAGCATGAAGCCATACTAATGCTGAAGCCTTCACCTTCGAAAGATAAATCCTCCATTCTCCCTTCCTTTACGCTTAAATATAAGACCATCATATCTCCGCAAGTGGGATTTTTATAATGAATTTTATGAATATCTCTTTCTCCGTCCATCGCTCCATAATTTCGTTTATATTTGGCGTGGTCCATTACAATTTTACGATATAGATCATCCAACATGATCAAAACCTCCTCACTCTTATGATCGTAAGCGTAGAGGGCACCATAAAATTACAGAGATCCTATTTCCTCCTCTGATCGATTCCAGTTTCGTTACGAATGCGGAAGTGATACAAAATAAAGTTTTTGATCCTTTTTTACGTTCAAGTCAGCATGAATAGAGTCTGTACAATCGATGAATTTGACAGCGTCCATCTTCGAGGGAAGCTGTCGAGCGACTTCCTCCTCGATCTCTTTCATCACCTGCAATAATTCAAATAAAGTTAATTCAAAATGGTCCGCTGCTAGCTTATGCGGAGATTCAATTTTAAGACGGGTTATAAATTCTCCTGCGGAATCCACTTCTTCTGCCATGTCATCCTCCATTTTAATGACATACTTATATAGATCCCGCTGCTTTTGTGGCAGGGTACTTATAATATGGTCCGTTAGTATGTTAAGTAAATAATCACTCATCGTTTCACCTCCGAATCCGAATCTCTCTATGTACCTTGTCTGTTTCCATTTTTCTGGGTGGATCGAGTACATTTCCTTCTGGCTTTCTTCTGTGAATGAACTCAGGTAAATAATCAATGATCGATAATTTTTCATGAAAGGATGTTCCCCTATGTTACGAATCAATAGAACGTTTTAATCGTAATGATTACTATTTAACTTACGAAGAATAATGTATCACTTAATTTCTATGAGGACAAGCATAAATTCATTTTTTATTTAATTTCTTCCTTCCCTTTTACTCTCTCGTGGGTAAATACAAAGGGGTGAAAATGTTGCATCTTTCATTAAATGAAGTTAAAATGTAAGCCTTCACAAATATTCGTAATCATTACTATTAAAATAATTTACGGATGACAAATGATGTGAACTAGCAAGGCACTAATACTTACTTTACAAGGAGTGTTTATGTATTGGCACATACCGGAATCCACATACTTTCTGGTTTCTTAGGTTCAGGAAAAACAACGCTATTGCAGAGAATACTGGAAGAAGAATATCAAAGAGGACGAAAAGTGGGCGTGATTATGAATGAAGCAGGCGAACTGCCGATCGATACCCAGTCATTGCCTGAGGGCACCCCTTTAAAAGAACTGTTAAACGGCTGTGTCTGCTGCACTCTTTCTGATAAACTGGAAACTCAAATCTCGGATATCCTCTACCATCATGATCTGGATGTACTCTATATAGAAACGACAGGTGTTGCACACCCGGTTGAGGTATTAGATGCGTGTTTAACTCCCCTTTTATCCGATAAAGTTAAAGTGAATTCGATCATAACCATGGTCGATCCCAATAGTTGGGCGGGACGGCATAACCTCAGAATCCCACTCAGAAAGCTGATTACAGAACAAGTCAAGCATGCAGACCTTGTCATTCTGAATAAATCAGATCAGCTCACTATACGAAATAAAGAGAAGTTGATGAGAGAATTGAATGAAATAAACCCTGGTGGTAAGGTGCTTGCAGCTAAGCACGCTCAAGTTCCCTGGGATACATTTTCAAATATAGAAACTAAACAAAGAAATGAGCATGAAAAAGAGCAGACGATTGATCACCTTCATATTAAGACATATGTTCATACATTCTCCTCTCCCGTCAACCAGGAACGATTTGAAAACTTCTTGAAATCCATGCCTGAGCAGATTTATCGTATTAAGGGATATATTCGACTTACAGGTCAATCAGGAACTCAACTTTTTCAATATGCTTATGGAACGCCAAGTTTCACCCCTTCTCCTCTAAATTTGGAAAACAATTTAGTGTTTATTGGTGATGACCTTGATCATGCAGCTTTGAATGAGGAACTGAGAGAGGTAGAGGAAGAATCTTCTCCTTCACATTCAAGTACGCAAGATTAGCCGGCGTGTGTTTTTCATTTAAAGATCACTCATCCCTTCCCGCCAGGAAGGAAAGGTCTATACACGTGATTATTTTTTGAGTTGTCGCTAAACCTACAAATATGGAGGTGTTGGGTAGTGGCAAAGAACCAGATAAAGGCAGGAACCGAAGTCGGACAAGGAAGAATAGAGGAGCCGAAATCATTAAAGCCAGGACGTTCCGGAACAGATCCAAATAAAGTAAAGCAGGAAATTCAAAAGGATGTAAACGCAGGGATAGGCGCCATGACATCGCGTGAGGCAGGATCCATGAAAGACTAAAGAACCACTATTTTGTGGTTCTTTTTTTACATACTTATTTCTTGTAAATCTCAACGATTCTAAGATATCTTCTCTAGTTTCCGCTAGAGCAACCGTACATTCACCATATTTCGATGACTGGATTTCAAGGTGTCTTTTTATACTTCTTCCACTTGTTATAAGGGGTTACCGACAAAATATTGGCGAGCTTGAATGACCGCACCGTCTTACGTGTATAACAATAAGCCAGGACGGTCTCCTCTTTGATAGATACTACGCGGATGACCCGCTGTGAGATCTTCCCTTTGTCAGCCATGTAGATGAGTTCCAGTTGTTGCTTCTCCTCTAAACCCCTTCTCAATACGCCATTCATAGATGATCACTTCCTTAATATAAATACGAACATTTGTTCTAATTATGTATATGTTACCACACGCGCATTAGAAGTAAACTGGTAAATGAAGGTCTTTAATCATGCTAAAAATATGGATGAAATCCTGGGTAGTACAGTACAGAAAGGTAAGTATGCTCAAGCATCTCCTCACCTAAAGTAGATAAAATTCAGTGGATGACTTTATAAATTGAAAGTTTTTCGAGCTCAAAAGTGACAAAGAATATTACTCCTAAAAAAGTCCACAGGACGAAATTTTCCCCGGCAAAGGCCAGGGATTTTCTGACGTACGACGATGCTTTGTTATCAGTTATTCAACCATTTCCCGATTATCGTCATTATTGTTTCTTTCATCAAAAGGGTCCTCAAGATCAATTTCCCTGTCACCAAACTCGATCTCCTGGTCCTCTCTATCGATGATCGGATAATCAACATCAGGCCTCGTATCCTCACCATTATCCCTGTCCAAACGGTTTCTTTGATCGTCCTGGTCATAACGTGTCGGCTGGTAATTCACATCTTCCGGTTCATTTGGTTCGTTGCCAGCGCAACCGTTCAAAATAGCTGCAATTAAAATGCCTAATAAAATCGGTCCTTTGATTTTCATTCTTTCACCTCCTGTTTCAACCTCTAATATTTACTAAAAGCCATGAAATAAGTCATTATTAGTGAATTTGTTTCATTTAAATGGAAAGGCATTCATGATTTCATAAATTTCAACTTAAACAAAAAAACCACACGGAAAGGTTCCGTGTGGTTCTGAAGTGAAGATATATTTAATCAAGCGAGAATCTTTCAGACTTCGCATCCCGACTGTTCGGTCCTACGAAAACCTCAAACTCCCCGGCATCACTCTTATATTCCATATTTGCATGATAATACCTGAGCTGCTCTTCTGTAAGAGTGAAATGGACGTCCTTCTGCTCCCCAGGATGGAGATAAACTTTTTCGAAATCCTTCAACTCCTTCAGCGGGCGGACAACTTCTCCAACTAGATCTCTTACATATAACTGGACGATTTCTTCTCCCGCATAGTCGCCTGTATTGGTCAATTGAATAGAGACAGTCAGTGATTCATCTTGTCGGATCCGTTTCGAGGAGATCGAAAGTTCGTTATATTCAAATCGGCTGTAGCTCATTCCGAAGCCGAATGGAAATAATGGTTCATTCGGGATATCAAGATATTGAGAGACATAGCGCTCCTGCGCATCTGGCGCGCCTTTAGGACGACCTGTATTGTAACGGTTGTAGTAGATCGGCACTTGTCCGACGGAATAAGGCATCGACATCGTCAATTTAGCCGAAGGGTTCACTTCGCCGAACAGGATATCTGCGAGCGCGTTCCCACCTTCGGTTCCTGGATACCACGCTTCAATGACGGCATCGGCGTTCTCGATGACTTCCCGTAGATCAAGGGGACGACCATTGAAAAGGACGGCTGTGACAGGTTTTCCTACTGATTTGATTTTTTTCAAAAGCTCTAACTGGACCTCAGGAATGCGGATGTCTGCCCGGCATCCAGCCTCCCCGCTCATATCGGAATGTTCCCCGAGCGCTACAACGATGGATTCCGCCTGTTCTGCTTTTTGCAATGCGGCTTGCATTTGTTCGTCTGTTCCCGTTTCAATGCCGCATCCGGCTGATGTTAGGAGCTGATTTTCATTTAAGTATTGGGATAGGCCGGAAGCAACGGTAATGGTATCATCGGCTGAGCCTCCCCATGACCACGGCCCGAGGATATCGGTATTGTCGGCAAACGGACCAATCAGTGCGACTTTCTGATCCTGTTGCAGTGGCAGGGTCCCTTCGTTTTTCAGGAGCACCATTGATTTTGTGGCCAGTTCACGGGAAGCTTTTCTGTTTTCAGTGGAGAGGATATGGGTGTCTTCCTCTTGTTCACTCGCTCCCCGATAAGGGTTATCAAACAATCCAAGTTTCTGTTTCAATTGCAGGATGCGCAGCACAGCTTCATCGAGGATGCTTTCTTCCAATGTCCCCTCCTCGATCAGTTCTTCCACATGATTGACGTAACAGGACGTCATCATTTCGACATCGACGCCTGCTTTCATCGCTTTTTCTGCGGCTATCTTTTCATTCTCTGCGACGCCGTGAGGGATCAATTCCTTCACCGCTCCCCAATCAGAGATGAGCACACCATCAAAGTTCCATTCATCCCGTAGAAGGCCCCTCATTAACGGTTCATTTCCTGTCGATGGCATGCCATTTAAGATGTTGAAGGCTGTCATCACCATCTGAGCACCTTCATCTAACGCAGCCTTGTAGGCAGGAAGGTAGTTTTCGCGCAGCTGCCATTCTGACATATCGACGGTATTGTAATCACGACCGCCCTCTGGCGCCCCATAGGCAGCAAAATGTTTGACGCATGAAGCTACTTTATGAGGATCATTTTCCAAATCTCCTTGAAAACCCCGGACGAATGAACGGGCGAACTGGCTGTTCAGGAAGGTATCCTCCCCTGTACTTTCCATCACACGTCCCCACCTCGGTTCCCGTGATAAATCCACCATCGGAGCGAATGTGACGTGGACGCCGGCGACAGCCGCTTCTCTAGCAGCAATGGAAGCACTCTTTTCAGCCAGCTCCATATCCCAGGAGCAGCCGATTGCTAAGGGAACAGGAAAGATGGTCTTGAACCCATGAACGATGTCCGACATGAATAACAACGGAATCCCTAAACGGCTCTCTTCCATATGAACCTTTTGAATATTGATTGTTTCTTTAGCTCCTGAAGCTCCTAGTACCGAACCTGTACGTTGGATATCTTCTTCATCTATATTCATGTGAACCATCGGACCTGTAATTTCCCCTCGATCGGAAGCTCCTTTAAAAAATGGTGTGGCCAATTGGACGAGCTGCCCTACTTTTTCTTCTACGGTCATTTGATCCAATAAGTTTTTCATTTGATGTTCTGCCATGAATGTTCCCCCTCAATTGAAGTATAATTGAAACGTTTCGAATAAATATAATTGCAGTATAATCCTGCCAATCTAATCCGTCAACCGCTTAAAATAGGGATTTATTAAAATTTATTAGAAAAATCAAAGAAGTAGTTGAAAGCGGATACAAAGTAAATTATAATACAGTTATCGAAACGTTTCAATAAACTTCATTTTTTCAAAAAGGGGTGCTTTACGTGAAGGGAAAACTATGGTTGTTGATCGCTGTTGTTATGACATCATTGATGTTGGCAGGATGCTCGGACAGTTCATCCTCTGAAGGGGATGAAAACACGGTAACGGTGTGGGCGATGGGAGAAGAAGGTAAAAAACTGAAAGAGTTCAGTAAAGATTTCGAGGAAAAGAACGAAGGTTTGACGGTCGATGTACAAGCTATTCCATGGGATACAGCCCATGACAAATTGTTGACAGCGGTTGCCTCAGGAAATGGACCCGATGTCGTTCAACTGGGCACAACCTGGGTACCAGAATTTGCAGAAGCAGGAGCTCTACTCGATTTATCCGAATATATGGAGGATTATCCGAATTTCGCTAAGGAAAACTACTTCGATGGTTCTGTAACGACGATGGAACATGACGACCAGGTCGTAGGGATTCCTTGGTATGCCGATACACGGGTCATATATTACCGGAAGGATATCTTGAAAGAAGCGGGTTATGAAGAAGCTCCAAAAACATGGGACGAGCTGAAGGATGCGGCTCAAACGTTAGCGGACCGCGGCGAAGATTCCTTTGGCCTTGACATTGATCGAAATGATCAGATCACTCCTTTCATTTTCGCGTGGCAGAATGGTTATGAAGCGAATCTTGAGGAAGGAAAGTTGAATTTTGATTCTCCGGAATTCAAAGAAGCGATCCAATACTATACGAGTTATTTCGAAGAAGGAATCAGTCAGAAGCAGGAAGGCAAAGACATCGTGGAAGCTTTCAAAGATGGTTCGAAACCGATGTTCTTCAGTGGACCTTGGATGATCAATATCATCAATGATCAGGCTCCGGACCTTGAAGGGAAATGGTCCACAGCTGTCATGCCGACCAAAGAAACGAATACGTCCAGCATGGGTGGTGCCAATCTATCCATCTTTGAAAGCTCCGATAACGTGGAAGGCGCACTGAAGTTCATTTCCTATATGACGGATGTGGACACACAGTTGAGCTGGTTGGAAGAATCCAACACCCTCCCTTCCCGCACGGAAGCGTGGGAAGATCCAGTGATGCAGGAAAACCCGATGTATGCAACATTCGGCGAACAGCTGGAGAATACGAAGCCTGGTTTGCAGACCGAACAGTTTGAAAGAATTGCCCAGGAACTACTGGCTCATATCGAGCGTATTACCGTAGGTGGCGCTGACGTAGAAAAAGAGCTTGAGGAGTTCAACCAGGAAGCTCAAAGCTTGATCGAAGAATAAAACATCACATGGCAGGATGGAATGGAACCCCCATTCCATCTTCTTTTATCCATGTCACGACAAGGTAGGTGGGTTTTCATGAAATTAAAAAATAGACATCCTTATATGTTCATTTCTCCAGCTGTTCTACTGTTATCCCTTTTCAGTTTGATCCCGATTCTTATTGCTTTTTTCATCAGTTTCACGGATATGAACTTGAAAGGTCTGGCCGATTGGTCTTCGATTTCTTTCATCGGTCTTGAAAATTACCAATCTCTATTCGCTGATGATAAATTTATCAAATCCATTTTCAATACGATCTTTTATGTCGTCATCGGTGTTCCATTAGTCATTATTTGTTCATTGTCCATCGCTTTGCTGCTAAACTACGGGACAAGCAAACTGTTCACGATGTTCCGGGCCGTGTACTATATGCCTTCGATCACGAATATCATTGCTGTTGCTGTGATCTGGGGTTATTTATACAACACAGAGTACGGCTTGTTCAACTACTTACTCTCCTTACTTACGGTTGAAAATATTCCATGGCTGCAGGAACCGACCATCGCTAAGATCTCCCTGATCATCTTAGCGGTTTGGAAAGGGATTGGGATCAATATGATCATCTTCCTCGCCGCTTTGCAGGGAATTCCGAAATCCTATTATGAAGCAGCCGAAATGGATGGAGCGAACCGCTTGCAGGTGCTCTTTCATGTGACGTTACCGCTCCTGCGCTATGCCACGTTCTTCGTGACCGTTACCACTTTGATCGGCTGGATGCAGTTTTTCGAAGAGCCGTTCGTCATGACCGATGGCGGGCCGTTGGATGGCACGATTTCCATTGCCCTCTTCATTTACAAGGAAGGTTTCCAATTCAGTGAATTCGGCTATGCGGCCGCTGCGTCCTTTGTGCTTTTCGCGATGATCATTATCGTAACGATGATCCAATTCAAATTCAGAAAATCAGATACGGAATATTAATCGAAGGGAGTTTCAGCAGTTATGGCAGTAGCGACTAAGAAAAACAAATGGGAACAAGCGCTTGTCATCTTTATTATGGTAGCGGGAGGCATTCTCGTTTCGATTCCATTCATATGGATGATCTCAAGCTCCTTCAAGCCTGAAAGTGAAGTTTTGGCCATCCCGCCGACCATCATTCCGGACAACCCGACCCTTGATAATTATATCAACCTGTTCACCAACATGAATTTTGCCGTGTACCTGAGGAATACGCTCGTCATTGTGCTCTTCTCTTTCCTCGGATTATTGTTCAATGCGATGGCAGGCTACGGTTTCGCTAAATATGATTTCAAAGGCCGGGAAAAAGTGTTTTATATCGTCTTGGCGACGATGATGATTCCTGGTCAGGTCACCATGATCCCTGTGTATCTGCTGTTGAATGCGATGGGTCTTACGAACACGATGACAGGGATTATCTTACCCGGACTAGCTGTCGCCTTCAGCATCTTTTTATTCCGTCAGTTCATGACGACGATTCCCGATGATTTGATTGAAGCGGCAAGACTTGATGGTGCGGGAGAGTTTTATATCTTTTTCCGGCTGGTCATGCCTATCGCAAAACCGATTTTTGCTGTGCAGGGGATTTTGACCTTCATCGCGGGATGGAACAGTTTCCTTTGGCCGTTGATCATCGCCAATGATGAAAGTCTTTACACCTTATCCGTCGGACTCTCCCTGCTGCAAGGGCAGTACGCGAATAATTTTGCCCTGCAAATGGCAGGAGCTGCGTTCATGGTCGTACCAATCATCATCATCTTCTCTTTTTTCCAAAAGTACATTGTAGAAGGTTTCACTATGTCCGGTATCAAATAAACCGGTAAAAAACTGTTATAATTAAATATACGAATTGACAGATGGAGGATTTAATATGGCTACAATTAAAGATGTGGCTAAGCGAGCAGGGGTAGCTCTCTCGACAGCTTCCTATGCATTGAATGGCAATCAAAAAGTAAGTGCATCGACGATTGAAAAAGTGCTTAAAGCCGCAAGAGAGTTGAATTATCAGAAGAACGGGTTCGCTTCCGATCTGAAGCGGACCAAAACAAACACGATCGCCTTAATCTTGAGTGATATGTCAGGTCCCTATTTTTCTGAATTGATCAAAGGAGTCCAGGAAGTGACCGCAAGTCATCAGTATGATTTGATCGCCTGCAGTTCATTAGGAGGCGATCGGTCCACCGCCACGAAATTCCTTCGGGAGAAACGAGTGGACGGAGCGATCATCCTTGCGAATAATGTAAGCACCCAGTTGATTGAGGAGTCTGCACGTGAAGACTTCCCGATCATCGTGCTGGATCGTGAAGTCCAAAATCCGTTTGCGATCCATGTGAAGGTCGATAACCGCCATGGCGCCTATCAAGCCACGGAACATTTGATTGAGAATGGTCACCGATCGATCGGGTATATCAGCGGTCCCCACGATTCCCATGACAATGAGGAACGGTTCAAAGGTTTTTCAGATGCCTTGAACGAACATGGGATCACGTTCCAATCCCGCTTTAAAATAAGTGGGAATTTCACTCGTGATGGCGGATACCGGGCCACTAAAATGCTCATTGCCCAGCAGCAATTGCCAGATGCGCTGTTTTATGCCAATGATGAAATGGCGATCGGCGGCCTTCAAGCATTCTCTGAAAAAGGGATAGCGGTTCCGGATGACGTTTCTATCGTCGGATTTGATGACATCCAGTTATCGGAGTATGTAAACCCACCATTGACTACCGTTAAGCAACCGAAGTATGAAGCAGGTGCTTTAGCGGTCCATACCATTTTTCAAATGCTCGCAGGAGAGCAGGTTGATCAGTCGTTTGATCTTTCCACAGAGTTTGTGAAACGCTCTTCTGTAAGAAGCAAATAAAATAACCCGGTGATTCTCTCTTGAGAGTCACCGGGTTATTTATTATTTGATGGAGAATTCTTCTTTGATCAGTAGATCTTCAGGACCGTGTCCAATGTCTGATTCATGGAAATAGTCTCTGATTACCCCATCTTTGAGATAATTGATGATTGAAACCATCGTCATGCCCTGGTCGAGAGCGAGATAAGCGTTGGTCACTTCCCCTGTTTCTACATTGACGGAATCTAAGAAACCATACTTGCTATAAGTATCGAAACGTTTCAATTGCTGGATGTTTTTGAATGCTTCCATCGGTGCATATTCAAGAGCCAGGAAAGTGGCGTGAGGGGTTACCGTGCCGTCTGATTTATATCCATCCATGCCAAGTGGTGTAGCAGCGAACTCAGAATAATCCTCTGGCGTTGCGGCAGGGGACATTCCCCAGGCGGCGTACCCTTCCTCTTTGGCATATTGGATTTGAATGTCCGCATGACGCTTATTGTTCAATCCTAATGCATCTTTACCCAGTTCTTTTTCCTTTAATACAAGAGGTGGCATGAGAGCTTCAAACATGCTTCCACCCCAGCTTGGTACATACTTTTGACCATTGTAAGAATAGTGGCCTTCAAACACATCTACACCATCATACGTTGTCGTATATCCTTCCGGCTTCTGTGCTTGCCAATCCCAGCTGTCAGGCATCGTGCGGTACATCTTCCACCAGTGTTCTTTAGGTACATCCCCTTTACCGATCGCGATGTAGCTGGCAACACGAGGTTCCGTGTAGAACGCTCCGTAATGGTGGGAGGTATAGCTTTCTGCAGCGACATCATATCCGCCTCTCATCTGCCCGACTTCAGGCGTATAGAGCGTGGAATAATCCATATCCTGTACGATCTCGTTGGACTGATCATAGAGTTCCGGGTACGCTTGTCCAACGACAATCAATCCCGCAGACAGCCAGCCATTGTCTACCGTTGAAATGAACTCTCCCCAGTCCGTATAAAGGGACCCATCTGAGGTGTTGTACCAGTTATAAAACAAGCCGTTCCATTTTTCCATACCTTCAAGCGTCGTTAAAGTCGTTTTGATTTTATCAACCGCTGAATCGCGGGAAATGTGCCCCGCTTCTTCTGCAGCAATCGTGCTCATCATGTAGATACCGATATTTGTTGGCGAGGTGTGTTTCTGTGCCGTCATTTCCCCGTCCTCATCATATCTGACAGCATCGTAAGTGAGTCCTGTTTCCTCCACTGTAAAATCTTCAAAATACCGGTACGTTTTCTTTGAAATCGCTTCCAATTGTTTGGATAAAGCATTCTCTTTACCTTTTGGTGACTGTTTAGCCAGAGACGTGGCTGGTACGGTTACACTCATCATTAGGATAAGTGCCAGGAATAAAAGTGAAACCTTCTTTTTCAAAAAAACACTCCCTTTCAAAGTTTGGTGAAACGTTTCGATTAAAGTGTACAAGACTATTGGATATTGGTAAATACGATAATAGTAGTAATTGTCGTAAATTTCAGATAGTTAGTGGGTGGAAAGTAATGGTTAATTTTTCTAACAGGGAACTTTCAAATCTAGCTAATAGGATCAGGAAGAAGATTGGTGGGCGCTTTTATAAAACTCCTGCCCCACCACGTCAACACCTCAGCGACTTCAGGGTCAGGGACTTTTCAACATACTGAGATGTAAAAGAGGCGATCCCTTGATCAAGGAATCGCCTCTGGAAACTTTTATTTACTTATCCTTCATTCTCATTCTCTTACTCATCATCGTAGGCATTTAACGCATTCACACTATGAGCAATAGCCGAACCGGCCTTTAATGCCGTAGCAACAAAAATCGCTTCCGCTACCTCCTCTTTTTCAGCACCCTGCTGTTTCGCACCTTTCGTATGAACATCGATGCAGTAAGGACAGCCTGTTGTGTGGGCGGCCGCTATGGCAATGAGCTCTTTATCTTTAGCGGAAATCGCTCCCTCTTTCATGGATTGCTGATCAAAATCGACAAACGCATGAAACGCATCCCCATTAAGATTGGAGAGCTCTTTCAGACGGCCGAAGTAAGAAGCTTTATACAAAGCATCGTCGCCTTTTTCATCGTATGTATTCAATGCATTGACACTGTGTGCGATCGAAGAACCTGCCTTCAGCGCTGTTGCTACAAGAATCGCTTCTGACACTTCTTCTTTCGTAGCTTCCTGCTTCTTCACATTTTCCACATGCACATCGATGCAGTACGGGCATCCCGTCACGTGAGCAACCGCTACAGCGATCAATTCTTTTAGTTTTCCGTCCAGCTTTCCCGGTTCAAGTGCTTTTTTATCGAAAGCTACAAAAGCTTTGAACGCTTCTGGTGCCAAATCTCCAAGTTCCGGCAGTCTCTCAAAATATGATTTTGCATAGAGTAGATCGTTTCCCATTGCCCTCTCTCCTTTGTATTCTTTACTTCACTACAATGATAAATTTTACCATCTTACACTTAACTCGTAAATGAAGTGAGGGAATTTTCTGTCTTTTTATTTTGATGGGAAATCAGAGAAGCAGGTCACTCCCCTGAAACCTTTCTCCTTCCTATGCGTATAGAAGAGAGAAAGAACAGGACGGAGGTTCTAACCAATGGAATTTTCACTCGATGCTGTCATCCTGGCAGCAGGAATCGCCTTAGCCGGCTACTTCATCGGAGACGGACTTAAAAAAATCGGACAGAGAGATCCCATGGATGAATACTTGGATCAAACCATTAGTGAACAGATAAGAAAGGAGGAAGAAAAATGATGTTCGTAGGACTTTTGTTGACCCCGATCTTTCTAATAGCGCTCGTTTATCTCTTACGCTTTACTTGGGGGAAGAAGGGAAAAACGGAGGAAGGAAAGGCAGCCCTGAATGCTTCCTATGCAAAAGCGGCGCCGATTTTCCCGATCGGCTGGCTCGCGATCGAACTTTATCACGACTGGATCCAACCCCTAACCTTTTCGGCTTACCGGGATGCAATGTGGATCCTTGTGTTGATCACCTTCATTTTAATAAGTGCAAGCCTGTTTCGATACCGTAAAGCAGCTTTGGCATAAGTTGTTAAAAAACTTCCTACTCGCAGAGAGCAGGAAGTTTTTTTGGGCTACTTATTTAAAGTTCCATTAGTTTTGATGCATCAAACTATTAAATACCACCTCATCCTTGTTTATTTCAGGAGATGGAAATGCTTTCTTACTATGAGTTAACCCTAACTCCAGGAAAACTTCACAATACTTATACATAACCAAACCAGGATTGACGACCGGCACAGGTAACCGTTCTTTCAAGTACTGGTAGGACTGGTGCATCGTTGTAGACCCGAGTACAATCACATCCGCCCCATCCTCTTCGATGGCTTTCCATGACTCTCGCTCCAACTTTTCGAAGATGATCTCTTCTTTTCCAGATAACAACTCTGATAAGTCAGGCCTGGTGTTAATCGATCTCAATGATGCTAATTTATCCTTCAATCCATAATCATTTAATGTCTTACGATAAAGATGGAACCACTCATCCCACATGGTGATGACTGAAAACTTATGGCCGAGCATGGACGCAGTATAAAAAGCCGTTTGCCCTGGCCCGAAAACCGGAATTTCCAACCTTGATCTCAGTGCATACAAACCGGAATCGCTGACCGTATCGATACAGACGGCTTGGTATCCTTCCTCCTCCGCCTTCAAACCTGCCTCAAAAACGAACATATCCATAAGTAAAGTGTCGTAATAACTATCTCCTAGGGAAGCCCCATTTTTCACGGATACGAATTCGACCTCATACCCGGGCCGGATCCATGCTTCAGGAAGCTGGGAGCGTCTATTTTCTACTCCATCTAAATCGACGGGGACAGGGATGATGATTTTGACTCTTTTACTCATAGTCATCCTCCTCAACCCAAGACATTCTGGCCGTCACTCATGTACACATACACTTCCTTGAACTTTCCTTGTTCATCAAAATAAAAGAAATTGCAATTGGTAAGTAAAACTTCTTGATCACTATTCGTTTCAATCAATTCAACATTAAATTGCGAAGCGCAACAGTTTTTCTCCTCGTCGATCACGTGCCTGAAGTCTTTATGGACCATCTTGGGTTGATAGTTTTTGAACAAATTGATGAACATTTCTTTTATTCCATCATCTTTTCCTTTATGAACCGAATGGGCCGTCTGAATTGTAAATACAGCATCTTCCCTGAAACACTCTAATACTCCTTCTAAGTTGTTGGCATCCACATTTCCGAAGTAATGATTCTCCACCATCTCCACAAAAAAATCCTTGCTTTTCACATCTGTCTGTTTACTCATCTTTCATTCCTCCTCTTAGTTTGAATAGACCATAAAACCAAGGGCGCGACATGAGACTTTATTGTTAAACAAGCATGAACGCTTGTAAACAATCATTCAGAACTCCTTTGAGGAACAGCATCCTTCAGACTGAAATGAATTGGATGTTTCCTTTCAAAATCTTCAATGGACTGTTCTTTCCTAAGCGTCATACTGATTTCGTCCCATCCGTTAAGGAGCATTTCTTTAATGAATGGTTCCACTTCAAAGGACTCTTCAAATCCATCGAAATCGGTGATCATCATTTTTTCCAAATCAACTTCCAGGCGGTAGATTTCTGATTTTCCCTCTCGATCGAATAGTTCATCGATAGAATCCTGTGATAAAACTACAGGGAGCACTCCGTTTTTCACACAATTGGAATAAAAGATATCAGCAAAAGATGAGGAAATGATCACGCGAAAGCCAAAATCTTTGAGCGACCAAACCGCATGCTCTCTCGACGACCCGCTCCCGAAGTTATCTCTCGACAAGAGGATGGAAGCCTTCTTATAGTGGGACTGGTTAAGGATGAATTCCGGATTTTCTTCCTCTCCATCAAGGTATCTCCAGTCATAGAAGAGAAACTTCCCGTATCCTTCTTTCTTCATCAATTTCAAGAATTGCTTCGGGATGATCGTGTCTGTATCCACATTGGACCGATTAAAAGGGGCGACGATTCCTTCATGGACTGTAAAGGGGTTCATGAATGCACCTCCTGAAGTTTGTACTCCCAGTCTCTGATGTCATAGAAATGACCTTTGACCGCTGCGGCAGCTGCCATCGCCGGACTGACGAGGTGAGTCCTTGCATTTTCCCCTTGCCTGCCTTCGAAATTCCGATTCGAGGTAGACGCACACCTTTCGTTCGGCCCGACGAAATCATCATTCATACCAAGACACATGCTGCACCCGGAGTTCCGCCATTCCAGTCCAGTTTCCAGGAAAATGTGATGAAGCCCTTCAGCTTCTGCCTGGGCTTTGACTTGCTGTGATCCGGGGACGACAATCCCTCGGACGTCAGGAGATTTTTCATATCCTTTCAATACTCGAGCCGCTTCTCTCAAATCTTCTATTCTACTGTTCGTGCACGAACCTATGAAAACCACATCAATTGGGATGTCTTCCATCTTAGTACCAGGTTTTAAACCCATGTAATCCAAGGCGTTTTCGACATTGGAGCGCGCAAATCCGGAAAATGCTTCCGGACTTGGAACCGCTCCTTTGACGCCGACGACTTGGCCGGGGTTTGTCCCCCAGGTGACTTGCGGGGATACTTGAGTGACATCGAAATGGATGACCTTATCAAAACCGACCTCCTCATCACTGTATAACTCCCCCCAGTCTCCGAGAGCTTTTTCCCAGTCCGCTCCTTTCGGGGCAAAGGGTTTATCCTTGATGTAATCGAAAGTCACTTGATCTGGAGCCATCAGACCTGCCCGTGCGCCGAACTCTATCGACATATTACAAATCGTCATCCGTTGCTCCATCGACATGGCTTTAATAGGGTCTCCGCGATATTCAATGACATAGCCTGTGGCAAAGTCATTCCCATAGGCACCGATTAATGCCAATATCAAATCCTTCGATGTGATGCCGTTTGCTAACTCGCCGGTGAATTCAATAGCTAACGTTTGGGAAGGGACCAACTGTAAGCATTGGGTGGCTAACACGTGCTCAACCTCACTTGTCCCGATTCCGAACGCGAGCGCTCCGAACGCCCCATGAGTGGAGGCGTGACTGTCACCACAAACCATCGTCTGGCCTGGTAATGTCAGCCCCTGCTCAGGTGCAATCACATGAACGATCCCTTGGCGGTCGCTTCCCAGGTTGAAAAGAGGGATATGAAACTCCTTGCAATTCCTTTCGAGTGCTTCCACTTGCAGCTGGGCCACGGGATCCTGAAATGGGAAATTCCGATTTTCAGTCGGAATGCTGTGGTCCATAGTGGCGAGCGTCAACTCAGGTCGCCGGACGGTTCTATTTTCTTTTTTCAATCCGTCAAAAGCTTGCGGGGAGGTCACTTCATGGATCAAGTGAAGATCAATGTAGAGGAGATCCGGTTCATTCTCCCGGCTCTCGACGACATGGCGATCCCATATTTTTTCATAGAGGGTTTTCCCCATCTTGTCTCTCTCCCTTGTGAATAGACTGAGCTCGTTATACGGATTTAGCAGGCAGAAGCTAAACCTTTACAACGTCCGCTCTGTTCCCGAAGTTGAACGCTTTTAAATTTCCTCTCTGTCTTCTCAACTGATTCCTCAATTCCACCGTTTCTTCGTGCTGAATTTCTAACGTCGATGGATTCAAGACGACACCGTAGGAATCTTTTGCTTTTTCAAGGCTGACCAATTCTCGTTTCACATCCATACACACTTGTTCCGGCTTACGTTCCAGAGGATCTCCCCATCCTCCGCTGCCACCTGTAATGAATAGAATCTGATCACCAGGTTCCACTTCGATATTGTCCACTTTTGAATCCAGCTCCTGTTTTGAGCCATCTTTTCTAATTAATGTCTTAGAAGAAGATCCGCCTGGTTCCCCTCCATTGATTCCCCAGGGCTGCAAAGTCGACCGGTCATCGTGAATGGAGACCGTCCCCTTCGCGAGACAGGTATATAATTTTTCATTACAGTTTCCGCCTCTATTCATTCCTGCCCCACCAGAGTCTTTACCCGTTCGATAATATTCCACTCGTAGAGGGTAATAGGTTTCTAGATACTCCGTCGGAATATTCACGAACGCCGGCCACCACGAATGCCCGTCCAAACCGTCGCCAATCGGTCGACCCGGGAGTCCTCCATACATGACCTCCATCAGGTTGAAATATCGACCGTCTTGATCATAGCCCGAATAAATGAAGTAAGGGCTCGTTCCGTATCCCGCTGCCGGGCTGTTTTCTGGCGTGTTGATGGAGAGCGCTCCACTTAAGACATCGAACAATCGGCTGAGGGCATGGGTACGACATCCGAGCGCTGCAGGTTCAACTGGTCTCATCAACGTCCCTTCTGGAGATTCAATATGGAGTACATCATAGAATCCATCATTAAAATTGATCGCAGGGTCAAAGACAGAAATGAGGAACGAACCGATGAACATTTTGAACATAGGTTCACTCAAATAATAGTTGATAGGACCTGGAGACTGCTTATCCGTCCCTGTCCAGTCAAAATAGGCGTGGTCCCCTTCCCGCCATATGGTCAGTTTCATTTTAAATGGCCCGTTTCCGAGTCCATCATCATCGATGTAATCTTCAAAAGATACCGGTTCTGTCGGCAGGAAGTTCGTGATCAGCTCACGCATCATTGTATTTGTCCGCTCAAGCAGAGCTTCCAAAGCTCCGAAATAGGTGTCGATACCGAAACGTTCACATAACTCCTGCACCCGCTTTTCCGCTGTACGGCACGAAGCTACAATCGCCATCAGATCACTGTAATTTTCCATAGGTGTACGCGTATTCGCTTTAATGATACGGATGATTGATTCATTCAATTGCCCTTTTTCAAATAGTTTGACCGGCGGAAAACGTACCCCTTCCCCGTAAATGGAAGTGGCTGTCACCGGCATGCTGGAAGGCACAGGTCCACCGACATCCATCACATGCCCGAACATGGAAGAATACCCGACAAGCTCTTCCCCTGAAAAGATGGGCAGGATGACCATCCAATCATTCACATGCGAAATCGATCCTCCGCAGCTGTACGGGTCACTGACAAAAATGACATCCCCTTTATGGACACCTTCAGGGAATTGATTGACGACTTCTGGCACGTGGGAACCGAAATTCCCGACCACCATTTGTCCTTCCGCGTCTGTAATCATTGGAAAACAGTCATGCTGCTCCCGGATGACTGGTGACATGGCAGATCGGAATAGAGTAACATCCATTTCTTCCTTTATGTTTTTTAAAGCGTTTTCAATAATATCCACCGTTATTGTGTCAATATTTTTCATAAGGAAGCTCCCTCCTCTATGAGAATGTTCAGGTTCTTATCAATGGCAGCTGTGAATCCCGGAAGCACTAAAGTCGTCGTGTCTTTTTGACTGATGATGGCTGAGCCTATGATTTTGTTGTTCGGTTTTAGTAAGTTCCTTTCATAGATAGGGGTTGATTTGAATTCGCCATTAAAGAATGCTTTATGCTCATGGTCTATAATTGCTCCCGATGCATCCACCTCTCCCTCTTCCACCATTGGAATGGAAGGAGATGCCACTTTTCCTATTGCAATAGCCCGAATGTTCACAAGTTCCACTTCCACGTCCATTTTAAATCCATAAATCTGTTCGTGGATCGAGCTGAAACGTTCTGCTAAAATGGAAACTCCGGCATGATCCAACTCTTCTTTCGTTACTTTTATAGGGATTTCATGACCTTGTCTGAAGTAACGAACATCGACTTCAAATCGGATCAACCTCTGGTCTTCCTCTACTTTCTCCTGCTCAAGCCATGAATGGCAGTCCAAATAGAGGTCATTCAATGCTGCAATCAGATTTTCCCGATCCAGATGACTCAATTTGTGGATATACGTTCTGGAGTATTCATTTCGAATATCTGACTGCAGGAATCCCAGAGCAGATAATACGCCTGGTGTTGGAGGTAAAATGACAGGAAAACTACCCGTCAGTTTGCCAAGTGCATTCGCGTGCAGCGGACCAGCTCCGCCTAGAGCCAATAAAGAGAACTCCCTCGGATCATACCCTCTTTCGACAGAGACAACCCTTGTCGCTCCATACATGTTTTCGTTGACGATGTCATAAATTCCCTGAGCGGCATGGTAGATGTCCGTATCCAACTTTTCAGCAACTTTCTGAAGGGCCTTCTCAGCCGCTTCTACGTCCAACTTCATCTCTCCACCGACGAGGATTGGAGGTAAATACCCTAATACGACATTCGCATCCGTCACTGTCGGATCCTCTCCTCCCGAACCGTAACTTGCCGGGCCCGGTTCTGAACCAGCACTTTGCGGACCGACGCGCAACGCTCCAGTAGGAGGAACATGGGCAATGGAACCGCCCCCAGCTCCGATGCTTTCTACTTCTAAAGAAGGAGACTTGACTGGGAAGACCCCCACTTTTGTTTCTCTGGATACGCGCGGTGTGCCGTCGTAGGTCAGGGATACGTCCGTAGAGGTACCGCCCATATCAAAGGAGATGACATTCCGATTACCCGTTTGCGAGCCGATCATAGCCGCAGCCGTAACACCCCCGGAAGGACCAGAGAGCATCGTGTGCACAGGTAGAGAAGCTGCAGCGGGGATACTCATCAACCCACCGTCGGAACGTACGATGCTTAGACGGCTATTTAGTTTCAAATCTTCCAGTTTGTTTTGGATATTCGTTAAGTATCTTTGCATAGGAGGTCTGACATAAGAGTTCATAACAGTGGTGAGAGTTCTTTCATATTCTCTGAATTCAGGTAAGATATCGTAGGAGATACTGACAAGGATATTCGGATCAATCTCTTCAGCCATTTCACGGATTCTTTGTTCATGTGTGGGATTCGCGTAGGAGTTCAATAAACTTACAGTCAAACTTTCAATTCCTTCTTCATAAAGGGCCTGGATTTCAGAACGGACCTGGTCTTCATCCAGTTCGGTCAAAACTTCCCCTTTTGCATCAATCCTTTCCTTAGCTCCTCTTGTATAAATAAGGTCGGCGAGAGGGTCAGGTTTTATGAAGCCCATCCAGGCGCTGATCGGAGCAGGTGTCCATGACCTTGCCACATGCAGGATCTGTTCAAAGCCTTCCGTCGTAATGAGACCTACTTTCGCTCCTTTCCCTTCCAATACAGCGTTTGTCGCAACTGTGGTTCCGTGCATGATGGATTGGATTTGAGATAACTCGATATCGTTTTCCTCACAAATCTTCTGGATCCCTTTCATCAACCCAATCGACTGATCTGATGGAGTAGACGGTGTCTTCGTCCCAATAATACTTCCTGTACTTTCATTTTGAAGCACTACGTCAGTAAACGTACCTCCGACATCAACAGCAACTCTGTACATGTACGATCCCTCCGAATATTAGATTATATGGTTTTCAAATAATTCCCGACATCCTCAACCGTCATGACTTCCCCATACTTCGTTTGAATATCATACAAATTGCTGTGATGTGCTTTCTCGGATCGATCGCCGACGCATTCTTCAGGTACAATCGCTTTGTACCCATACTGAAGAGCATCCACGACTGTGGCCCTGATACACCCTGATGTCGTACATCCGGTGATGATCAGCGTATCGACATTTTTGTAGGCGAGTATGGAATGTAAACTTGTCCCGAAGAAAGAACTGGCAAACTTCTTTTCGATCAGCGGTTCTTCATTCTCTCTCCGTTCCAAACGATCATCCAAATCCACCCATCCACTATCCCGTAACAGGCACTTCAAAGCAGGAACCTTCTCAATGAAATGACCTCCATCGAGATAATGGGGCTCGTACACAACGGTTGTGAACAGGATAGGCAGCTGGCGGGACCTGGCTAGATCAAGCAACCGTTTGGTATGAGAAACTTCTTCGTCTAAATTGGATCCAAGGTCGCAGGATTCATCCGTAAATCCATTGATGAAATCAACGACCAGAACAGCCGGTTTTATACCAAAATGAATACTTTCACCAAACCCCTGGAAAGTATCAGACATAAGATCCTCCTTTAAATAATATGGTTTCCTTTCAACTCTTCCATTTGCTCACTTGTCATGCCTAAGATGTCTTTAAACACTTTCTCATTATCCATCCCCATCTTCACAGCCCCTGGTTTATGTATTTTCCCCGGGGTACGGCTTAATTTCGGAACGACTCCAGGCATTGGAAATTCTCCAAGCTCAGGATGCTCCACAGGTACAATCATCTCCCTCTCCTTATAATGAGGATCCTCGACAATGTCTTTGGCACTATAAATCATTCCTGAAGGGACTCCATGCTCTTCGAGTAAGGCAAGACTTTCTTCCGCTGGCAACGATTTGGTCCATTCTTCAATACGTAGATCCAGTTCCTTCATATGTTTAGCTCTTGCATCGTGCGTCGAATATTTATCATTCTTTGCCAATTCAGGTTCACCCATCGCTTCACACAACCTCATGAATACACCATCGGAATTGGCTCCGATCACAATATACGTCTCATCTTTCGTCAGATATATGTTCGAAGGAGCAACTCCCGGCAGTATATTTCCCATACGTTCACGAACATACCCCGTAAGCAGATAATCCGGAATCGTACTCTCCATCACAGAAAATACCGCTTCATAGATGGCAGTATCCACCACCTGACCCTCGCCTGACCTTTCGCGTTCGTGCAATGCCGTCAAGCATCCGATTGTAGCAAAAAGTGCAGCCAGCGTATCCCCGATACTGATGCCGATTCTAGAAGGTGGACGATCCGGGAATCCAGTCACATGGCGCAAGCCCCCCATCGCTTCTGCGACACTTCCGAACCCGGCACGTTTGTTATATGGCCCCGTTTGACCAAATCCGGAAGTACGGACCATGATGATTCTCGGATTGACCTCCGAAAGCCTCTCATAGGAGAGGCCCCACTTTTCCATCGTACCCGGCCGGAAATTCTCTATGATAATATCCGACTCCTTCACTAAATCTTTCAGGACACGTTGTCCCGCTTCCTCTCTAAGATTCAGAGTAATAGACTTTTTATTGCGCGATTGAATCGGCCACCATAAGCCTACGCCATCTTTCTTTTTGCCCCAATTTCTCATAGGGTCGGACTTTCCAGGCGGTTCTACTTTAATGACTTCAGCCCCGAAATCAGCTAACAACCTCCCTGAAAATGGTCCGGCAAGAAGCGTCCCTAATTCTAGTACGCGTACCCCCTGCAACGGCAGGTGTTCGGAATTGTCCACGTTAACAACCTCCATTTCCATTAATTTGAATTCATCGTAGCACTTTGTATACAATAAATCAACTTAAAATTCAGAAAAATCAAATATTATGTATAAATAGCCGGTATTTTGCACTTTATTCAGAAAAATACAGCAATTTAGTTGCTGTTGAAATTCCCTTTGTATACAATAGCACCAAGGAGGGATAGAATTATGGAAGCTTATGAACGCATAAAAAAGTCCATTATTGAAGGTGCCTACGCACCAGGCACCCGTTTAACGGAAGAAAACCTTGCAAAAGAATTACAAATCAGCCGCACACCGATACGAGAAGCCATAAAGCGCCTCGAAACAGAGAGGCTGATCTCTCCTTTAAAAAGAGGTGTCATAGTCAGTGAGTTCAATACGGAAGATATCAGACAGATTTATAATTTGAGGGCACTGCTGGAGGGTTATGCAGCCGCCGAAGCTGCTGTGAATCGAAGCGATGAGGATATCGAAGCTATGGAAAGGTGCAATGAACAGTTTAAGGATTTGCTTGAAAACCCCACCTATGAGAGAACAGAAAGATTGAATGAAATCATGGAGTTGAACAACCAATTCCACAGTGCTGTTTACAACGCCTCTCATAATGAACATTTGAGGTTTCACATCTCTAGTGTGACCGTACTCCCATTAGTTTTCCGGTCCTTTTATTGGTATAACGAATATCAGTTAAAAAAATCTCTTGAGTTGCACCAAACCATATCGGTCGCTATACAAGCAAATGAACCGGACCGTGCCAAAACTGCTATGCAGGAACACATATATCAAGGAAGAGACCACGTGTTGAAGAACATAGATCATGAATCCTGAATGAGGAGGAAAAGTTATGATTCATATATGTGAAGTCGGCCCGAGGGATGGTTTGCAGAATGAAAAGAAGTGGGTACCTACTGAAAAAAAGGTGGAGCTGATTGAACGACTTGTACAGTCCGGATTGAAACAAGTGGAAGCCGTTTCTTTTGTGAACCCAAAAGTCGTTCCTCAAATGAGTGATGCAGAGCAAGTCATGGAACAGGTTCCACGAGATTCAAACGTCCAGTATTCAGGCTTAGTATTAAGTAGATCCGGTCTGGAAAGAGCTCTACGCACAAATATCGACGTCATCCATACTGTTTTAGCGACGAGCGACACTTTCAACCTCAAAAATGCCAAACGAACAGTAGAAGAATCCAAAGATGCCCTGGTCGAAGTTACGAAGGAAGCTCAAGAAGAAGGAAAACCTGTGACAGGAGTTCTCGGCACTGTCTTCGGCTGTCCATTTGAAGGGGACGTACCCATAAATAGAGTCTTAAAAATTTCCGAAGACTTCATACAAGCAGGTTGTACTGAAATGGTATTGGCAGACACCACAGGGCAGGCTAATCCGCTTCAAGTGAAAAAAGTCGTCCACTCCTTCCAAGAGGCTTTCAAAGGTGAAGTACCTCTCAGACTTCATTTTCATAATACAAGAGGGTTAGGACTAGCGAATGTTTTAGCCGCATACCAGGAAGGTGTCACTTCTTTCGACTCTTCCATCGGAGGACTCGGAGGGTGCCCTTTTGCACCTAAGGCCGTAGGGAATGTGTGTACCGAAGATATGGTTCATATGTTCCATCAAATGGGCGTAGAAACAACCGCTTCTCTGGATCCACTCGTTGAAACCACCCACTGGCTTGAAGGATTGATGGAGAAAAAGCTTCCGGGTATGGTTTCAAAACTATAAATTATGCCTAACTACGTCAGAATCCCTTTATATAAAGCAGCAGAGGCCTGAGCCTCTTACTCCGGCGGAGGCTCTTTCCATTTGATCGTCGTAAAAGAGATGATCTCACTCCACCCTCTCCCTTTCGGATCCATCAAACCGGTGACAAAGGAAATCCAATACCACATTCCCTGGGTAAGAATGACCGGACCGAACCCGAGGATCACACGTATGAGAATCTGCATGAAGTTCGGCGGCTTTCCTGCATTCGTTTCAATGGTGAGATGCGTCAACAGCATGCCGAGTGTCCTTCCTTTCGCAAGCAGCGGAATGACGAGGAGAAGCGAGACATGGATGATGATGAACGCTTTCCAAAAGACGGGGTTCGGATCAAAACCGCGCCCAGTGTCCTGGGTTGCTGTGTATAGGATGGCGAGGAAGCCGGATACGATGAATTCGAGGCCTGTGCCTATGAATCTGAGGAACAAGTTTCTTTCGGACATCGAAGTCCCTCCTTTCTGTGTAGTATCCTATGGGTTTTCGTCGTCATCGGTTTGCCCATTCACCCAGAACGAAGAAAAAGAGATGGAGCTTTTGCCCCATCTCTTTATTCATGACATGCCTTTTTTCATGTTTCGAAGGCCTGCGTGCGTCCTGTTTTCAATTAAAACGTGTTCCCTCGACAAATTGTGCGTTTTCTGTCATAGCATTCTCCTCTCTCTTTCTTTATACTTGACTAGGATTCTATATAAAGAGATTGAGAAAGGATCGATACCATGAAAAAATTCAATTACGTCCCATGGGTCGTGGGGCTTTCCATCGCCATCAACCTCATCGTTGTGGCTTTATTGTTCTTACCAAAAGTCGACGGGGATCTCGGGTTCAATATCAAACTTCTTCCCCTCTTGAATGCGGTCTTGAATTCCTTTACGTTCGTGTTCCTGGTTGCTGCCTTGTTCATGATCATCAGGAAAAACGTGAAGTGGCACAAGCGCTTCATTTTCGCTGCCTTCACATCTACGGCTCTTTTCCTCATTTCGTACCTGACGTACCATTCGATGGCGGAGTCGACGTCGTTCGGCGGTGAAGGAATCGTTGCCGGCATCTATTATTTCATTTTGATCACCCATATCGTACTGGCAGCTCTCATCGTGCCGCTTGCGCTACTCACTTTGTTCCGCGGACTTGCGATGAAGGTCGATAAGCACCGGAAAATCGCGCGTTGGACGATGCCGTTATGGCTGTACGTCAGTCTCACCGGAGTCATCGTCTACTTGATGATCTCCCCTTATTATTGATGCACGACAAGAAGCGATGCAGGTCCTGTTTTTTTGTCGAAACTCTTTGCTTCCTTCCTGCACCTTGTTATAGTAGAATAATAGTTAGAGCGATGTCGCGTTAAGTAATTTCTAAGGTTTATGTTTCGAATATTGCTATTCAGGGAAAATGTAAGGTTCAAGGTCAGATAATAAGGAGACTACTATGGATCTACTCCAATTTATGAAAAATGAAGGTTACACTTCGGCCAAGTTCTCCTCGATGACTGGTGAAGACGTGCAATTGGTTTTGAATGATGTGGCTTCAACAGAGGACCTGTATCAAATGATGGAAGTGATACCCACTTCTCTCACGTATTACCCTTATGAACGCGTACCCTATATCGATTGTGTCATAGATCAGAATGTAATGAAGTTACGCTTGTCGAAAGCATAAGGAATGGACCGGATCCGCCGTTTGGCGGTCCGGTCCATTTGTTTTTCAGGAAAAAGGTGGTTTACAAATCTATGACTCTCCGCTACGATGGAAGCAACGTACAAGAATTGCATACGCGTGTTGCACTGGGGGAGCTGCTTGAGGCGGCTGAGAGGAGACATTCCGACCCTTGGAACCCGAACTAGATAATACTAGCGTGGGGAAGTGCAGTCGTCATTCACAAGGACCTGACTGGTTCTTCCTTTATGATTGGTAGACTGCATTCCCGTGGGATGCAGTTTTTTTGTGCTTAAAAAAGGAGGAATTTAGAAATGGAAAACAACTGTGGAACTTCAAGAATTGCGGGGTGCTCTTTTTCTGTGCACCCGATGGCCGACAACTTCGTGGATTATATCAAGGGCAGTCTGAATGAAGTGGACAGCTCGAAAGTGTGGATGAAGACGGATGACGTCACGACGACGGTGCGCGGCCGGATGGAGCATGTCTTTGATGTCACCGAAGCGATTCTGTTACATATCGCGAAAACAGGCGTCCATGTCGCTTTTCAAGGAACCTTTTCCATCGGCTGTCCGGGAGATTCATCCGGGGATGCCCACATGGATGAATCAGAAGAACGATTGAACAAGTCTCACTCCAGAGAAATTGAACAACGCATTGCGGCGAAGTTCTCGTTGTATCCCATGGGTGGCGGGGACTATATGGACACTATCTACAGTCAAATCGAAGCGATGAAAGAAAAAGGCGTTGAAGTCACGCCTGCCCACTACTCCACCCGTCTCGACGGAGATACGCGTGACATTTTCAAAGGACTTGAGGATGTGTTCAGAGAGACAGAAGCAAGCGGCTCTTCGCATACGGTCATGACCGTGACGGTCTCTGCCAACAGCCCTTCCCATAAGGATGATACAGCATGAACAGCTGGAAACTGAAAGAAATCGTCGTCATGTCCGTCCTTTCTGTCGTCTTTGCGGTCGTGTATCTGGCCTTCCTTCCGGTCGGGAAAATCCTCGTCGGCTTTTTCGGACCGATCGGCTATGACCTCATCTTCGGCATCTGGTTCATCGTGTCGATCATTGCGGCTTACATCATCCGCAAACCCGGCGCCGCGTTTTTATCCGAAACGATTGCGGCGGCGGTCGAAGTGCTGCTAGGGAATGCAGTTGGTCCGATGCTGCTCGTTTCAGGGATGATCCAGGGGCTCGGCGCAGAATCCGCCTTCGCTATGACGAGGTACAAGCGTTATGACCTGTTCACCCTCATGCTTGCCGGTGTGATGGCGGCGGTGTTCAGCTTCGTCTGGGGTTACTTCCTTTCCGGCTACGCAGCCCTCAGTACAGGGTACGTCGTCGCCATGTTCATCGCCCGCATCATCAGTGGTGCGATCATCTCAGGTGTCGCAGGTAAAGCGCTCAGTGACGCTTTAGCGAAGACAGGTGTCCTCTCAAGCTTCGCTCTCGGGAAAGAACAGCGAAGGAAGCAGGCGGCATGAGTCAGGAAGTGATACGCGTTGAGGACCTTACCCTCCGTTATGAGGAGAGACAGAAGCCTGTGCTGTCGCGTCTGACTTTTTCCATCGAGGAAGGAGAAAACATGCTGATCCTTGGTCCGAGCGGGTCGGGGAAAAGTTCCCTCACCCACTGTTTGAACGGGCTCTATCCTCGGGAATTAGATGGTGCCATGAACGGAGAAGTTCTCGTGCAAGGTCAGCGGACCGACTCCTATCCTGCCGGTGAAATGGCGCAGAACGTCGGCGTCGTTTTCCAGGATCCCGAGACGCAGTTCTGCATGATTACCGTTGAGGATGAAGTGGCCTTTGGTCTTGAAAACTTGAATACACCTCATGCGTCGATGGTGGAAAAAGTGGACCAAGCACTGCGTCAGGTCGGGATGGAAGCCTACAAAACAGCGGACATCTCCTCCCTCTCCGGTGGCCAGAAGCAGAAAGTCGCCCTTGCCTGCATCCTCGCCATGGAACCGGAAGTATTGATTCTCGATGAACCGACGGCGAATCTGGATCCAGTGGCGCGGAAGGAATTCATCCAGCTTTTGAAAATATTGAAAGAGGAGCTTTCTTTCACTCTGCTTGTCATCGAGCATAAGCTTGAAGGCTGGCTCGATTTGTTGGAACGGGTCCTTATTATTAATGAAAAAGGAGAACTTGCCTACGATGGTCCGCTGCACGATCATTTGAAAACGTACGCTCGGGACATTCATGAGATGGGCATCCAGCTTCCTTATGCCACAAGGACAGCGCTGGAACAGGGGTGGACACCGCCCTATCCGCTTCACATCGGAGACATGCCACCCGTCGCTCTCCCAGAAAACCGTCCTGTCCTATCTGCTGGGAAGGCATTGTTGGAAGCAGAGGCTGTGCATTGGAAGTCGATTTTGCGGAACATCAACGTCACTTTTCATGAGGGAGAATGGGTGGCCATCGTCGGAGAGAACGGGAGCGGAAAATCTTCTTTTTCCAGAATACTTGCGGGTATCCAGCCTCCGAGCAAAGGGACCGTGTCTCTGCACGGCCGCGCCCTAAAGAAATGGAAAGAAAGTGAGATGCGAAAAGAAGTCGGGTATGTCTTTCAGAACCCGGAGCACCAGTTCATTACGGACACGGTCTATGATGAAGTCGCCTTCAGTCTCCAGCATGCCGGGATGAAGGAAGCCGAATGGACAAGGATTGTCGAGGAAACACTGAAGTTCTGCCGGCTGGACGGACTGGAGAATCAGCATCCCTTCCTTCTCAGCCAGGGACAGAAGCGGCGTTTGAGTGTCGCGACGATGATCGTCGAGAATCAGAACATGCTTTTCCTCGATGAACCGACGTTCGGACAGGATGAAAAGTCGACCTCAGATTTGATGTCCCTTTTGAAAGAAAAACACGAAAACGGGACGACGATCGTGATGATCACGCATGACATGGAGCTCGTGGACAAATACGCGACGAGAGTGCTTGTCATGAACGAAGGCGAAATCAGCTACGATGGTCAGCCGAAGGAACTCTGGGCTCGCCCGGATTTGGACGACCATCACTTAGAGCTGCCTCCAAGAGAACAATGGAAGCGTGCCGTTTTGAAGCGAGAGGAGCCTGCGTATGTTTCTTCATGACGTAAACCCGACAGTCAAAGCGTTGACGATAATTGGAGCCGTCTTCCTCCTTGCCTTCGTGTTCGATCCGGTCACCCCACTGCTTTACATCGTGTGGACGGTGATTGTCACCTTCGTGTTCGGGACGTTCAAGAAACGATACTACGTCTATTATTTCATTCCGTTCACGCTGTTCGCCTTCGGGATGTTCTGGACGACGGTGGTCTTCTCGGATACCAGCAACGTGGCTGCTGATTCGGTTTCCTTCTTAGGGATGGAGTTTCCGACGGAAGACATCTGGACGGCGGCTGCCCTCGGCCTGAGGGTGCTTGCGTTCGCCACCCTGTCGCTGCTGTTTTTGTTCACGACGAACATGGTCCATTTTATTTTAAGCTTGATCCAGCAGTTGAAGCTGCCACCGAAAATCGCTTACGGCGTGCTTGCCGGGTATCGCTTTTTGCCGATGTTGAAGACGGAATTCCAACAGATTCGCGCGGCGCACCGCATCCGCGGCGTCAACCGGCCGGATTCTTGGAAGGAAAAACTTCTTCAGTACCAGCGGTTCGCGATTCCGCTTCTCGCTGGCGCCATACGGAAAGCGGAACGCACGGCGATCGCAATGGAATCGAAAGGGTTCACCGGTACGAAGGCCCGCACGTTTTACCGGCCCATGAAAGTACAGCGAAAGGATTGGCTTTTTCCTGTGATGATGTTCGGGATGCTTGGTATAACGATTGCCTTCTCCGTCTATTTCGGATACTTTTCCTGGTATGATGGACAGCTATAACATCAAACCGCCCCCGCTTTTGAAAAACGGGGGCGGCTATTTACTACTCTAAGGCAGTACGAAGATCTTCAAAGTTGCTATATTGGATACTTGTTAATTTGTCCTCTTCATTCGTTTGTGCATGTCCTTCAACGTTAACCGTTTTACTTTCATTGCTTTCGTTATCCATATAAGACACTTCCACAGTGAACGTATAATAATCTTCTTCTTCTTCCATCTCTATATCCTCAACACTCAACGTATAATTTGGGTGTGCGAGGCTCTGAGCCATTAATGCCCTATTCGTATTTACCAGATAATTTTCAAAGAAACGTTCAGTCATATAGGGTTTGAAATTTTCCTCACGATAATCACCAAGCTCTTTGGCATACTCTTCCACATCGCCTTCAGGACCCTCGATTAACTTTTCCTGTTCCTCATCAGGACCGGTAAAACTATGCTCTAGAACTGTCCGGATGTTTTCTTCGCTTCCATTCTCTTCGGCATGGGTCTCTGCGTCTTCCGAATTGGTGCAGCCTACAGATAATAGTAGAATCCCTGCCAGGAATAATGGCTTCAAATATTTTTTGATGGTTTCCATAAATGACCCCTCCGTTTTTTCTTCTTACTTATTCCATACGGAAGAGCAGCGCCTTTTGTTTCAAAATATTAGAAATTCATTTTACTCGACGGTAGGGATCAGTCCTGCTATCCTTATGAACCACTCGCCTCAAGGACGATTTCTTCCGGTGATTTCCTCCGACGGATCGCCATTTTGGAAAAGTGGATGCCCGCGAACACGAGCCCGACGTATAATACCGCCATTCCGTAACCACCGATGACATTCCCGATGATGATTCCCAAGGCTCCAAGGATCTTTCCGAACTGAAAGACGAGTCCGTTGAAAGCCATATACGCTCCGCGCCGTGTGTCGTCGACAATATCAGCAAGGAGCGACTGCCTCGTCGGAACATACAGCAATTCACCGATGGATAGGACGATGACAGCGATGAAAAGGCCGGGGATGTGATTGCTGAACGCGAGAAACGCATACCCAAGCCCAAATAAAGCGAAGCCGGCATACATGATCGGTTCTTCCTTTTTCCCCTTGATCCATTTTGAGAAAAGCGATGTGAACAAGACGATGAACAACGTGTTCGCGACCGTCAGCAGACTGAGCAGCCGGATGCCGTCCAGTTCAAATGAAAACAGGCCGAAAAGATCCATCATGTTTGAAGCGATGTCCTGCTCTAAACGGACGGATATGAAATTGTTGCGCTGGAATTCGATGCCAAGGATCGCAATCCCACCGACCGTGAATGCGAGGAACGGGATGTCTCTCATCACGAGGCTGTAATTTTTCAAGACCGGTTTCAGTCCGTACCCTTCCCTCACCTTCTCTTCGCTCACGACGTATGTATCGGTGATCTTCGTACTCGTCATCCAGAGCGTCAGCAGGCTGATCCCTAAGAGGACGGCGATCAATTCGAACAGATTCCTCTCGAAAAACCAGCCGCCGATCATGAGCCCGATCATCATCGACATGTTGATCGCCCAGTAGTTGATCGCATACATGAACGCCCGGGAGTCTTTTGTGCTGACATCAATCAGCATCGCCTCGGCCGCCGGATTCACGAGTCCTCCGGCGATTCCGATGAGCAGCAGCATGACAAACGTTACCCACGCGGATTGAAACCACGGAGAATTGGCAAGGAACATGCCGATGAACGCCGCAAGCTTCAGGATCTCCCCTGTCACCATCAAACGTTTCCGTCCGATGATATCTGCCAGGTACCCGCCGTAAAGGCCGGTCACAAACTGGGCACCGACTTGGATCAGCAGTAAAATTCCTGCGACCGTCGCATTGATTTCTTTTGTAAAATAGATGGCCATGAATGGAAACACAGCCGCCCCGACGACCCGGCTGAGAAAAGATGTATAAATCCGGATCCGGATGTTGGGATGCAATTCTTTTAACATAAGATTTCCCCCTTCGCTCCCTTTATTATGGGGTTTCCAAAAAGGGGTAAAAAGGGTACAATTTAGAAAAATCTGTCCCCTTTTAGGAGGTGCACCGATGCTCGACGAACGGTATTTTTCATTACGCGCTCATTTATATGAACGGGAAGATGACCAGAAGATCTCGTTTAAGCTGCAGGAACTGGAAACCATTTGGTATTGTTCTCAGAAGAATGCGAAGAGAATTTTAAAAGAAATGGAAGCTCATGGAAAACTCACCTACATTCCAGGCAAAGGACGCGGAAAGCCGTCCACCCTGCTTTTCCCGCAATCGTTCCAGAAGGAAGTCGAGGATTTCGTCACCGCCTGTGTGGAGCGCGATGAGCTGGATGAAGCGGCCCATCTCCTGCGCCTGCCGATCCCGAAGTCCTGGATTGCGAAAGCTTCCTATGATATCCGCAAAATGTTCAGCTACCGGGAGCAAAGCAGCCCGAAAGATGTGCTTCATGCTTTTATGGCTAGATCACTGACGACACTCGATCCACTGGAAGTGTCCATCACCTTCGAAGCGCATATGATCGAACAGCTCGGCGATCCGCTTCTCAAATATGATGCGGAACGAGATGAAGTGCTCCCTCACATCGCCCATCACGTGGAGGTCGACGAATCGTCCAGGACTTGGACGTTCCATTTGCGAAAAGGGGTCCGGTTTCATAATGACGAAGAGCTGACGAGTGAGGATGTCCGGTTCACGTTATCGAGAGCGAGGAATAAGGAAACCTCTACGTCCTGGCTGACAGATGGGATTCGGGGCATTGACTGTCCGAGCCGATATAAAGTCATCATCCATTTGGAGAAACCGAATCCGTTTTTTCCGAGATACATGGCCGCATCGAATTTGTGCATCCTTCCATCGGCCACACCCTTCAATGAATACGAGTGGATTGGAACCGGCCCTTTTTATCTGAAGGAGCGCACAGAGAACAAGCTCGTCCTCTCTGCCTTCGACGGATATTTCAAAGAACGTCCGTTACTTGATGAGGTCCAGTTTTTCAAAGTTTCCCAGGAAGCTGCGAGCATCATCAATTTCACGGTGGCAGACGGAGACGACGTGAACCCGGCTCAGAAACATGAAGTCGAAACCGGCTTCCGTTTTCTGACGTTCAATCATCATAAAAAGAACATTGTCCAGAATCCTTATTTCCGAGAAGCCATCTACCACCTGATGGATATCGGAAGGATGGCTGCCGATTTCGGCTGGCGCTCCTTCACTGACCCTGCTGAAAGTCCTGGCGAAAATCATTACATCGAAGCCAGCAGTTTCGCCCCATCACGATCGATACACTTGCAGAAAAAGAGCGCGATGATTCCAGAGCTGTTGAAAAAATCCGGCTACGCAGGCGAACCGTTGAAACTGTATCACCTTGAATTTCCGAGTGCCGTGCAGGAAGCGGAATGGCTGGAGGAAAGAGGAGCCGCCTATGGCATCCATTTCGAACGTCATCCCTTCAACTTCTCCAATTTCTATACGGAAGAGATGGACAAAGACGTGGATTTGATCTTCATGGGAGAAGTGTCCTCGCTCGACCCCCATCTCTCTTTTTTAGGAGCTTTTTACAACAAGAACCTTTTCTTTCAACGCTTCTTCCCGGATTGGGGACTGCAGTGGATTCATGACAAACTTGAGGTTTTCAAAAGGCAGGATACGGCGGATGATCGTGAGCGGGTGATGGCTGAAATTGAAACGTACATACGACAACAGCAGCTGTTGATTTTCCAATACCATCCTGTGAAAGTCCGCACGTTCCACCCGATGATTAAAAACGTCCGGTTTCAGTCGTTCGGTCATTTCGATTTCTCGAAGATATGGATTCCAAGATAAGCGAAGGCCCGCCCCTGACTTAGAGGGACGGGCCTTCGATTTATCTTCGTGCTTTCTCCAGGTCGACCCAGATGACAGCTCCCGCAGGATGGGTATAGGCCAAGGGTTCTTCATAAAGGACTGGATTTTGCAAAACCCACGCACATGTGCGTTTGTATGGCATTTGTCTACAATCCTCTTCTGGAATCCCATGCAGATGCGTAGTTTTTCTATATTCCTCCTGCGACAATTCCCTGCTCTCCACGACGTCCACCGTTCCGAAAACCTGCCCGGTGCCACTTTTGATCAAGCCTATGGTTCCTCGCTTTTTCGTGTGGGTGCCACGGATTTCCCATGTTTTCTCCCCACTCAAAATCATATCGATCCACGGTTCTTTCACTAACAGACCTTTCATTCCCTTTCCTCCTTTTCTAAATGGACACATAATTTGCTGTATTCCTTCATGACTGGCATGGAGGAATCTTTCGATGATCGATCCCTTAGCCCCTGGCGGTTAGGGTTCTATGTTTTAGGGAAAAAGGACTATGACTGGATGCAAATTCCAATATTTTTAAAAAGAGAGATTCATAAGGGGAGGATGTCCGTTGAAGAAACTGATCAAGATTATTGCTGCGCTATTTTTTATTACCAGTTGTTCCAATGACGAAAACGTAGATGGCACTCCGAAAGAAGACGATGCCAAACCATTGGAAGAACAAATCGTTGAAGTGATGAAAGAGAATGACTTCTTCCCGCCGGAAGATATCGTGGATTACGAAATCAAAGGCGACTATATTTACGTGTTCATGCACTCTCAACTTAACGGCTTGAGCCTGGCTATCCTCAAGCACAACTCTGACTCCGTGGAATGGTTGATGGGTGATCAAGCCATTCAAGAAACGGCCTCTTTCGTTTATAAAGGAGAAGATGAGACCTCTCCTGTTGTGACGGTTGTATTTTCAGATGCCCCGGATGTGAAAGATGTAAAAGTATTAGGAGAACATGCCAAGCGGATTCAGTTGACCCAGGAACTGACGGATGATTATTCCGTGGAAGTGAAGTACTGGGTTCACTTTTCTGACAAGGTGGAGCCTAATGAAGACGGATTTCCAGATAATCCGCCATCAAATACAGTAGAATACATCCGTTAACCTCTTCCATTCATCCACAGCAAATTTAAGAGTAAATCCTTGATCGGAAAGTATTCTTTCGTCTTCAAACAAAGCACCCGTATGTAGCTTAAAGGCAGTTTCTCACAATGTTATCATTGAAATATATCTTAGTTCGTAAACGTTGAAACCTAAACATTCCTAAAAAGATAGATACCAAATCCAAGGGTTTCTCTACCCCATTTTAAATACATGGTTCTCCAATTCCTAATTCTCTTCAACATTGCCGAACAATCAGGGTCTTCAGGGTTATCATAGCAATAATCCTCAATCGATTTTGAATACAACCATTCATAGGCATCAAAATCATCTTCATTGGCAACGGTAGACCATAAAGGGATTAGAGCATACTCCTCAGCTGTAAATATATTTTGTGGGTGATACAAGATCTCGTTTTCTTCTACACCAAATTCGGTTAGATATTCTTCATCCGGTTTTTTTCTCCAATAAAGTTCACCTAAAAGAATATAACCGCCTTTTGCCACCATCTTTTTCAAGGATTCTATGGTGTTTCGATAGCCACCTAATGCATGGGAAGACCCGATACATATTCCCAAGTTAAATTCATTATCCAATGTCTTCAAAGCTGAATTGGCATCTTCCTTGATGACCGTGATGTTATTTAAAACCCCTCTATTCTTCGCATTCTCCTTTAATTGTTCTGTAAAATCCCCAAATTGTTCGATAGCGGTACAATGAGAATTATAATTTTCACTAATTCGCAGTAGAAGTTCACCTTTTCCAGCACCAACGTCGATTACTTTGTCTTTCTCTGTCAAAGAAAGTAGTTTTATCACTTCATCCAATTTTGACGGGGAGATTGGATTATAAAAAGAATGATTTTTATGTCCAACTGATGAAAACTTGTTACTATCCAAAACAAAACCTCCAACGATTTTTAAACCTATTATATTGTAAAAAAACAAAAAGTCTTGTTTAACTAAACTGCCTCGTTACTTGAATAACGATTTTCAGCTCATTTCACCATAAAAATACCAACTATCCTCCGTATTCCTTCTTCGCCATTTCAATTAAAAATAGTTCAATTATGGGTACAAATTGCAATAATTCACTCTTAAATTGAACTCCTTCATTCACTTTTGAAGTTTCTTTAATTCATTCGAAGCCTTCCCTCACAATTAATATGGAAACACCCATGGAAAGAAGTTCTGGAAGCTCACAGTCCTTCGGTTCATTTTATGTATGGCCACGGCAATCAAGAGACGTTAGATAGAGGGCTTCCCCTCCAGGTCAACTTCACGTTTCAATCCAATACCTCTTGACCACATTCCCGTCCTCTTCAATAAAATCTTCATCTTCCTGACCTCCATTGTTCAAAATCGTTTTCATGGAGCCCGTGTTGATTTCATCGCAGACGACAAGAGTATTCGTAATGCCAAGCTCTTTGGATTTCAGCAGGGATAAACGTAACAATTCCGTCGCATATCCTTTTCTTCGTTCCGATGGACGGATGCCATAGCCGATGTGCCCGCCAGCATTCCGCAACGGTTCTGTCAATGCATGGCGGATATTCACGGCACCGATCACCCGATTCACTTGATCGACGAGCCAGTAAGTGGACCCAGGAACAAATCCTTCAGGCAGGTCGATCCCTTTCGCTTCCTTATGTAAATTCTCAACCATAGCTGGGAAGTCCGAGGGGTCTTTCGCAATCACCCATGGAATCATGGCTTCTCCACTATCTTTCCATTCTTTATAAAAACAAAGATACGATTCTTCCAGTTCTATGGCAGGTTCAACCAGTTTCAATAGACTCATTTTCGCTCCCCCTAGTTCTTTACCCATTAAAAGCCTCTCATCACTTCTTTTCTCTTTTCACACCGCTGACATTCGATGATTTCCCCGGGTCCATCCTCATTCCAACGGACGCGTTCATAGGTATGAAGGCCAAGCCGACACCGTAAGCTCTTCTCGTTTTTCTCTAGTAGAGCATGGATCATGAGAGTCAGCACTCCCGGCACCATCAGGAAGAGGATGAGCCACGTATTCTTCACCCCGGAGAGGATGAGCACGGGTCCGGCCATAACAAGAAACGAACCCACGACATGCCACTTACGCATCTCATCAAATCTCCTTTTTCAATAAAAGTTCATCCACGATCGGGATGCCATGATCACCGATGGCGGGGATTTCGGGTTTCACATCCCTTGCTCGCTGAACCGCATCATGAAAGATCTCCATGATACGGAACCCGCGTTTTTGATAGAAAGCGAGAGCTTGTATGTTGTCATTCGTCGTAATGACAGACAACGAACGGCATCCCAGACGTGCGGCTTCCTCTTCCACCTTATCGATGAGCGATGTTCCGATCCCCTTTTTTTCTATTAAACTGTCGAGGGAGATGATTTCACATGCCCCCTCCTTCTTCACATAAGTGATCAACCCTATGATCTCTTGATCTTCCAAGGCGGCAAATCCGCTAAGCTCCGGGCATTCATAAACCCCGCTCGAGATGACCATCTTTGTGCCACCCCGATGGGTATGAAAAAAATCCACCTTGTCCCGGGTGGATATGTGTTTCAAGTCTATGATTCTCATGACTTTTCTCCTTGTATCCATTATGTACGTACCCCTAAAGAACAGGGTACGGTGTTAATCCGGCAGACGATTGAAAGCCTTCAATTTCTGATAGCGATCCACAGCGAGGATTCCCTGCCACTGCCTTTTGCTGACGGCGAAAGCTTCAGATCCATCTCCCCAATCCCACGTCAGATCCCAGACACCATCCTCATTCATTGTTTCCAAATAGAAATCCAGATTTTCTTTCAACAGTCCCGGATGCTTTTCAGCAAGGATATGTTTTGGTGAATGGATGAGATCGAGCGGAAGCGGTTTGTAGCTGCTGCCCCAACTCTCTGGGTCTTTCTCTATGCACCGTTCTGCAAGAAGCACAGTTTTTGCATTCACTTCTTCGAATGAAAACGGGGTATGGACAGCGACCATGTCCTTATGACGGAACAGGACATTCATCAATTTTTGAAAACAATTGACTTCGTGAAAGTCCATCAAATCGACAGCCATCAAATGGGCGACGGCTTTTTCTACACTCGCCCAACCCGTTGTCGCCCCTTCACTGTCTTCATACGACCAGTGAATGAGAAAACCAGCCAGTTCTGCGCCGGGGTTGAACATCCAATTTTGCTGGACGCCTTCTTTCCAATGCCACCACGGGGCATGAGGGTGATGATTGTGTTCAGGAAGAACCGAAGGCCACATGCCTGTCTCTTCATCGTACGTATCAAGCAGGTAGGAGAGCATATCAAGGACGACACGTTCTTTAGAAGCGACATCCAGTTCGTACAAGTACTGTCCGGCGGCCCATGTCGCCATCGGAGAGGATTCCGGCAGCCAAAAGTCCGGTTCAATGCCATGGCCGAAACCTCCATCCTCGTTTTGGAAAGCGCGTATGTAATGAATGACCTCACTCTTCAAACCGCCTTCCATCATGGCATGCCATCGAGCTGCCTCCAAAGGCCGTGCGTTCCTTTTGATCCACTTGCTTGTCCGTGTCATCGTCTCTCGATTCATCCTACTCACACACCCCTCTAAAATGTTTTCCCTCCGTTGACGCTGATGTTCTGTCCTGTAATGAAGGACGAATCCTCACTGCTTAAGAACCGTACGGCATTGGCGATATCTTTCGGTTCCCCCATTCTTTTCAGAGGAACATCACTCAGATAAGAAGATTTTGTTTCTTCCGATACCTCTCCATGCCGTTCAACAGGAGTAAAACCAGGGTGAACCGCATTCACTGTGATGCCGTGTTCGCCGAGTTCACTGGCCCACGAACGCGTCATGCCGACAACGGCTGACTTCGCCGTTACATAATTGGAAAAATGGGCATTACCGAGTTCTACGACTTCACTCCCAATATTGATGATCCGTCCCCACTTTTCCTCCTTCATCGAAGGCAGGATAGCTTTTGTAAGGAGTAACGGAGCCTTCGTTGTAAAGCGTAGCTGATCGAGATAATCCTCCCAGGTCACATCTTCAAGGGAATATTCGGGCTGAGGACCTGTGGCGTTGTTGACGATGATCGTAACGGGACGTCCTGCTTGTTGTTCCGCCTCCCGCACAAGACGCTCCACTTCTTCCTCTTCCGTCACATTTGCCTGGACCGCGTGCGCTTGTCCTCCATTTTCCCGGATATGGTGAACGACCTCATCGGCCGATTCCTGATCACGATTATAATTGATGATCACCGTGACACCAGAGGCCGCCAGGTTATAGGCGATTTCCTTTCCAAGACCTTTAGAGCCGCCTGTCACAAGTGCCACTTTTTCTTCCATAGACATCGTTTCTCCTCCTTCTATTCTCCCATAGCCAGATGATAACGTTTCGTGATTCCGTCGTATTCAGCGATCAATATGGCCGGGATTTCTTTCGATTCATATAGGATCGTTCCTGGGGGGAGATCGCTCGCCATGCCCTTTTCAACAATGGCGACTTCTTCACCTTTGGTCAGATGCTTCTCGCTGATCCATTCCGCTCCATGGGTATAGACATTTCCGTTCTCCAATTCCACGAAATCCGCATCAGGATTCATGCTGAGCACCTGCCTTCTGTCCAGCAGCCCTCCTTCCCCTGTTCCTGGAGAACAGGCGGAAAGGAGCACAATGACAACCATCCCCGAAACTAAAATCCTTTTCATAAGGCACGTTCCCTTTTTCTAATCGAATGAATCAGGGTAAAGCCAAAAATGAATCCAAAAAGGATGGGTCCCTGAATCGCATGCATCGCAAAAAATTTCGTCACCGGATTCAGTGGAAAGTTCGTGTAATACAACCAGTGCGAAACGGAAACAAAGAGACTTGGAATACCGATTCCGATGAACTCCTGCCACGCAAAACCTTTCAGCCGGGCTTCTCTAGATCTGCGCCATAGAAAAGGAAGAGCAAACAACATCCCAAAAACAACCGGGAAGATCAAATCGAAGATCATCAGTGGCAGGACATTGAATTCCATCTCCGCCTGGTCAGCGAGTCCTCCACGGATACTCAACATCCCCATCATCGCGGCTATCAAAAAGACAGCAAATCCCAGATGAAACAAAAGTCTTCTCATCACAACACCTCAACTATATGTATGTCTGTTATTCAAGGACCGTGATTTGCTTGGCTGTCACTTTCCTGCTTTCTGGATCTTCATTGATCTCTGTACTTTCACTGAGCGTCACCCGGATTTTGAGCAGTTTTTCCTCTCTCGCTTGTTCTCTGAACGTCTCCATTTTCAGATCCTCTCCATTATCCGTATGGACCGGGGTATCAGGAGGAACGAGAACGAGGCAGGGCCATCCTTCTTCCGAGTCCGCCACTTCTCCCTTGTGCACGGCCGAGGAGCATTCGACTTCTAAACCGCCGACTTTGACTGCTGTCACTTGACCTTGGAACGCACTTACATCTTTTCCAGCGACACTGCATCCTACGACTAAGAGTAAAAGAACGACAAGTAATTTCTTCACGATGTCTCACCTTTCTGTAAATTCGAGCACACAACGTCCGCGCTCTCCGTATGTATTGTTACTAAAAGCGTACCATGTATGGAATAAATTGAAAATACTGACATGGGTTTATTGTCATCATTTGTTAAAAAATACTAGGAATTTAGATTCACTTTGTTAAGAATCATCATCCTGATCATCGATTCCGATGCTTGAGGCACGATTTCTTCCGTTCGCAACTCTCATTCGCTCCATGGCACAAAGTTGCTAATAAAACGCGCAAAAACCTGCGAATAAAAGTAATAATAAAAGTATTAGAAAACAAAGAACAAATTATAATGGTCGATAACAGTTAGGGCAGACGGTCTGGCCTTTTCCCCTTTTCAGCTTTTCCCCGCAATGGTGGCAGGTGATGGAAGAGGAATCGGGAGCAATCAACCCTTTAAATCCACCTTTCATTCGTTTGACAGACAATATGCCGAACCTGAATCCAAGCCCAATCAGAATCCCGATGATCATTAAAGAAATCAACATCCCCATAGAATCACCTCCGCTGCTTCGTCACTTTCTCCTTGATGAGGTAGACGAGAAGACCTATCCCGAAAATGAGTACGAATACAATAAAAGATCCGCTCCACTGGAAACCTGTATCTTTGATAGACAAGTAGTACAGCGAGTGATCCAGAAAGGATAACGAAAAATCAAAAGTGAGGTCCGGCCAGATCATTGCTGCCAGCACACTGAGGAGATTGACATACAAAAACACCATCAATGCCCCCACACCATATTTCAAGGATGGAACGACGTGCTTATTGATGCCATTCATGAAAAATCACACTCCCACATTGATGGTAAGGATAGCTTCAAACCAACCATTCTTCCACACATAGAAAATGTTCGGATGTCATTTTCCACTTCTCCAGCGAATGGAACAACCAGCCACCTTTTCATCTATCCGGTTCTGATTAAAACTGACCCAAAACATGTGACCGTCTCCAGAGAGGCAGAACTGATCCCCATTACCGATAGAAAACACCAGGGCATGATCGTAATAAAAAGTTCCTATGCATTTTTGATAAACGTCGACCCTTTCAATCGTACGGAATAACGATAAGCCTGAAGAACGCGTGGCATGAGCCAACCCGCCCACTTCCTCATAGGGAAGCGGGCTTGGTGTCTGCTTTTCATGGATGGTTATTTCGTAGACATCCTCAAAATCAGGGCCTACATCCGTGTTCAGTTCAAAAACGAGGTAATGGGCCGGTGTGGTATTGATGACTAGTGTTTCACTAGTAGAAAAAACTCCATTCTTAAAATCTTGTCTATTCATTTGGAAGAAATCCGACTGCAGCACCTGAATGGATTTACCGGTCCAATTCTTCAACAGCTGCAACTCTCGTTCACTCAGTAGATGTTTCATTTTCTTCCTCATAAGCTCTTGACCAGTGATGAGGCTGAACTTCCGCAAGTGTCTTGAACACCAGCTGATCGCCGGGATGAGTCACAGCGACTTTCACATCATCGCCCCAGAAAAACAACCGCTCCTGACAAACCCCGCAAGGCGACAACACTTTATAGGAAGAGCGTTCATCGTCTCTCGCGATGCACAGGGAATGCGTAACCCGTTGGTTCCGCTTATGGGCTTCGAGAATCCCCCCTGTCTCCATGCAGAGATTCACAGCATCATTGATGACATCTGGCGCGATGCTCGTCAGGATGGTGCCATCCTCGATCCGGATCGCTGCTGCTCCTCCCCAACCGCTTGGATATCTATGTTCCACAAGTGCTTTGGCTTCCTCATATAACTCTCTTTCCCTATTCATCTTGTAACCCTCTCTTCTATTTCCTCTTCTCCTGTGTATACGGTCGTAAACAGGAAAAAGTTTCATAGATACCCAGCAATTATTATAATTATCTTAAAATTTGGTTAATCTAAAGGAGAAAGCCATTTTCACAAGAGATTCAACCGTATAATGAAAGCGTTCAAGAAAATATAAGTCACAAACAACAAGCCTCAGGATTAACTTGAAGAAGAACCATCAGGAAAGGAGGAGCCGTTATGTCTGAGTTCAGGCTCGGCGATCGTGTTCCGAACTTTATCTTGCCTACGGTAACCGGAGAACAGTTTTTGTTAGAATCCCACCAGGAGATTCATGAGAAAAGTTGGCATTTGATTGTTTTCTTCCAAGGATCATGGTCACCGGAATGCGTCCGCTTTTTAAAGCAGATCGAGGATCACCTCCGCGACTTTTCCAAGGAGCATGTCACCGTCATGGCGATTGCCGCAGAAAATACTGCGGGGTTGAAACGTATGGCGGACAAAGAAAATTTCACGTTCCCGCTTTTAGCCGATGAATTTCTATCGATCAACGAAGCATTCGGCGTATATACTCAACATCGAGAAATTTCCAATGAAGGGATCCGTTCATTCGGGGAACCGGCCTGCTTCCTGATCAACCACGAGGGAGAACTGCTATATCAACAAAAACAAACCGGCCCCTTCGGCAGGGCCTGTGCTGCGGATTTGCTGAAGACTATCCGCCATCTCAAGAGTCAGCAGCAAACCAAGGGCAGCGCCTCCTAAATGCTGCCTTCTTCAATACGTACGGTCATCCATTTGTAAAACCGGACTATGTTATACTGATCCATAGTAAGAAAAATCAGACAAAGCGGTGAACTTGATATGCTAGAAGATACGGGCGAACGGGTCATACCGAAAGAAATGGACCCGATGAATAACATGCTTCTTGAGCACATTGCACGGTACGTCTTTTCCACCCCCTATGTCCATGGGAGGGTATTGGACCTGGCATGCGGGACCGGCTATGGAAGTCTCAAAATAGCGAAAGATACAAAAGAGAAGATCGATGAAATCATAGGCATGGATATTTGTGAGGAAACCTTGCAATACGCGGTTCACAACTACTATCACCCTTTGCTCACCTTCAAGCAGGGAGATGCGATGGATGCTTCTCTGCCAGAGGAGATCGGGACCTTTGATACGATTCTCAGTTTTGAAACGATCGAACACGTCAAGAATGACCGTTTGTTCGTCCAGCGTATGTACGATTTATTGAAGCCAGGCGGCATGCTTATTCTGTCCACTCCATTCGGCGAAGGAAGGGATTATGAATGCGGTCAGCCTTTCCATTACTTTCAACTGACCCCGGAGGAATTCGAGGAATTGTTCGAAGACTTTTCTGAAAAAGAAATCTATAATCAGCGTGGCGTCACTATTGAGCCTCCACGTGAAGGCGTCTATTATCCTTTAGGTGTCGCTGTATGTAAAAAGTAGGGACCCTTTGATCAGGGGGGTCCCTACTCTTTTATGGTCGTTATTCTACTGCTGCGAACGATGGCAACGGATCATGAAAACGAGACCAGGTCATGTCCATTTCTTCCTCTGTCAACAAACAACGATCCAATGTTCGTATGATATCTTCACGGTCCATATCGATCCCAATGAACACAAGCTCTGTCTGACGATCGCCGTAACGGGCGTCCCATGTTTCTTTCAGCTGCGGGTCTTCTTCAAGCAGCTCCGCCCTCTCCTCTTCAGAAAAGGTGGCGATCCAATTTCCTGCCCCCTGAATCATTAACGATGATCCCGCTTGAGAGAGCAGCCCGGCATCATCATTCCTTGTCGCGAGCCAGAAGAATCCTTTCGCCCGAACGACGCCCGGGGGCCAGTTCTCAAGCCAGTGCATGAAACGTTCCGGGTGGAAAGGTCTTTTCTTACGATAAACGAAAGAGCCAATGCCATATTCCTCTGTTTCCGGAACGTGTTCATTGTTCAGTTCTTTGATCCAGCCTGCTCCCTGACTCGCTTTCTCAAAGTCGAACAACGACGTGTCCAATACTTCTTGCAGTGGGACCTCACTGAAAGAAGTTTCCATGATTTTTGCTTCAGGGTTCAGTTGCTGAAGGACAGCCTTCAGTTCTTTACGATCGATTTCATCCACCAGGTCGATCTTATTCAAGACCAACACATTGGCGAATTCAATTTGATCAATCAAAAGGTCGATCACTTCCCGCTCATCGGTTTCATCCGCGCCTTCTTCCCTGTCCAGTAACGATTCTCCCGAAGCGTAATCGTCCCAAAAGCGATGAGCATCGACGACGGTCACCATCGTATCCAAACGACACGTTTCACTGAGATTGATACCGAGCTCCTCATCAATATACGTGAAACTTTGAGCGACGGGAATCGGTTCAGAAATGCCGGTCGATTCGATGACGATATGATCAATATCCATGTCTGATAATTTCTCGACCTCTTTGATCAGGTCTTCTCTTAACGTACAGCAAATACAACCGTTTTGAAGCTCTACGAGTTTCTCCTCCGTTCGAGAGAATCCTCCTTGTTTGACCATGGATGCATCAATGTTCACTTCACTCATATCATTGACGATCACTGCGATTTTCCGATCTTCTTTATTATGAAGAAGGTGATTGAGTAATGTCGTCTTTCCAGAACCTAAGTATCCACTCAACACGGTGACTGGTATTTTTCCGTTCATCTGTTTTCCTCCTAAATGGCCGCAATTCTTTCTGCCGCTCTTCTTGCTCCAGCAATATTTCTCGCAGAAGGGCCGATTTCTAGTTCCGCAAGCGCTCCCGCGACATACAAACCAGGTCCCCACTCCAGGCGGGCATTCACGACTGGAAAGCCACAGGGAGCTGTTGGAAGTGCGCAAGATACACTAACACGATCGAGCCACTCCCATCCTGGAACACAATGTTCAGCACCTGTAGCAAGCAGCACGGTTTGCGCCTCTATTCCTTTATGATTTTTCAAATGCAGATGGATGTGATCCTTATCGTAATTAGCAGCTTCGACCTGGTCTGTGATGATTTTCAATCTCCCCTGGCGTTCATGCCGCTTCAGCTTTACAGAAAGGCCATTTGTTATGGACCCCCGGTGACGCGCCGCTTTAATTATTTCACGCCTCTTTTCATAACACGTCACTTTATGAAACCCATTCATGTATTTCGGTCCCAACCAGCCAGGATCACTATCAAAATCATTGATCCTGAACGGGTGTCTCTTCAGAAGCGTCACATCCCTCTCGCCCTCCATCGCATACGTGTTGGCCAAGTGAGCGGCGGATATCCCTCCACCGACGATGACCAATGATCCACTCTTCCTGGTTTCTGGAGAAGAAAACAAGTGACACATCCGCTCATCGGACGGGTCTGCCCATTCTGGAAAATGAGGACGGTCATTGACCCCGATGGCAACGACCACCCGTTCAGCAGCAATGGAGTGGCGATCTGTCTCGATCTCCCATCCGCCTGCTGTTCTTTCTAATCCCTTCACTGTCGCCTGTATCCAAAAGTCGTTCCATTTATATTGATGGAAAAGTTCCTCGTGATAATCGTTGAACAAATCAAGCCTTGGACGATCATATCTTCCAATGAACGGTTGAGCATACCCTTCTTTTCTTCCGAATTTCCGGAGGCAGTGAGGATCAGGATCCATATGATGAACGGAGGTAGAACGCAGATATTTCATCCCTACGCGCCGGGTGAGCGTCTTCCACCTGTGAAGGGGTCCCTCGTGTGGATCGATCACTTTCAAGCTCGAAGTATCTGCTTTTTTTGAATGTATAAGGTAGGAGGCAACCGTACACCCTTGGATGCCTCCACCGATGATGACCCATTTATACAACGAGCCACCCCCTCTTTCTTTTTATGTAAGGCAGCGGAGAAAAAAGCTCCACTGGACCTCTGATGCTTGTCGGGGCTGAACAAGGCCTCTCTGCTTTTGAGTATGATCCGGTTCCGACACCCAGATGCTCGAGACATAAGCAACCTCCCTCTGTGGCAAAGAACGCCACGACGTGATTTTGCTTATGCTTGTCGCGTCTATCAGGGTGTCTCCACACTTCACCACGTCCAGCTCCGAGGCCTAGCCCCTCGAGGTCATAAGTGTTTCAGCTGCGCGAAGAAAGAGCACTTCACTCCGCTAAACCTCTTATGCTTGTCGGGGCTGAGCAAGGCCTCTCCGCTTTTGAGTATTACCAACTGGATTTTTTCACGCCTGGGATTTGGCCTTTGTGGGCGTAGTCTCGAAAGGCTATGCGGGACATTTTGAATTTGCGCATGTACCCTCGCGGCCTTCCGGTGACTTCACAGCGTCCGGTCAGACGGGTGGGCGAGGAATCTCTGGGTAGTTTCCTTAACGCTTCGTAGTCGCCTTTTTCCTTCAACTCTTTACGCAGTGCTGCATATTTTTGAACCAACGCCTGGCGTTTCTTCTCTTTTGCTACTTTTGACTTTTTAGCCATATCTTCATTCCTTTCAATAAATAGTAATTATTACGATTTAAAAACACGTAAAAAAATAGGACGCTCCTTTTCTAAAGAACGAATCCCAACTCAATTAATAGTAACGATTACGAATTACATCTTATAACAGGACATGAATTTTGTAAAGGGGTAAGCTTTCTCCCCCTTTTCCATCTGTGCTTTTACATCATCATAGGTTTACCATTCTCTACGGAGCAGTGAATACGTATAATGGTCATAATATCTGCCTTGATAATAATGTTTATCCCGGAACACACCTTCGCACGTAAACCCTAAACGGTTCAACAGATCAGAGGAACGTTGATTCTCAACCGCTACATAAGCGTGGATTCGGTTCAGATTCATGTTTTGAAAGCCGCTGTTGATACAGGCCACAAGAGCCTCTTTCATCAGTCCTTTGCCCCAATAGTCGGGATAGAGATCATATCCGATTTCCGCCATTCGATTCTGCCTGTCCCATAAATGGAAACCACAGGTCCCGAGAGGTATTCCGCCCTTTTCTTTACTCTCGAGGACCCAGCGGTTGTACCCTTTTTCTTCAGGATTAGAGAACCATTGGACTAATGCCAGAGCCTGGTCGTAATTCTCCAAGTCTTCTTCATCATATAAAAACTCACAGACTTTGCTGTTGCTGAAATGATTCAATATGAAGTTCGTATGCTTCTGACTCACATGGACTAAATGGAGACGTTCTGTTTCCATAGGTGGAAAGTACACCCTGTCATCCCCCTTCTTTTCATTCAAGCTCTCAAGGATATGAATGGGACTCATTTATTGCATGGTTAAAAACGTGCATGAGTGGAGCTGGGTCTCCTTTTATGCTTACTCAATTCGCGAGCAAGTAAAGAGCGCTGCCACCCTCTCCTTTTCCAATCCCTCCACTCTTCTTGTGTCTGGTAAGATAAACGGATATGGTAATAATTCACATGTTCCCCTCCAGCAAAAATCAAAAGGAACAAGGCCCACCAATTACCTGTGCTTGAGAACACCCATTGGTATATCAGGAATCCTCCCGCAATAGAAAGCAGGAGAAGATTACTCTTTTTCAACCAATCGAACCACCGATACTGTAATCCCTCAAGCCTTGACTTTTTCTTAAGAGATATTCTCCTCCACTTAAGAAACCAGTACACCGTTCCCTGACATAAAACCCATTCCAGGAGGAAAAAGCAGAAGATTGACAAAGGAGAAAAAAGGAAGGGTTGCATGACATTTATTTTATCCAACATAAACGTATACATCAGAAGGAACAAAGCGAGAGCCGTTCCTTCCCCTGTAAATAACCGGAAAAATTTACTCTCTAAACTTTTCTTCACGATTCAGGACCCCCAAATTCCTTCCTGCTCTCCAAAAAAGGTGAAGGATCCCCGCGGTAATGGCTCCATAACCGATGAAATAGAAAACCAGGAAATAAAGAAACGAAGCATAGTCCTCGAATTCAGAAAAAGAATTCGAGACAATATAGCTTTCATTTCCAATCGCCATCAGATAAAGCGGAACGAAAATCAACCAGAACCGCTTCCAGAAATAGTGCTTGAATCCATCCTTCATGACATATCCCTCCATGATTAATAGGTTCGCTTCGTACCCGTACGTTCCGTAGTGTCATCATCCGAAAGCTGTTCATTCAAGATCTCGACTTCCTGCCTCAGCATCTGAAGTTCCTGCTGGATCTCCTCCAGTTCATAGGAATGATCCTGTTGTTGAATGACAGGGCTGTTATTTCCGCTTGAAGCGGCACAGCCGGCGAACAGGATACAGATACCGACAAAATAAATCGGTCCGCGAAGTTTTTCCACCTCCACGCTACTCATCCTCCTCTGCAATTACAGATTGGATATAAGATGCATCCCTTTCCGAAATCGTGAAAAAGCCGGGATCCTCCCATGTATCGCTTTGTCTTTCTGCCAATACTGCCCCGTCTTCTGTGAACCATATTCTGAGATCCGTCAATCCGACCGACCTTTTGGGGCTCATCAGTTTCAGAGAGGCATCCGGTTCATTTTCCTTGACACTCACCCCATCGGCAGGCTGTTTTCCGAGAAGAATGGCAAGCATGGTATCCATCTTTGCAGGCTGGTCGACCTCTGTCAGAACCGCCCCATTGGGAGGCTGAGTGTCTCCTCCCTCTTCCTGAATCATGATCTGATAGGAAGGGTCATCCGATGTGATGATCCCAACAAAATACCCACCGCCGATGACTACACCAATCCCTACTAACCAAAAAGAAATTTCCACATATGTATTCATCCTCTCCCTTTATGCTTCTGCCTCCAAATCAAAGCGATGATCAGGATAAGGAAACCTGCCAGCGCGCTCAGGAGATGAGCGGTGAGGAACTCTCCATTACGAAGGTAACGGATAGAGAAAACGCCTCCAAAAATCAGCATCATCGTCGTTGCGAACATCAGGAAGAAACGATTGATTTCCATCAGGATTCTTCCTTTAGGAACTCATGCCGCAAACGGGAAAACATGAGTGCATCATGATTCTGATCATTTTGGAAGAGATACCCTCTCAGCAACCCTTCTTCTCTAAATCCCAGTCTCCGCAGCAATCCTGATGAGGCATCATTTTGAGGAAAAGTCACCGCACCTAAACGGTAAAGCCCCAACTCATGAAACGCATATTCGATAACGGCCGATACGGCTTCTGATGTGATCCCTTTCCTCCAAAAGGAAGGGTCGAGTTCATAACCCACTTCTGCCTTTCGGCTGTAGAGACTCCAATTGTTCAAACCGACGGTTCCGATGAATGCCTCTGACTCTTTCCAAATGATTCCCCAGCGGATGCTCTTCTTCACTGCAAAATTGTCCCGGAACGAACGGACGATGTTTTCTGCCTGCTCCCGTTCTGTGAGAGAAGGCATTCCATAGTACTTGGTGACCTCATCTTTCGACATGATGGCATAGTACGGATCAATATATTCGTCCGTGATTTCCACGAGCTTCAGGCGATCGGTTTTTAATTCTTGAAAATCCATGTTCCTGACACCTCTCAATACAGTCGTTTTGTGTAACTTTCCTTCAAACGCTCCGTGACCGCCGCCTCATCCAAGTCCGGAAGTCTGGCGTGTTCCGCCAGCATCTTCGCAGCAGATGGCCGCTCTTCTTTTGGAAGCCATGTGTCAGGCTTCCATATTCCGGATCGTTTGAATGCTTTGGCACAATGGATGAAGCATTCCTGGACTTCAACGGCAATGCCGAGGGAAGGAACTTTTCCCCTGTAAGCCATTTTGTCAAGGAGATCTTTATCAGCGATGATGCGCGCCCGTCCATTCACCCTCAACGTTTCTTCAACGCCTGGGATGAAAAAGATCAAGCCTGCATGAGGGTTGGATAGCAGATTCCTCATCGAATCCACACGCTTGTTCCCCGGCCTCTCAGGAATAATCAAGTAGTTTTCATTCAGGATGTGAACGAAACCTTTCTCATCTCCCCGGGGAGACACGTCAGCATTCCCTTCCGAATCGGAAGTCGCAAGCAATAGGAACGGCGATTGTCTAATGAACTGCCGGGCATTTTCATCCACGTGGTGAATCACCTTATTGTTCACCAGTTCACTGGGTTCGCCTGTCATTTCGCGAAGCTCCTTTTCATCTGTAATGACATGCTGGAACATCTTCCACTTCCTCTCTAGGCTTTGAAATCTATGAAAGTTTCGCTTACATGAAAAAACTCATTGCATGGCCTCTATTTTTTATGTAAATTGAACAAGTATGTTTTTTAGGAGGGATCATCTATGAATCAATCAACAACGACGCAACGGGTACAAATGACCACCGCAGACCCTTCCGCGATCGGACTTTTTGGACTCGCTATGGTTACACTTGTGGCATCTTCAGCTAAGCTTGGATGGACGGACGGGGTATCTTTCGTTCTGCCTTGGGCGATTTTCCTCGGCGGGCTTGCCCAGCTGTTCGCAGCCATTCAGGATGCGAAACATAACAACACGTTCGGGACGACGGCATTTGCTGCTTTCGGACTCTTCTGGTTCGGAGTCGGAACGTCCTGGCTCATCAACTTTGGTGTCTTCGGAGAAGCAGCCGCCCAGGCGGTCGACCCGCATCAATTAGGGATCGCCTATGTCGGTTACCTGATTTTTTCTTTATTCATGACGATCGGCGCCATGGAAGCGAACAAAGTGTTGTTCATCATTTTTGTATTGATCGACTTCCTGTTCATCGGCCTTTCCCTGTCTACACTCGGAATTGCGCCGCACACGACGCATATGATAGCTGCCGTAGCTGAATTAATGATTGCGATCATGAGCTTTTACGGATCAGCCGCCAGCGTCTTGAATGTCCATTTTGGAAAAGTCACGCTGCCCATCGGAAAACCGTTCGGCATTTTCAAATAAAAGCAGGCCGGGACTCGCTCCCGGCTCTTTTTAATTGCTCAACCGTTGGTACGCCTTCTTCAATTCTTTTGAGAACATAAAGAGGATGCCGAGGACCATGAGAATCCAACTGAGAATCATCGGAAACATGAGGCCCCCTGCAGCACCGCACTCCAATACATCCCCGGCGGATTGTTCCAGCTCTCGATAAAGGACAGATGAATTACCGCCCCCACCGCTGTAAAACCGTAAAGAATGACGCCACTGATAAAAAATAAAATACCGGACCAATCTTTTTTTGCCATTCTACTTTTCTCCTATCTATGAATTGCTTCTTCCGCTTTGTGACGATCAACTTTTCTTACATAAAATTTGAATACCTCACTGTAATCATACCTGTGTGCAGGTAAGCCTACGAAAGGTGTATGGTTGACGGCAGCGACTGGGTACTTCACGCCTCCCGCCGAACGTTTGGATGCTGTCTCATCCTATTCCTTTTGTATGAATGTCGTATAAACGAGTGTTTTTTATTAGATACGTAGTATTGAATCACATGGATGAGACCATCCATCTCACTCCTCCTAGATAACTTTACCATAGATTTTTTCCAAGATTAACCTTTATGGAAGCGATTTATAATCAGTTGCTGAATTTTCGAAAAAATATTGACGGGATGTACAAGGTCGAATATGATACAAATATATCGAATCAATAGAGTTCAAGCTTTGAGGTTCCCATAATCTTGAACGATGGAGATAAGGAGGCTTTGATCATGTTAGCGAAGCTGATCAACTGGTTCGGACCAGGCCTGCCCAAGGTCGACTTGGTACTACCCAAGACAGAATATGCTCCCGGAGAAAAAGTGACCGGATCCTTCCATTTGATCGGTGGATCGAATCAGCAGATCATTCAACGGCTGGAATGTGACTTAATGAAGAAAAGTCCAGGAAACAAACCGAGCCTCTTACAGCCGATCACCACCGTTCTCATGAACCGTGAACTTGATCCAAAAGAAGAAAGTGAATATCCGTTTCATTTCATTTTACCAGAGACACTGGATTTGGATGATCCGGAGACGACCTATATCCTTCAAACTAAACTAGTCCTGCAAAATGATGCGAAAACGTTAGATATGGATGAGATTCATATTGTCATCCGTTGAAAATATGAAAAAAGCGGTACTCATCGCGTAGTACCGCTTTTCTTTTGATTTTATGTTTACATAATAAAATTATTGTAATCCAAAGTGGAGAATTCCATAAAATATACATAGATTTAAGTGATTACTTGGAATCTTCCATCGAAATTCTTCTTTATTCTTCTGCCCCGGTTAATTGGAATTCTGTGATTTCCGGTGGATTGTTCACCCTTACCGGAATCATACTTAAGCCGATGCCACGGTTGACATACAGGCTGTTTTCGTCATTGCCGTATTCTTCTTTCGTCCACCCATCTACACGGGCCTTCCCTTTAGCAACAAGATCTTTCCATGACCAGTGCGGGGTAAACGGGATCCGTATTTGCCCGCCATGCGTGTGACCGGCGACCGCGGTGGATGCAGCTCCCTCTGGAATTTCATCAAACGATTCAGGATTGTGCATCATGACGAAACGCGCATCCTCTTCTTCTATATTTTCAAACGCGCGGGAAATCTCATCCTTTTCCGGCCACCGAGCTCCGATTCCTGTCAGATAAAGAGGTTCATCTGCCCTCTCATTTTCGAGAGCTACAGAACGATTGTGAAGAATTTCAATATCAATGTCCTTCAGTTTTCTTCTCACTCGTTCAGCTGTCTCTTCGCTCGGGTCTACCTTACGGCTGCTCATGTTGTAGTCATGGTTTCCGAGCACGGCATAGACAGGAATGCCTTCCTCTGTTAAAGGCTTTAAATAGGATTGAACTTTTTCCATTTCATTCTGGTGGTCATTCACGGATTGATAGACATAGTCTCCGAGGAGAACGACTGCATCCGGTGATCGATCTATGATGCGGTCCACCACATCTTCAATCTGTCCATCGTTATCCAGCCACATCCCTACTTGAAAATCACCGATCGCTATGATCTTTCTATCTTCCCATTCTTCAGGGAGATTAGGAATCACAGCCTCTTCTTCTTCTACATCTATCGTATAGGGCTCCACCATTCCCCAAGTGAAGAGAATCACAAGTACGGTTAACGGAATATATAGGATCATTCTTTTTTTCAATTTCATCATTCTCCCTTCCTTGATTAAAATGCGACGGAACTTGTGTCACTCAGGAACACGCTCAGGTGCCGATGTACTCTTCCAACTATGTAAGCCATTACGGGGCTGAAACACTTATTGTGAACGTCCATACACATCGTATTCGTACAGAATCCATACCTGTTTCGATGAATTTCTAAACGTTTACATTTTCATTTTTCTATGAAAAATTGCATTCATACTCTAGGATCTTCAAGTTGAGCCAAGGTGCTGGTCATGGAACATTCAAAGAAAGGGCCCTGAGTGATTACTCAGGGCCCTTTTCTTATCAACCTTATGAATCCATCCGAACGATCAAGACATACTCTCTTCTGTTAAAGTCCACAAGTAAATCGTTTCCTTAAGCCTTTTTCCATCAATGGTGATCGTAACCTCTTCCACTCTTTCACCGCCCATCGCTTCATAAAACCGACAGGCAGGATTTACTGATAATACTTTGACCCTCATCTTTTGGTGACCCTTTTCCTGCAAATCATGAAGGATGAAAGAGAGCAAAGCTTTTCCTGCCCCGCGGCGCTGAAACCTTTGCCGTATGTATAATGAACTCAATTCGGCATCGTAAATTCCGTAAGTTGAGGAATAGTGCCATGTAGCAAAGCCGGCGGTCCCTTCCTCATCTTCCGCTAAGATGATGTTTGAAGATTGGATGTTCTCCGTCCAAAGAGCTTCTCTTTTTTTATAGGTCAGACGATCCAAGTAAGTGTCTGGGACCAGTCCTCGATAAGTCTCGATCCAGGCATCCACATGAATTTTTGCGATGGTCGGAACATCCGCCCGTTCAGCTTTCCGTATCTTCATGACTCACCTCCTTATTGTTTGATTTCTATGATGGTAAAAGTAAAACGCTGCGTAAATATGGAGAAAAGCCCCGCCTAATCTTCATCTTTTCTCCCACCAAAATCGAAGCCTGATTTCCCCCAGTAAATTAGAAACATGGCTGGAGCCACAATCATCGCGATAGCCATGATCAAATTGATGAAATTCATAAGGTCCCTCCTTAATATCCAACCTCTTATAAAAACTTTCACTACAACAAAGTGAGGTTAATCATTTTTCAGGTATTAGAACTGTTCGTTGAGTCGGAACACGAGAATTAGTGACAATCTGTGGGTGCAGCGTATATGTTTTCCCATCAATCTTAAATGTGTATTTTCCAACGCTCGTCACTTTTCTTCCTTGATTTTTCAATTCCAACTCAATAGCCTTCACATAGTTCGTATGATCTTTGTACCATTCATCCAAATGCATGACAATATTGCCCTTCTGATAACCAGAAGATTTGTAGGCAAAATATCCAATAAGTAAGAATGGAGTGAAAAGCACGAGAAAGATCAAGATCTCCATAAGCACCTCTCCCTCCTTTTACAGTGAAAAACCAATCCGTCATCTTTTACGGTTCTTCCAAATTCTTTAGGCAGTGTTGCCCTCACCGGTTACTATACTAACGAATGAGCATGCGGTTACGTTTCATCTTTTTTGAATTTTCCCTCTATTATCTTTTCCTATTCTAGTAAATCCAGTTGCTAGTTAGTATATTCCGCCTTTCTTTTGCGCGGCTCACATCCTCTTTGGCGCGACTCGCCCTCTCTTTGGCGCGACTCGTCCTCTCTTTCGCGCGATTCGCCCTCTCTTTCGCGCGTTTCGCCCCTCCTTTGGCGCGATTCGCCCTCTCTTTCGCGCGTTTCGCCCCTCCTTTGGCGCGATTCTCCCCTCCTTTGGCGCGACTCGTCCCCTCTTTGGTGCGACCCGCACCCTCTTTGGCGCGACTCGCCCTCTCTTTGGCGCGATTCTCCCCTCCTTTGGCGCGACTCGCCCTCTCTTTGGCGCGATTCCCCCCCCTTTGGCGCGACTCGCCCTCTCTTTCGCGCGATTCACCCTCTCTTTCGCGCGATCCAACTATTCCTCGAGATAAGCACCATAACCAAACAAAAAAACGCCACCATACATTGGTGACGTTTTTCGCTTAGGCAGCTGCTTTCTGTTCCTGCCCTTTTTTAATTTTTGAAATCGCATGGATATTGATGAGAATCCCCGCAGAGAACATCATCATGAGCAATGACGTTCCTCCATAACTGACGAATGGAAGTGGAACTCCGGTCAGAGGTAGAAGACCGGTCAAACCACCCAGGTTGATGATGGCCTGAATGCCGATCAAACCGGAAACACCAATCGCAAGCAAACGACCGAAGGTATCGTGGCTCTCCATGCTGACATAGAATCCACGCAGTACGATCAAACCAAGTAACAACAACACCACAGTGACACCGATGACGCCTAGTTCTTCAGCAATGACGGCCATGATGAAGTCGGTGTGAGCTTCAGGTAAGTATCCGAGTTTCTGGACGCCAGCACCAAGTCCTGTGCCGAACAACCCTCCATTATGTATCGCAAGGTAGGAGTTGATCAGCTGGTACCCAGCATCATCCGCGTATTCAAACGGTTGATAAGCTCCGTCAAAACGGGAAAGCTGTTCTTCACTGAGCCCGAAATTGTACATGAAGATCGCCCCGGCAAGGGCAATCCCGATCATGGAAAAGAGGTGGACCTTCTTTAATCCGCTGGACATGATGATCAGTCCGGATACCGCAAGAGCAATCAGGGCTGTCCCTAAATCCGGCTGCTTCAAGATCATCGCGACAACCAGCATCATCAAAATGATCGGTGGCAGCAGCGCTCTCGTGAAATCTTCAATATACCCGCTCTTCTTCGTAAAAATCGTGGCCATGTAAATGATCAGAGACATCTTGGCCAATTCAGCCGGCTGGAACTTTCCAAGACCAGGAATCGGAAGCCATGATTGGGCATTGTTGGACGTATGTCCGAATACAAAGACCGCGGCCAGAAGGATGACGGTCCCAAGCAGAATCAGCTTGAATAACCGTCGATAGTTTTTGTAAGGGAAGATGATCCCAAGGAATAGGGCGACCAGGCCAAGTCCCCATGACATCAACTGTCTGTTGAAAAAGTAATCAGGGGTTACTTCGTAAACCATGACACCACTGACCATACTGGCACTATATACCATCACCGTACCGAAAGCAGACAATGCCAATACAGCGAACAGGATGGTAAAATCTATGTTTTTCAAAATTCTCCGTATCATGCGTAACCCTCTTTCGTTTGGTACTATTATGTAAATTATAAGGCTTCTTGCCGTGTAAAAAAAGCATTCCTTTCAAATTACTCCGAAAGTCTATATAATAACGATTAGATTTGTAGGAGGTTTGTGGAATGATTTATTTTTATGTCGGAATCGGTGGGATGATCGGCGCATCTCTTCGGTTTCTGGTCGGTGAATGGCTGAAAAACCCTGACCAGTGGTTTCCTTATTCCACCCTGACCGTCAATTTGACCGGGAGCTTTATCCTTGCCTGGTTCACCATGGGAATCGTTGAGAAGTTTTCCCTCTCATCAAAATGGAAAGCAGCTCTCGGCACAGGACTGGTGGGGTCGTACACGACATTCTCCACCCTGAGTATGGATGCCGTTGCTCTCTATGAACAAGGAGACGTAATCCTTAGTTTCCTTTACATAGCCCTAAGCATTTTCGGTGGTCTAGCCTTTTCCATGCTCGGATTCACCTTAGGCAGAAGGTGGGGTGCCTGATGTTTATTAAACTAATCCTCGTTGGCGCGGGAGGATTCATCGGTGCGGTTCTCCGCTATGGAATCAGCCAATGGATCGGCAAACGTACAGCATCCACTCTCCCTGTCGCCACCCTTTTTGTCAACCTGCTCGGCTCCTTTATCCTGGGTCTGCTCACTGGACTGGATCTTTCAACATTCTGGGTACTCTTTGGCGGCACAGGTGTCCTGGGAGCTTTGACGACCTTTTCCACTTTCAAGTTGGAGTCTGTCCAGCTTCATTTCAAAAAGAACTGGAAAACATTCATCCTGTACACTGTCCTCAGCTACACATTTGGAATCGCCTTAGCCTGGACCGGCTTCCAACTGGGAGGATTCATCCCCAATTAAAAGCTTTTAAAAAGGACTTCCTCACAAGGAAGCCCTTTTTTCATGCCTTATTTGAAATCATAAGCTTTGATGATCCGCATCGTCAGCTTCTCATACCCTTGTTCATTCAAATGGACTTCATCACTGAAATAACGCGAGGACTTCTCTTCATACAAGTCGTTCGTCGGGATAAACGTGACGTTCTCATAAGATCCAACCATTGACTCGCTCGTTGCATTCCAGTCTTTAATGATTTGACCGATTTCAGCGTTGTCCGGATAAGGGTTGTATAAACCTAGAAACAAAATCGGCGCCTCTGGATTTTCCTCTCGGATTTGATCCAGTATCGTTTTGACATTCTTCTCATAATCCTTTTTCCCGATGGCGATTTTATCTTCATGTAATGGAGAAAGGTCCCCTCCATTACTTTTGATGATATCGTTCATTCCGATAAAGAATAGAATATAATCCGCATGTTCGATCGACTTCATGACAAAAGCCTCATTCATCTGACCGAGCATTCCATCACTTTGCTGGCCGGGAATAGCATAATTATCAACAGTGACCGGATCGTCATGATTTTTATCGAACCACTGCTGCAGGTTCTCGACATATCCATGTCCGCTCTCATCCCCCACTCCATAAGTCAGGGAATCGCCGAGCGCGACGATTTGTTCTTCCTGTTGGTGGGACATGGATGATTGGAATCCGAACACTCCAAGACCTATGGCAACCAGGACAAGCAGTCCGATCCACCATTTCCGATGTTTTTTCATAAGCTGCACCTCCGAATACGCCACTATTTCCCTGCAATACTATGGACCAAACCTATCCATTGGAAATAGAACAAAAGCACGACGAATGGACGCAAACGTTGTCGTCCGATCATCCTGCTCCTAGAATAGTATGAAAGTGGACTGCGCTCATGGTTTTAGCCATTACTTTTTTTACTTTTTCGATGCAAATCTCCCATTATCAAAACCTTCACTGGAATTTGATTTTTAAGGTTGTTGAAAACCAATGATTCCCACAAATAGTAAAAAGGAGAAAGACTGAGCCCTATCATATTCAAGATGACAAGACTGACTTTCACACTTCCTTTAAGTCCAAATAAACCCGCAACTAATCCCAATGCAGCAAAAGTGAAAGGAAAAAAATACTGATCTCTAAAATAGTTGTGAAGATTCCATTCCCCCATTGAGTTAACCCAGCTACCAGAGGAAAGACGGTGAATATGAACAAAATGGCCGATATGATTGAAAACAACTTCTTTGACATCCTACCCACCCCCATTGATTAAAAGTACCATCGCCCCATTGAATACTCGTCACTGATCCGAGTTAAAAGACAAAGGACTAAATCATTAATAACCATAAAATGATCAAAGTGGTCGTTGCCCATAACCAATATCTATTTAGATTTCCGTCATGATAGTGACTCAGCTTATAACCTATAAATACGAAAACATTACCTATAATAGGATAAATATCAAAATACGGAAGCCTCTTAGGGTCCTTCAAGAAATATTGCTTAAATAAAATAAAGAAAGGAATGGACCAGAGAAACGGTTGAACACCGCTTACCATATGTTTGGTATCGAAATAATGAATATCTACGGTCATAGACGTTACGTTTTCTAATACCGTGGGGTGAATACCGACCACGATCATCATTAATGTTAGAAATACCAAACCTGCCTGCATGCTGATCGTTGGTTTCTTTTGTAAGGGGATGGTCCTACCTTTGAAAAATGCATAGTACATAAACTTTAAAAACAGGAGGCATGTTCCAAAACTCATCACGTTCAAACCCCAGGTGAGTAGTGGCTCTTGTATGGCTTCTTTAATAATGGTTTTACTCATGTATCCATTAAAAAAAGGAACGCCGGCAATCCCAAGAAAAGCGATCCAGGTAGCGACGGATGTGATGGGGAGTCTTCTACCCAACACTCCTAAATTTTCGAGGTGATCTTTCCCTGTTGTATAAATAACCACTCCTGCTGCCATAAATAATACCGTTTTATAAAGAATGTGGTTAACAAGGTGAAAAACAGCTCCCGTTGTGCCCTCTGTGGTGCCTACACTAATTCCTATAATCATATAACCAACCTGGATGATGATCGAATAGCTTAATAATTTCCGAATCTGGGTTTGCCTTAAAGCCATGATTATTCCAAACAAAGCCGATATGAGACCAGCATAGGCCAACCAATGGATATCAGGAACCAGCACGCTCATTACATAGACTCCCACTTTTGTCGTATAGATGGACAAAACGACGGCCACATAAAAAGGGGCCTTGCTGTAGACCAATGGCATCCAAGTATGGAAACCGACAAAAGCCAGCTTGACGGCTATGGCAATTATGAAAAAAGGGATTCCTGCCTCTATCGCATTCAGAGATAAGCGACCTGTGGCCGAATACTGGATGAAGATTCCCCACAGCAAACATAAACTTCCTGCCAGGTGCATGAGAAAGTAATAATAGCCCGTCCTTTTCGTTTCATCATTTGCTGTGATAATCAATAAAGAGGAACTGATGGTCATTAACTCCCAGAATATATACAAAGTAAACAGATCACCTGAAAAAACGACGGTCAGGGCACTCCCAATAAACACAAATATCAACCGTAAACTACCGAAGGCACTTATAAAATTGGAATAAGTAACAGCAGCAACGCCACCAACAGCAAAAACTAAACCGGTTAATTTACTGATCGGATCTACTTCAAGAGGAATGAGGGTGTATTTGAGAAAATCCAGTTGCAGACGATCCCCGGGGTGTAAAGAAAACGTAACCATCAGGGCTCCTGCAGTGATGAGGATAGATAGTAGATATCTGGTTTTATTATTCAGGGGCAGAAATAATAGCAAAGCACCTGTCATATATAAGAAACCTGGAGTCATCATCTTCAACCTCCTAGCAATACCCTTATGTATTCCCCATTGTCCAGTAAAAATTTCGGGATCTTATTAATGAGGCTTAAAGGCAGGGCAGGTATGAACCCGAATACCATACATAACAGCCCAAGAAAAATAGTAGGTACTTGTAAAGATAAGCCTGGGGCTTCCATTCCTTGTTCTTCTTCGTTTTTTGTATATAAGCTGACGATTACTTTCAAATAATAGGAGCAGGATAGCAGCGTTCCCACCAGAATAAAAAAACCGGCATAACCAAACCCCGCTTCCAGAGCTGCTTCGACAATAAGCCATTTACTGATAAATCCATTGAAGGGAGGCAGGCCCACGATGGCAAGGGAAGCCACCACAAAAATAAAGGAAAGTAGGGGGAATTTATAACCCAGTCCTTTCATATCTTTAATATCCACAGCGCTTAGACTGAAATTAAAAATAGCGACCACTAAAAATAGCGTCCCTTTCATGATGGCATGATTGAGAATGTGAAAATTCCCACCGATTAATCCAGCTTCACTGCCCATAAATAACCCGATCATGATATAGGCGATCTGGGCAATACTTGAATAGGCAAGAAGCCGTATTAAATTCGTTTGCTGATAGGCTAAACAATGAGCGACAATAAAAGTCATGACCCCCCACAAAACACCGATATGTAACATGCCACTTTCATCTAAAAAATCAATTCCGAACATAAGATACAGCACTTTGATTAATGCATAGATCTCAGATTTCAATACCAGCCCCGATGAGAAGACATTATAAGGGATAGGCGAATCCTCATACGCATCCGGGATCCAGGCATGGAAAGGAATCAACCCGATCTTCGTGACATAGCCAAACACAAACATCCCCATTAGGGTGCTTTTCATGTTAAAAGGAAGATCCTGAAAAGCCAGTGAAATTTCTGCCATATTCAGAGTGCCTGTTACATAATAAGTGAGTATGGTAGCGAGCAAAATAAAAAAACTGCCTAAAGTAGACATCATCAAATACTTGAACGTACCTTCTATCCCTTTATCCGTATTTTTCAGCGCAGTCAATGCGATCGAACTTAGAGAACTGACTTCCAGAAATACATAAAGGTTGAATAGATCGGTGGTAAGAATCATTCCCGCAATACCGGCTATCATCAAATAAGAAAAAATGAAATATTTATGTTTATGATTTTTGATATATTTCAGGGAAAATATCATAACCGGTAAGAACAACAACGCAATGATGAACAAAAACAAAGTGGAAAACGGATCGACCATTAAATTTATCCCCAACCGCCCCCATTGCCCAACACTATAAACCATGGGAGAAGAACTATTGATGAACACTAAAATCAATACAAAAAGATAAATGACCGCACTACCGATCACTAGAGGGAAAAGAGCTTTCTTATAATAGATTTTAGAAATCCCAAGTAAAAATGTGGTTAATAAAGGTAAAATGATTACCCAGACAACAAGTTCCATTATTAACCTCCTGCAAAGAAAATTATCCTCTCAACTTTCGAATTTCATCAATATTTAACGTTCTATATCTTGTATATAACTTCATCACCAACGCGAGCATCACAGCGGTAACACTTCCCCCAATGACTATGGTAGTCAAGGCCAGTGCTTGAGGAATAGGATCAACGACCATGTCATAATCCTTGTCTAGGATCGGAGTCGTTCCACCCGGCTTATAGCTAATGAGCATTAATAATAAAATTAGAGAAGATTCGACAATTGTAAATCCAAGAACGATTCTTATTAAATTTTTTTTCGTAATAATCGTAAACATTCCCAGACAAAATAAAAGGATGACGGCGACACTTGGTATATCCACGGTTATTTCTCCTTCATCAAACTATTGAATATAATGGCCAGGCCCGCCCCTACTTTTATCCCAATCAAAACATTTAAGTATGGGATAAACCCGGCACTCCCTAACTCTCCCGGATAACCCAGACCAATAGAGCCTTGTCCACTAGTGAGAAAACCAGCCCCGGTCGCAACTCCTATTAATCCCAGTAAAAGAAAACCGATCGACCCGATAGATTCGACTAACTTTTCCTTTTCAGGTTTGAATTTATATTCAGAAATTCCAACCCCATAGGCGATGGTCATCAGAATGGGAATAATAGAAATAACCACCCCTCCAACAAAACTTCCGCCAGGACTTAGATGACCGAATACAATTAAGTATGCTCCTAAAACCGCTAAATATGGAAGCAAACATTTAATCGCTTGATTTACAATAATCGTAAAATCATTTCTATATAGGAAGGCTTTTCTTATTGGCACCATAAAGGACAAAATAGCAGCAGTCGCTAAGATCACCGTTGCTTCCCCCAACGTATCAAAAGCCCGATAATCATACAGGATAGAGGCAACTAAGTTGATCGCCCCCGTTTCCTCTACCCCTTTCGCAATATAATGTTCAGATAAATACCTTTTACGACCGCTATCCAGATTGTGCATGTCGTAAAACAGGGCGATTAAGAAAATAGCCAGCGTTATCATAAGGCCTGCTTTATAGAAGGTCTTTACTCTTTCTATTGTTTTAATCATTCCGACCATGCTCCGTTTTATTGATCGTAATGACAAAAAACAAAGTCGTTAAGCCAGCCGTCATGACTACTTCAGCCAAAGCGACACCTGGAGCCTGGAGGATGACAAAAATAACGACGAGTATAGTACCAAATATGGGAAGAGTAAGGACTGATTGAGCTAGATCTTTACTAAATGCGATAAAAAATGCGGTAATCACTAAAAAGATCAGTAACAGGTTAAAAATGATATCGATCATGACCTTACCTCCAATCACTCATGGCTCTGCTTTTTTCCATGTGTTTTATGTAGAAAATGTAACGGACTGGAAAGGCGGGCTATGACGTGCATGGCTATGGGATTAGTCAGTAGTAAAAAAATTAAAATGACCATTAATTTTAAAGAAACAAGCCCGCTCTCTTCCAGCATGATACACCCTATGAAAACGGATATACCTCCGGCCATTAAACATTTAGACATTGCATGTAACCGGGTATATAAATCAGGAAAACGCATCATTCCCACTGCTGTACTTAACAAAAAATAAAACGCTGTTAAAAAAAATACATAGGCAACGATTTGTCTTAAATGATGAAGAAAATCAATCACCAGCTCCTCCTTTTAAGCTTCTCTTAAATATTTAGCCATAACTAAAACATTGATAAATAATAAAACTCCATAAACTAAAGCCACATCGATCAACAGTTTCCTTTCAAAATAACTACTCAATAAAACCAAAACCAATAAAAACATCACACCAATTGAATACATAGCAGCCATTCGATCAGGTAGACAAGGCCCTTTAACTAACCTGTAAAAAGTTAAAATCACACATAAGACAACAGCCAGTATTAAATAAAGCACGTCCATCACACTCCAGAAAACAGGGATTCTAAACGGATTCAATCAAATAATTTCGCTATTAATTTCTCATGTTCACGGATACGTGTTTTCTTTTCTTCTACCTCCTGATCACTTTGAACATCCATCCAGTGAATAAGGTAATTATTGTTTAAATGATCGAAATCCATCGCCAGGCTCCCTTGATTGCACGTAATGAAACTGGCTAAAACGGAAATACGGTTTGACTTATCAAACGAGCCTTCCATTATAACGATACGAGGGGAAAATGACGGCTTTATTTCAAAGGCATGCGCGGATACTCTGACCGCAGATTGAAAAACATCAAATAGATAAATAAGAATGAGCAAAAATAGGCCATATATTTTTATACCTATTGTTTTCCATTTATATGTCCGATGTCCTAACCTAAACAGACGGTTGGTCAACATAAACGAGATCATCAAACAAACAATAGTACCCACCATAAGGATTTGAAGATTCACGCGGCCAGCAAAAATAAACCATATTGCCAGCGTTAATGTAAACGGGATGATTTTACTATTCAAAATACCTACCTCTTTTTCAAAAAATCTATCTTCGGTGTAATCCATCGTAGAAGTAGTTCTTATTATTACCCTTTTTATGATGGATTATAAAAAAGAAAGAAAAAAGAGGCTGATGCACAGAACCAGGGTATGAGGCAGAATAATAGCTTCCTCTTCCATCGTCGGAGCGCATGAAAAAGGAATGGATTAATAAATCCATTCCTTTTATTTGAATCGGAAGATCTTCAATGAATAAACCACTAGAATGTTACTGCTCCGTTAATACATAAACGATAGCTGCTGTCCAACTACCGCCCCTTCTCCCTGGAAAATTCCGCTTCAAGATATAATGGAATATAAACCAATTGTGCTAGGGGATGGATTTGATTTTCAATGCCGATCTCTCCTTCACCATTTGGGATTTCAAACCCCTTAAGGTAAGAAGATAACAATTCTTCGAAAATAGGAAAGGAATTTGCATCAAAACGTTTGTTACGTAACTTAAGTCGCTCACGCAAATCATCAGGATGAACTTTTAAATAAATAAGTTTCCATCTTCTTCCACAATATTCCATTCGTTTTTTATACTGGTCCCATCTTGCCCGATTCCAAAAGCTGAAATCAATGACCACAGGTTGTTTATCATGAATCAACTTTATTAAACGATGTTGTAATTTTCTTTCTGCCTCTATCTTGTAGGCATCCAATTTTTCAACGGGGAAATCAATTCCATAACGACCATTTGCAGTCCATATTTCTTCATCAATAGAAAGACGTACGAATCCTTCTTTTTCTAATGTTGTAAGAATGTGGTTTTCCCAGAACCAGCCACACTGTTCTCCATGAAATACCTTACACAAGCAAGCTCATTCTTAATTGCTCGTCCGATGATCTAAAAATGATGCGGCAGAATCAATCCCATGATTAAACTTGCCCAAGTCGACCTTTCAACACCCCTTTAAGAGGCTTTTTTCACATCCATATTTCCCAAACACTTGTCCTCCTATTCATGTTATCATAATATTTATACTATTCAGAATATAACTCAATCTGAATAGAAATCAAAGGAGGAATACGATGCGTAAACACATGTGGAAAGTAGCCGGGATTGTGTTAGTGTTTGCTTTAGCTTTAGCCTTTTCATTCAATAACATAGCCCAAGCTTCCGTTGAAAAAGCTTCGGAGCAAAAGGCACAGGTCGAAGAATACTTAATTGGTTTTAAATCAAAAGTGAACCAAAAGGCTGTCAAAGGCTTGGGAGGAAAAGTACTTCATGAATATAAATATATGAATGTCGTCCATGCCAAGCTGCCGGAACAAGCAGTAAAAGCCCTATCCAACAACCCTAATATCGCCTATGTAGAGAAAGATTACACCGCACAGGCAACGAGTCAAACGACGCCCTATGGAATCTCCCAAATTAATGCGGATGATGTACAAGCTCAAGGAACGACTGGGAATGGTGTAAAGGTAGCGATTCTGGACTCCGGGATCGATGGAGCACATGAAGACTTGAACGTAGCTGGCGGAGAGAGCTTTGTCAGTGGTGAACCGAACGCCTTAGTGGATGGTAATGGTCATGGTACTCACGTAGCTGGAACGGTTGCAGGTGTCAACAACACACTAGGTGTGCTTGGTGTAGCACCATCCACTGAGCTCTACGCTGTTAAAGTATTAAGCAGTGAAGGCAGCGGTTCTTACAGTGGAATTGCTCAAGGAATTGAGTGGGCCATCAGCAATGACATGGACATCATTAACATGAGCCTTGGAGGAAGCCGTGGTTCAGCCACTCTGGAACAAGCGGTGAACAATGCTGATGCTCAAGGCGTATTAGTCGTAGCTGCTGCTGGTAACGAAGGGTCTAAAGGTAAGAAAAACACCATCGGTTATCCTGCGAAATATACAGCAGCTATGGCTGTTGGTGCCGTAGACAGCGCCAATAATAGAGCTTCTTTTTCCAGTGTCGGGGAAGAGCTTGAAGTGATGGCTCCTGGTGTAGATATTTTGAGTTCTGTCCCAGGTAATAATTATGACCGCTACAATGGTACTTCCATGGCAAGCCCGCATGTCGCAGGGGCAGCTGCTCTCATATTGGCAGATGATCCTACATTGACGAATGACCAGATCCGTCAAACATTGATTGACACAGCTGTACCTCTTGGTGATTCCTTCTATTATGGGAACGGAGTGATCGACGTACAAGCTGCTGTTCAGTAATGTGAAAAAGAAGTTTGGATCAAAGTATAATCCTACTGTTTCAGACTTCTAACTAAGGAAAAAGCGTAGGAAACCGGATTTTCAAATCTTGGTTTCCTACGCTTTTCTTTTTCACTGGTTATGGTTTTAATCATCTCCATTCGTATTGAAAAACATGGACACTGTCAAAAGTCCAAATCATCCTATACCAGACTGAAATTGATAAAAATCAGCAGACCCAGATTCAAGAGTATTAAGGGATACTTTTTCCACCCTGGAATCAAAATAGCACTTAATAAACCGAAGAACGGAGCTGCAAACAGGCCAACGAACATTCCCATTGCGATGATTCCTGAAATGGAATAGAAATACATCACATATATTCGGATACCGAGCCACAATAACACAAAGACAAACGCAAAAAAGAGCGAAACCCTCAACAAAACAGCGTATTCTTTTCAATCAATGAATCAGCCACGTATCCGTAATATCCTTCTTCTTCTGAATAGGATCGATTCACCCAAAAACCATGAAGCAGCCGCTCAATGGTTTTATTTTCAGGCTTGACCGTACCCTGTTCAAAATTCTCATTCATTAGACCGGAATCTATCAGTTTCTTTTCTACGCGTTTTAACATGCTGTGTATGTTTTCTCTTTTTTTTATTAGGAGGTTCATTCTCAAATAATAAATGAGAAGAGTTACATAAAACGTAGCGAATAATTTTTTAAAGATATCTAAAATCCTCTCTAGTCTTCAATTTCTCCTTTTATGTATTCAATGATATTAAAGGATCAGAGTTATACTTTCCCATTCACTGTATGCTCTTCCTTACTCGCCAATAATACAAAAAGGACCGAACAGAAAAATAACCGAATTCGATGACGACGATCGTTTGCACCACTAATATCCAAAAGGTAGAGTCAAAAATGCCTCCCTGAAGAATCGTACGGATATTCGTTGTGATTAATCCTATATATAAAATCGTCAATGGTAGGAAAATGCCTCCCTGCCATATAGTCACACGCTTGGCATGCTTTAACTTGTGATGGGGGTCACTGTACAGCTGGGGTTTATCCTCTTCACTCGTATACGTTTTCGCCCATAACGTCCAAGACATGAACGTAGAGGTAGAGTGGAACAATTGACGCCACCCCCGGTCGCTGTGCATATAGAAATAGTCCGATTCAATCGATTTTTGAAAATCAGCTGCATAACTCACCATTCTTGGTTCTCCTTCACTGAATGAAAACCGAATCCCCCATCTGCTTACCTTCTCCAAGTGATATCCTTTTTGTTCCATACGCTCCAACCACTTTTCTAAACGGTCAGGAGCAAACACCCAGGCTAACCGCCATTTTGTGAATGTAATAGGTTTTGAGTTCTCTTCAGTAGAAAATAAAGGGTCCACTTTAAGTTTCTTCAATCCTTTATGTAATTTCAGTGTCGAGTAAGGAACCAGCGTCCAAAGTGTCAACCCTACGGTAATGGTTATGGCCCAATATGGACTGGGAACGAACGTCGCAGATCCCCCACCTAAAAATACGGAGAGTGTCAGGATTCCAACCAAACCAGCGGAAAGGAGCATATAAATCAAAACCGCCAGAAAAATATAGTAATGAACTTTGTTCCTAGAAGCCACATGATCCCTTGAGGGCTCCCTGTTCGCAGCGCCTTCATGGCGAATCATTCTCCAACGACCTTCTTTCGTAATCGATTCCCATCCTGACTCTTCTAAAGCCTTCGGGAAGTGATCCACCTTCTCATAATAAAGTCTAAATGTATAATTTTTAGGATCATCTTCTTCAAAATGGAACTTTCTTGACCAACGATTGAAGCCGCTCAGAACTAACCCTTCACTCGCTTTCTTCTCAAGCCACTGTTCCGTTTTAATCGGGTCATAACTCCAAAATGGACGAAAGATTGATGTAGTCATAAAAAATCCTCCCTATAACGAACCGCATTAGTGTAAAGTTCATTCAGCCTTTCTATCTCTATTCTCATGATCCTTTTACCGTCTTCTGTAACTTCATATACTTTTTTTCGCTCACCATCCGCGTACTTGACGATCAAACCATCTCGTTGCATCTTCGTCAACGTGCCATAAACAGTCCCCGAGCCTAAACGTATTCTTCCATTTGTCAGGTTCTCCACATGTTTGATGATGCCGTAACCGTGGCGGGGTTCCGTTAATGCAAGCAAGATGTAGAAAGCCGTTTCGGTCATAGGTATGTATGTTTTTTCTGGCTTTCTCATTCATTCAGCCCCTTTTTCCATTTTTAAGTATGTCACACTACAACTATATCACACTGTGACATAAATTGCGGGAATTTCAAACAAAATTTTTCTAAATTTAGTGAAACAAGGAAATTCAAAAACAACAAAGAGGACCCTCCATTGTTCTGGAGGCCCCCCTTCTATAACGGGCTTCTTGAAATAACTCTTCGTTACCACAATAATGTGAAATGTTTTGTATCTCCCACTATACTTCATATGAATTTTTCTTTCGATAAGGTGATTAGCGTAACGAGATTCATATACGGACAATCCATCTACAGCTAACACATCCTCCGCTGATGGTTGACGACTTCTCATGAATTTCCGATAGAGCCATATATATTACTTGAAACTGGAACCAATCCTTCTTCCAGACTTGAAGTGGATTTAACACCCTCAACAGTTTTAGCATAAGAACATTTTTTAATAATTGCTATTGAACGTAGAACAAAGTAAGCTTTATATCTCAAACAAACCTCTTTAAATATTCGCCAAATATTTTGTTCATAACTTTTGGAGTGTTTTCTATATAAATATTCATTTGTTCACTATTGGTCTCAAATTTATCAAAGTTACTTTCTTCTGTTGGAAAATCAGATATTCCTTTAATAATAATGCACTCTACATCATTCTTCTTACAGATATAAGCAATGGCACCCGCTTCTGTATCAGCTATGATTATATTGTTTTCTTTCAGTTCTAAATAGTCCTTCCACATGACTACTGCTTTATCAGCAGTGCCAATGGTTCCGAAATGAAAATCATTTCCATATTTGGATAGATCGATGTCGATGATGAAGGATTTTTTAAGAAAAGGCTCGATTTCCTTTACTGTGCAGTCATATTGAACGGCTTTATCTGGTACCAAAATATCCAGGGTACTGAACTTATCATCTATTCCCGCACATGTTCCAGCGACAATGACTTTAGTTAGATCAAATTTAGAAATCATAAACTGATTCCCACCAACACCATTTACTTTTCTTACACCGGTACTATAAAAAACAAGATCATTATTGTTCATCGTCCTCATGAAATACTCGCCATAAGGATAACCGAAACGTTCGTTATCTTCTATGCTGAAGTATTCCAATGCCGCTTCATATTCCCACTTTGTCGCTATACTTATTCCTATCATGTCCATTCACCCTGCCATTTGTAATTAAAGTATTTATAAACACCGACCTCTTGTCATGGAATGCTGGTTATGTAGCTAGATTAAACCCAAAATGTATTCCTACTGGTATAGAAGCCCACGTGATAAGAATAGAGATAAACAAATAGATTCCAGGGACTTTACTCCTGTAAACAAGCAATCCAAGTAAACATCCCAGAACCCATATAGGCAATATTACAAAAAACTCCGGGGCCACCCAGGTCTTGTCGGTATAGTTCTCGGCTATTGTGCCCCCAGCAAAAAAAGTGGATATAAGAATCGCAATGAAGCCGCTGAAAATCGTGTTAAGAACATAGGCGATCTTTATTTTCCTCAAAATACCTCCCCCTTTATTGCTAAGTTCTCTTCGCAATGACCTCTCGGTGGACGTATGGATAATGAAATTCCTATTCTTTGTCACAGGATAAGATTGATTGTAAAGACAGTAATTGAAACATAGTGCAGCGCATCTGAAAAACACGTAAACGTTCGTTTTTCTGATGGCAGTTCAATTTAGAAGAAAAATACCAACGAAAGACAAAAAATTTCTTCTTTGTTTCTATAGTTGAGTGTTTCCAGCGCCATTCTTTCTCTTTGTTGATAATATATGAACGACAACAGCAATAAACAGTAAAAAACTTAAATTAATTAATCGGTAAATCAAATCAACTCCATCAAATATATCCAGTACACCGTGAATCAATACAGTAAATAAAATGAAATACATGACTATGTTTTTCATTTTACTCCCTCCTTTCTAATTGTAAGACATATACGTAGCAAATTCGTGTAACCGTGAAAAAACAACTATTGTGTTGAACTATATTTATATAACCGTACCACACCATCCATATTTTGTAATTAATTTCATCGGGTAACCTATTGTAAAATCACTACAAGTAAAATTATTTCAAACGGAGATACTCGTTTATTGGAGATTCGATTTCGACACAACAAACATCAGCAAATCCAATTTCTAAAAAGAGTACAAATAAAAACAGGCATAAACTATGCCTGTTTTTTAAGGTTGTAGAAACATAGCTTCCAGCGGTGGTTGACCACCAGCTAAACCTAACGCTGCAGCTGTATATATCTGATTCGGGCTTACACTTACTCCAGGTACTTCTAAAGCCGTTTGATTGGTTCCTGCCACGCGGACTTCCAAATCGACAGTGGTTGGCGGCAGAGTCAAATAGCGGGTAGCCTTTCCAAATGGGATGTTTCTAAAGAGAACGTCTCCTCCTTTGACAGCAATGTCAACAGCAGGTGCATTCGGGGATAAATGCCAGAAACGAACCTTAGCTTTACCATTAGACACTGCGTCATTATCCATGACTGCAATCAGTTGGAGGTTGTTTAGTTTTCCAGCAGCGGCAACGGTATACATGTTCCCGCCCTCTACGCCGACGTTCTGCGAAAGTACGGGCTGATTGGTGTTCCCAGCCGGATAAATATCGATTTTATACTGGCCTTCCGGAACTTCTAAGTAGTCGCTTTGCTGCTTATAAGAAACGTTTTCCAAGACCTTCTGACCATTCACATACACATCAACAGCTGGTGCATCTGGAGACGCGTGAAGAACTCTCACTTTTGCCGGGGAGCCGACTATCCCCATCATTTGATCACTTCGCTCACTCATCAACCACTGCTGCATACATTGTAGATGCATGTGGTAATAGTGCACATGTTTTTGCGGATTCAAATACTTATAATAGTTGGCGAGCATATCATATTTAGCAGCCTGCCATGCCAACATATCCGGATTTCCATATTGGTTCATCACACCCACTCCTCCCAAAGATTCCCCAATTAAAGCTTATTCACCTGAGAGAAGAGAAGAACTAAAAACCCTTCTTCCCTAATCGAAAAAGGGGGGGTAATTGGGATATAGTTTTATGATCGATCTGCCTATAAAAAGGAACTTCCAATTGTTATGGAATACCTTAAAGAGTCATGTTACTTGACCATGCGAAGTTTCTCCTTGTCCAAAGACATACTTGTAGTCTTAAATTTTTCCTGCGGTACATTTACTCTTTTAGGTTTCCGGTTCGTTTTCAGCCCATACGCGATGAAATTAATGGCCAGAATTGTCAAAGCAAAGGCCGTAACAGGAGCAAGAACCATCCATGGAAAAGACCTTATGTATTGAAAGTTATCACTGATCATACCTGCCCATTCATTTGACATGGAAAACGTTTCAGTAATTGCATCTCCCGTATCAATATCGTACTCCATAACCCTTGTTTCTGAACCTCCTATAAATACATTTAAAAGCCCTAAATGAGCAAAAATAATGAGTGTTTGTACCATTTGCTGAACAAAGGTTACTACTACTTTAGGGGTAAGAAAAGGGACAATATGTTTTTTAAATATGTGAAACCTGCTCGCACCCATCGTTCTCGCACTATCAATAAACTCATTATTGGAAGCGAGGTCGATCTCTTCCTGTACATATAAAGACAACACAGGGACGCTCACTGCAATGATTACTAAACATGGAAATACAATTTTGGTTGTCAAATCGTAGCTCCAACTAAAAGTTAAAATAACCGGCGTGATTAATATATAAGTGAAGACAGTGACTGGAGCATAGGGCAGCGCATCCGAGAGCCCTTTAAACGTACGTTTCATTGAAGTCGGAAGTAAAAATAAAAGGTAGCCACCCAGTAAAGATAAAAGAACTCTCCCTAAAGCAATAATAACGGAAAGACCAATCGTATATTTCGCCCCTTCTATGATTTTGGTGAGGTAGCTGTTCCCGTCAATGTCACTTCCCAATGGATAGGCCATGGAGGGTGGAAATGGCGCCATGGCAATAAGACTTCCGTCATCATCAATTAATAATTTCTCCGGCTTTGCTAGTTCCGGTTCTATGAAATGACTGTAACCGAAACTTGCTACCATTAACCCAATAAGGTAAGCAGCCCCGATGAAAACTAAGATTTTGCTATTCCTAGTCAAGAGTTCCACCCCACTGCAAAAACTTCGACTCCAATACCCATTGGATAATTGTGAAAACGATAAAAAACGGAACAAACACAAGAAATAAGCTGATCGTCAGTATTTCCGGATTCAACACACTATTTTTATAAATGAACGTCATAAACCCTTCTATATCAAATATGATTTCCAACATCAAAAGATTAGCCAAAGCAAAGGTGAAAATACTTTTAAAATGATTGAATAGCGTTAGGACAGAATTTCTAAACATATGTACGAACAGGATGGTCCATTTGCTTAGTCCTTTGCTTAAGGCTAACTTCACATAGGGTTGTTTTTCTTCATACTCAAATGCCAATAACAAGTACTTCGTGACATAAATCCCAGGCAGAAGTGATAAAACCAGGATGGGAAGTAAGACAGGTTCGCCATCCAAAGTACTGGTGATATTGAATAGAAGAAGGTCTGTTTTTTTGTAGATCCAAATGATTAATAATTGAAGAATTAGAATGATAAAGATGTCAGGCAGGGATTCCAAAACAAACAATATCATTTTGGGGAACTTCCGGACTTTGCTGGATAACGACATAATCAGTATCGTCATCACAACAGCTACAGCTAGACCAAGTATTAATCCTAAAATCAGATACATCATAGACTTCGTAAATAACTCTAATAGCTCAGGAAAAAGTGAATAGTATCTCCCACTTTCGTAGTACTCTCCCATGCCCCCAGTCGTCATTCGTTTCACGGTATTCCACATATGGAGACCATATTCTTGCACATTAAACACAATTGTATCCTGTAAAAAGAGCGTATTATTCAACTCTTTTTTTTCAATCATCATCAATACGTCCACCTGAGATTTCATATTGAAGAAGAGATAAGGAAGCGATCCAATCAAAACAATGCTGATAGACGTAAGAATAAATTGAATCAGCGATTTCCGGAAGAATGTAAGTGTCATGCCTGCTCCTCTTTCTTAATATGTACTGTTGAAAAATTCCAAAATATGTTACATGGCAATTACATTACTTCTACACTTTCGATTACTTCCCCTCTTTTTTGACACAAAAAATAAATGTACGATAGTAGTGGCGGTAACACAATCAATTTTCTTCCCGGACGAAGAATAGAAATTGATTGTGAAGGTAACAACCTTATACGTGGAACAGCTCGAACAACAGGGAATGTTCTGCCTAGCGGTATTTATGAAGTGACTATCACCCGAGGGTTAGCAGGAGGATTAGCTTTATAGACCGTTAATACTACATATTCCCATGGAAACACTTTTCCTACCACTTTCACTGCTCATATAAACCCAGTTATGTTTGTTGGTGACTGTACTGATGTACCTTAATGGAATGACTCTTCAAGGTAGAGAATGGCTCATCTTCATGTCTAATCATTATTGAAACTAGCTTTCTAACAATGCTATCCAAGCATGATGAAAGGGGTGCGATCTTTTTGTTAAAAAGATCGCACCCCTTTGTTTAAGACTTGGATAAAAGATCAGAAACTCTTTATAAGATCAATACTCACTTTGCAATACGTCATACATTTCTTCATCTATAAACTCGCCATAGTATATGATTTTCATCTATCCTTTTTACTGAGATCGATACGAAATTCCGCGCCAATAAATATACCACGAAGCCTCTAACCTTCTCTCTAAGCGATGAGGGCCTCCGTATAGCATATCCACGTAAAGACTATCCAGCAGGGCCAGATAAGCAGAAGCAACCTGCTTCTTTCCAACTTCAGCAGCAACTTCTTCTTTTTCTTGGCCGGAAGCTATAACAGGAAGCAATAATTCCTCTGCTCTGTCCAGGTAATCATAGGTTAGGCGCATGATCTGGTCAGTCAGGTGAACCGGAGGGTAAAACGCTGTACGGATCCAGAACTTGGTTGAGTCTTCTTTTTCGTAACGTTCCTTACTTTCTATAAGAAGATTGTACAAAAAGTTTTTTAAATGAAGCTCCTTCTTTTGTTCAACATAATTCATTAAGAATGCTATTTCTTGTTCATATGCATCCTGGCACAAAGTAAGGAAAAGGTCGTCTTTTCCTTTGAAGTGAGTATAGATCGATTGTTTTTTAATCCCTACTTCGTCAGCTATTTCCGACATCGACGCCCCTTCATATCCATTTCGAGCAAAATTTTTCAATGATATTTCTTTAATTTGAACCGAAGTAATGCTCAACGTAAGTCACCATCCTCTTATCATACTTGACAGCTTTTTCAATTAATCAACTTTAATCCAATTGCTGCACTTATGACCATCGTCATAAATACAATTCGAAGCCAATGCTTAGATTCACCAAAAAATAAGATACCCACAAGGCCGGACCCTACTGTTCCGATTCCCGTCCATATGGCATAAGCCGTTCCCATTGGCAGAGTCTGCATAGCAAAACTCAAGAAGCTGAAACTACAGATCATTCCAAGCACGAATACGGCCACAGACCCAACATTCTTGTGTCTGTTTATTAAATTCAGTCCGGTTACTCCCATGACTTCGAAACCTCCAGCAATTAAAAGAAATACCCATGCCATTAGGCCGCACTCCTTTCTGCTTCAGGTTCACCAGTGACTAACTTCAGACCCATCACTCCAATGAGAAGAATAAGAATCAGCAGGACATTTAACATCTTAAAAGGTTCCCCGAAAACTACCATTTCCATCAATACGGTACCGGTTGTGCCAAGTCCTGTAAAGACAGCATACACCGTTCCTACGGCTAGATTCTTCGTGGCTTTAATAATCATAGCAAACGAAAGAAAAATGGCTATACCTGTTCCTATCCACGTAAAACTATTATAGGCATGCTTTAAACCTATAACCCAAACCACCTCAAATAAAGATCCAATTAAAACATAAAACCAAGAAAGCTTCATATATAAGACTCCTTTAGTATTTTTAAACTACTCCACAAAACTTACGAACGGTCGTAAGGTAATCTTAGCAATTGTATTAAATTGTGTCAATTAACATAGATTTTAGATTTTCTACATAGGATAGCTTCGTGAAAAGGAGGATCTACAACGACAAAGCACATTACTGCATAAAAAACCGGTTCCTTTACAATATATCTAAGAACCGGTTTTACTTATCAATTTTTCTATTTAAATTTTCCCATGAAAGATAATACTCGAAGTTATCCATCACTATAGTAATTGTTCCGTTTGTTAAGGTTTCATTTTAAAGACAGTATGTATAAAAATATTTGTAAATAAGAATATATCAAATTAAATTTTCCGGTTCATCTGCATACCATTCAGCAAACCCACAATGGGTGCAAATGACTGGATTGATATTTGTGTTCTTCTTGTTGCTAAATATCCGATCTCCTTCGGGGTTTTTTACAAGCAGTCCCCTAAATCCCTCCGCCACATAGCATTTAGTCATTTCGCTACCACATTTAAGGCAAGTTCTCTTTTCAGAATTATCCATACTTTCCACCTCTTTTGATTATGTATATTAGAAATGCTAATAATTCAAATTCACTTCTCCTACTCCGCTTCTTCTAGATACAGCTTGCCATTTATACTGTTATAGATTTCTAAAGATGTACTTAAATAGATTCATCCTAATTTTGTGATGAAAAAACAAAGAAAGAAGGTAGTTATGCCAATGAACAGGGCGTATTTATTTATGTTTTTCAAAATTATCCCTCCTTCTATTAGTTACGAATAAAACTGGATGAAGTTTCAAAATTTAGGTAACTATTGCATTAGTATCTAAACTAAGGCATCTTCTCCCCTGACCAACACATAAAAAAGGGGGAGCAATTCTGATTTAGCAGAACTACCCCCGTTAAATAACTTGTGTAATTACATAGGCATCATTTTATATTATAAGTAGTCAGCAAAAACTTTTATCGCTGGAAAAACGAAAAGGATAGCTGCAACAATGTATAAATATCCTCTTTTCGTTCGATTAGTCTTTACTTGCTCAACTCCCATTAGTAAAAAGAAGATCAACAAAAAAGGAATAAATATAACGGATAATATTCGGGAATTGTTAACAAATAGATGAGAGAACCCCAGCAATATTGCGATAATAGCTAAGATGAAATTCACTATTTTAAGTACTTTCAACGTATACTACCTCCATAGGAAAGTTTCTTACTCCAGTAAAACACCTTATGTAAAGAGGGGATTAATCTACTTTCACGACAGGGTCCTCATTACTAAGAATTTCAAATAAATAGTGCTCTTCGGTAAAACCAAAACACGTCAGCTCACTCGGGTCGCCAATAGCTGCATGAAGATCGAGTTGCCATTGCAGGAATTCGGAATTTTCCACTTTGAAGTAAGGCCACACAAGGTCTTGGGCCACAGATGCCGCATCAACAACATCTGCATGAATTAAGTCTTCCCGATCTGCCTCCTCCGAGTACCGCACGGCTATAGGGGATTCGAACGTAAAGGTGATCTTTTTTCCTGACTCACTAAAGCAGCCGTCATCATTTTGGAAAAGCAGCACGAAAGTCAATTCTATCCAGTAAGGCAGGAGTGTGCATTTATCCAACGAAATGTAACGGGTACATGCTTCATGCGGAACCCATGTGTGTACGACCTGTTTCAACCCATCACCTCCTCTGATATTTTCCAGGCAGATTATCCATTGTTCGCCCGTCCTGGGTTATAAATGTTTTCCTGCCCATTTGAAAGGCAAGTATAGAAGTAATCTATCTTCCCTTTCTATATACCTTTTGCAAATGTCGAAGGTGAAAATGAAACTTTATATTTTCCTTCAAGTTCTTTCTGTACTTTTTCTGTAAGTTTCAATCCTTTTTTATTATGCTCTTTTTCAAGTTCAACGCCATTAGGAATGATTCCATCTTTATCCCAATCAATCCATGCTCCATATTCCTCATTCCATTTCATTAACTCCAACTTCAAATGGAGTTCAATTGGAGCCTCTTCTAGATCAAGGTTACAATTACATTGATTACACCAGATAGGGTCTGCTCCCACATCCCCCTCAACTTTCAATTCATTTTTTTCTTGTTCTTTACATAGACACCTCATATTGTTTCCATCTCCATTAATTACCCTAATTTAAGTTTTCTCAGTACCTTCTCCTCTTTCAAAAGCAACTTCATACAACCATTTAAAGAATGTTCCTAAAAAAGAGATCCCAAATATATCAACGATTGTCTGGCTATTAGATGAAAACAATGCATTCCATAATAAAAGGCCGACAATCATGGAAAAGAAAAATCTAATATGACTTAGCACCTTGATCACCTCTAATCTTCACAATTACATTTGCAATTAGTCCTTCTTCAATATTTTCATCCGTTTCAAATATATCTACGAAAGAAAGTCGCCCTTTGTTTCAAACTAATTGTTTTATAGAAATCGAACACCATCCTTAACCCTATATAAAAAATGCAGCCATTCTTAGATGAATAATCGCCCCCGTTAGTGAAGACTCGATTCGGAGTTATTATGAAGTTGACCTTCAACTCCCAATAGCTTAGCAAGCTTTTTTTAGTTTACCTTGACGTCTCTTTTTCCAATGACTGACAATAAGGATTGCGTAGAAAATTAAAAACACCAACATAATAATTAATGAGATTAGTGATATAACTCCTACAAAGAAGCCGTTTTGAAAAAAATCAAAACGGCTTCTTTATTTGTTTTATGAAAAGTTTTGATCATTTTCTGCAACTCGCTCTTCAACAAACGCACTCTTTTGTTGAAGGTGGACTCTAAGTGAAAGCAACCCTATTATAAGGTTCTTTCCGGCTTCTTAAATGATAACTTCTTAAATATGTTCCTTCCAGCTAACAACGCAAAATATAATGAAATGGCGACTAGTAATATTAGATAAAAGTCTCGTCCAGCAAGGTAAGTGGCAGAGTGAAGACCTTTTATAAGGAAGTGAGCAAACACGTAGGAGATAGGCACTAGAATAATTTTTTCTAGTCCATTTCTTATTTTCTCGTTCTTACGGAATATGACCAATCCAATTCCACAAATAATTGTAAACCCTATAGCAAACAACACATAGTAGCTTAAAACTAGCCGAGGTAACGTCATGACAGAACCATCCGTGATGGGATCTCCATAAATTAAAGTATTTTCACTTCCATCGGTATTGTAATAGTAGATGGAAGCGACCGTTTCCCCGTTCGGGTTTAAGACCGTATTTTCCAGGTTGTTTTTGCTTATTTTCTGGTGCCAAATCGTTCCCCATGTTGTTATATCATAAACATAACCTGAATTGTCTGCTGCTGGATATTGTTCTACATCGAATCCAGAGACTTCTTCACTAAAATTCAAAAGTACTGTTCCGTCATCCTTTTCAAAGATTGAAACCGCATCATCATTATAAGAGATGTATTCGGGGGTTGTCAGGTAAGCCATTGTAACCAGTGCGAAAACCAACGTTACCATGACTGAAAGAATAATCGTTTGCAGCTTTTTTCTTCGCAATGTATGTTGTATGTTTCTTAAGGGAGCTAAATCGGTATCTACTGGCGGTTCTTCAACAGTTCTCATTTCCTCAAGTTGTTTTTTGCAGTTTTCACAAGAAGCTATATGTTCTTCAACTAGATCCCTAGTATCTTGACTTGCCATATTCTCGACATATAACGGCAGTATATCTCTAATCACATTACAGCTGATTTTCATCGGTAATCCCCCAATCGCGCTTTAATCTTTTCTCTAGCCCGGTGATAAGTAACACAAGCCCAGTTATCACTTTTTGCAAACAATTTGCCAATCTGCTTAAATGAAAGTTCTCCAAATACACGGAGCGTAAAGACCTTTCTGTATGGCTCTTTTAAATTCTGGATCATTTCGTGTACCTTCATAGACGCTTCTGAAGTGGCTATTTCGTGTTCTACATTGTCTCCACTAACTGTTTCTGGAACTGAATCAAAATCTACAAAGCTTTTTTTCTTACGCAAATAAGAGTAATAACTGTTTTTAGCAATTTGACATAACCAAACACGGATATCACTATCACCTCTGAAACTGTCTAGCGATGTTAATGCCTTCATAAAAGTTTCTGAAGTGATATCTTCAGAAATATGCTTATCGCCAGATAAACTATACACGTATAAAAATACATCTTTAAAGTATGTATGATAAATATCCTCAAGCTGTGTCACCATTTCACCTCCTTACATATAAGACGCGATAAACTCGAATATCTTACAAAAATATAAAAAAACCGAACAAACCTTTTTCTCCTACCATAACTATTGGGTTTTACAAAGAAATCGGGTTCGTTGACGTTAACTATGAACAATCTTTACATTATCTAATATCTTATTACCAAGTGATTTTCAAGGATGTACAGAGCTTCACCCTAAAACTTTTTCAAAGGAATCAACTATCAGATCTTACCACCCTAGTTTTAAGAAGGTTTTAGCATCGTCCGACTTTCATAGGTCCAGATTCAAGCAACCATTGATCTATGGCATAGCAGAGAAATAGCACTCATTCCCAACCCTCACCTATGGGATCTGGCTTTTTGTAACATCTTCACGAACAAACATTTGAACTTCCTCTTCTGTAACTCCATGATAGTCTCCTCCTTCGGGTAACATGATTCATTGGTTTTCTTCTGCCGTTTATATTTTTCAATTCCCATCTGTTCTCCACTATTATTTAATCCACTCGAAAATAGCCAACTGCCAATTACGGCGACAGTCTTTTCTTTAGTATCTTGTGACATGATTTTAAAGAGCACTTCCTCCTACCAAGCAAAATAGGATTCGTGACCTGGTGCTGCACACTTTTATCTTACTGCTTTCCTACTTCTTCTTTATAGTGGTAAACATCCCTATCCACATCAAAGGTAACCAAACAGAGGAGTCCTTAAGAATCGTTTCGCTAATGAAAGGGTTCTCTAGACTTTGTTCCTATTACATTCTTTCACAGATATTAGGAAAGAATAAATAATAATAAGGTAATTTGCCTGAATTTTGCAATTCTTTTATAATAATAATATGAATATGTCGAAACTATTCCGCTTATGTCTTTTAATGCTCTTTAACATAACTTTTTCAAGAATATTACTGGTGGATTATAGGAAAACCGAATCAAAATATCTACAAATCAGGAGGATATGATGAAAAATAAAAGCCTGCTTATTATTTTAGTGATCATTTTGATTTCCAGTTTCATTGGCGGTTCCACCATCTTCTCTCAATCTAATGAAGCAGAGTTGGAAAAACGCGTGTCATCCAATATGAGAACGCTATACAAACCAACGAACAAGACAGAAGTGAAAGAAGTGACAGAAGTTTCTCTCGCAGCCGTAGGGGATTTGTTAATACATAAAGAAGTGTACAATGATGCGAAGACTTCTTCAGGCTATGATTTTAATCCTATGTTTCAGGAGGTCACTCCCTATCTTTTAAACGCTGACATTACATTTGCGAATTCAGAGAGCATCATGGGTGGCGCAGCAATCGGCGTATCCACCTACCCTTCCTTCAACACGCCCTTTGAATTAGGGGATACGTTAAAAGCTAACGGCATTGATATCGTATCTATGAGCAACAATCACACCTTGGACCGGGGTGTACACGCTATTGAGAACGCGATTAATCAATGGGAGGTCCTAGGAATAAAAAAAGTGGGTTCCTACTTGTCACCGGAGGAAAGAGACACGGTTACAACGATCAAAAGGAATGACATCACTTTCGCCTTTTTGGCTTACACCTATGGAACAAATGGGGTACCGACCCCTGATGGGAAGCCTTACCTGGTGAACAGGATTGATAAAGATCTGATTGCCTCTGACATCAAGCGGGCTTCCAGCAAATCTGATGTCGTAGTCATGAGTTTACATTTCGGCAAGGAATATGAAAGACACCCAAATGCTGAGCAGAAGGAATTGGCAGCTTTTGCCGCGGAGCAAGGCGCAGATATTATCCTCGGTCATCACCCGCACGTGCTGCAGCCACCGGAATGGATTCAAAATACGGATGGGTCTAAAAGCCTCGTTTTTTATTCTCTCGGCAATTTTCTCTCAGGCCAGGAAGAAAAGTACCGAAGGATTGGTGGGATAGCGGGGATGACTGTACAAAAAGTGAAAGGAATGGAAGAAACATCCATCAATATAAAGGAACCCAGGTTTAAACTCACATATGTAGACTTTGAAAATGACCAGGATTTCAAAGTTCTCCCTATGAAGGAATTTAGCGCTGACTTGTTTCAGGATCTATCCAAACACATGAAAACATCGATCCATGATCTATCGGTAAACTAAGGAAAAAACGGACGCTCCTCCTAAGAGCGTCCGTTTTTTTTAATGTTAAACATCTCTACTCAGGAGTTGAGTGATGAAGAACTTTATGAAGTCTTAACCAACTACCTTCACACAGAAAACTTTGAAGCGCGTGATTTGAATCCTAATCGAGTCATGTGTTGAAACACTCCCCTTTTTTGTTGATATTACTAACAACAAAGGACTTCAAGGGCTGATGCTCGAGTGAACAATCGACCCGTTTATGTAAGACTCGAGTTCGAGATAGATTTTGTGGAATCTGTTCCCTTATTCCCTCCCGGAATCTCGACTTCAAGGTACAACCCTAATAAATCCAAAATTTCGGCCCTGGACATCTTAATCAACTAGTTTCCCCTAAAGGTAAAATTTGCAGGTCACAGATGCTTTTCTAGGCCATGATGAAACTTCTCTTTAAACATCTTACAAAAAGTAAAATATAATTGACATTTTGTAAGGTGTTAAATATTATAAATGTAGGAGGAGGGGATGATTTTTTTTGAAAAACAAAAAAATGAAGATCGCCCGTGCTGAAGCCGACGTTTCTCAAGAAAAATTAGCAGATATTGTAGGGGTTACAAGGCAGACCATTAATTTAATTGAAGCTGGCAACTATAACCCGAGTCTAAAATTGTGCACGGCCATATGTAAGGCATTAAATAAAACATTAGACGATTTATTCTGGGAGGAATGATCAATGAGTGCTGAAAAGTTAGTTAAGGAAACTAAATTAACCATTGGTATATCGTTATTTGTTAGCTTAGCCCTTTTTATCACCTGGTTTATTTTCGAAACAACGGCCATTTCTTTTACTAACAGCAAAGCCTTCTTAGCCTTATCACTTATTCCTTTCAGTGCAGCACTAGCTTCCTTCCTTAAACTAATGAAAATAAAAAAGAACCCTAAAATTATTGTATCGGAGACGGATGAGAGACTTGTAGCCGAGAAGAATCAAGCCGATGCGAAAACATTGAAAGTACTTCAAGGTATTTTGTTCTTATCCTATTTGGGATACACATTTATCATTCCTGAAGACACATTTAAATCGTTTGGTTGGTGGGTAACGTTGTGTGTCCTTCTTTTCTCTTTATTAGCTCCAATCATTTTCCGCCATATGATGAAAGAAACCTGATAAAGCTTTCTGTATTCTCAAAGCGTTGACAAACTTCAAACGGTGTTACTCACAACATATAATAGTGGATTTAAAAAGGGAACCTCATTAAAAATGGGTTCCCTTAGTCATTCAATAAATGCCCCTGAGCGATTGTTCTTATTGAACCATTGCTCCCGTTTCTTTAAGACTTGGTTTCAAGATCAAACAGGCCATTAAAACATAGGCAGCTATTAATAGCGTGACCTCTTTAGCTTAAAACGGATATTTTTTATATAATAAATAAACAGGTACTAAATATAAAGAATTTTTTATAGAAAGTAGTGATTTTATTGGAAACAACACCATTTGATTATAGTGACAAAAAATTCTCAGTCTATTTTGAAGTAGCAGATAAAAAATCCACTTTAGAAGTATTTAAAAAAATTGCTTTTATTGATAAAATTGAACACTTACAATATGGATTTAAAGTCAATATTGCAAGACAACAAATCCCTGAGATTGTTAGATACTTATCACAGGAAAGTATTGCAATCTATGCAGTAACACCCCAAAAGTAGTTATCTTCTAACAAGCTTTCAGAAGTTAAATGAGACATTTATTTAACTTCTTTTATTTAGGCTGTATTCGCATTGATTGTCGTCTTTAGACGATAAAGTTCGTCTGTTGATTTCCGCGTGGAGGGATGGGAGCCTCCTCAGCATAACCGCTCAGGTCCCCCACTTTCCTCCGCTACAATCAACTAAAATCGTTAACTCCAAAAAGCAACCGGTATCTGGTTTTCTTTAGTATGATCAACTAATGATTAAATAGATCTTTTAATGTACTTGCTTGTTCTGCAGTAATTTCATAATATTCATTTTCGTTTGTCGTTTTACTTGTAACAGCTCCACCTTCTGCCTTGTACCACAAATAAGCTTGGTGAACAGACACACTGTTATTTGGTTCATATACTTCAAAGAATACGTTGGGCTTTCGGAAAGTGATGTCTGTAGGTTCCTCAATACTTTTGAAGCTTTCAAAAATAACTTTTACTCGATTAACTTTCTCTTCATCTTTTATCTCTTGAGTAATGCTACTGCCTTGTATGCTATATCCTTTTTCGTTTTCAGAATTCTCTGTGCTAGGCTGTCCAACTCTTATTATTTGATCAGGGCTAGAGCAACCATTCATTCCTATTAAACAACCTATAAGCAATACAAATAAAGAACGCACATAATACCACCTCTTTTGAGAAATTTGAACCTAACATTCTATCTTTGTCGATTACGGATAAGCACCCGTTTATGTAAGACTTGAATTCGAGATATCTTTCACGGTTCTACTTGAAACCCCTTTAGTTATACATAAAATCTTACACAATTGTTGAATATTAAATAAATGACGTGATATTTAGCCATTATTTCTTACGAATTCGTTCTAAAAATATAGGTGATATATTTAGTAAGATAGAAACAATTGTCAAAAACCAAAATACCTTTGACATACCAGGTACTACATCCATTATAGCCGCCCAATCTTCTGCTTCTATCCACCGATTAAGATAACTGTAATCAGCACAAATTGTTAATGCTGTAAATGATAAAGCCAACGCCATAGCAAGCTTATAATCCTTTCCTGCTGCATACAAAAAAAGATTTATAAAAGTTACTACTATGGCAATAACCCCAAATATTAACCACATTATTACACCCCCACATATTTTTATATAAATGATAACCCTTTTATTTATTAAAGTTTACTGATCCGTCAGTTAAATAGGTTTAACAACTGATATTACTTACGCTTATGTATTAAAGGGCGAACGCACTCTTGAACAATCGCTCCCGTTTCCTTAAGACTCAATATCAAGATAATCTACACATACTCTGGTTGCAGAATGGTTTATTAATTATCACTATCGTCAGTAAAACTATCCCCATTAGAAAAATCGTCATGATATGTATCAAATGTATTATAGTATTTAGCGTCAGGGTTACCTAATACTTCACCCCTTCTTTTATCATATGTTCTTATTAAATGTAATACTGAATAGCCAATCCCTGCAGCTAGAGTTATATAAATTAAATAGTCCGGCTCATAAAAAAGATATGTACAAACTCCCGCCATGGCGATTATAAGTAATAACACTTCACCTACTTTAATCTGTCGTCCCTCCTCAATACATAAAAAACAACTAAAATATCACAGAGCATATCTATGCAATTAGTCTTATTGAATAATCTCCCACTATAGTTGAAGACTCAAATTCAAGATATTCAGATTTTTCCACCAATATTAAAAAAACTGGAACCTGGTTTTCTTTAGTATTATCAACTAATTATTAAATAGATCTTTTAATGTACTTCCTTGTTCTTGAGTAATTTCAAAATATTCATCTTCGTTTGTAGTTTTACTTGCAACAGCTCCACCTTCTGATTTGTACCACAAATAAGCTTAGTGAACAGACATACTGTTATTAGGTTCATATACTTCAAAGAATACGTCGTGCTAAGTGATGATGTAGGTTCCTTAATACTTTTGAAGCTTTCAAAAATAAATTTCACTCGATTAACCTTCTCTTCATCTTTTATCTGGCTTCTCCGTAACAAAATGAGTTTTATTTATATGGAAATTAGTAATCGAAACAGATAGAATGTTTTAAAAATGGGTGTTCAGAAAGTGAAACAAAGATTTGTTTGTTATCAATTGTAAAACTATAAACTATTAAGGATAATACAAGGATAGCTGATAGAATTCTAATCACTTTCATTTGAAGACCCCTATCCTCTTTTTATAATAAGTATTCTTCAACATTAAGACGCAAGGCAATTGTTCAAGTAACGCTCCGCTTCTATAAGACTTGAAATTGAGATAAATCATAAGTTATTGAGTATAAACAACCTAACCTACCATGAAAGGCAAGAAAATTAAACCTAGTACAATACTCAATACCAATGTAATGATCCAGTCCCTTCTGCTTCTCATATTAAACACAAAGTTAAATATAGAACTTATGATAAAGCATGCTAAAAATCCAAATAAGAAAAAAGCTATGAATTCCATTTCAACACCTCTTTTAAAATAGTGTTACTTATCCAATAACAGAAACGCCCCCGTTTCTGGAAGACTCAGTTTCGAGATAATTTTCACATAATCTTCTCTAACTGCATATATCGTGTGTATTTCATTTTGCAAAATAAGCCATTAATATTAGATCAAAGTATCTTCCTGAATCATCCTTGATAGCTTTTTGTTTTTGACCTTCTACTATAAACCCTGCCTTTTCATAAAGAAATATAGCATTAGTATTAGATGCAAATACCTCAAGTGAAACTTTCTCAATGGACGAGTTAATTTTTGCCCATTTAAGCAATTCCATCAACAAAGCTTTACCGATGCCTTTGCCTCTGAATCTAGCGGAGACACTCATCCCAAAACTTCCTTGATGCTTAATTCTTTTTTTGTTTCCGTTATGGAAATCCAAAAACCCTATAATATCTCCACGGTACTCAGCTACTATTGCAAGCTTTCCTTCATCATTTACTATCTTTTTTATAAAGTCTTTCTGTTGTTCTAAGGTTAGCTGAAATTCTTCCTCAGTAGTCAATAAATAAGGTGAGTTGCTAATAATCTCTTTATTAAATTCAAGTATTTTGAAAGCATCCTCAATACGAGCAGTTCTTACTTGTACTTCTTGACCGTTCTTTAATTTATAACGATTTAATTCAATTTGCCCCACTCACATCCCCCCCTAAATTAATCTCAGTAATAGTTTAACTAACGCCCCCGTTAGCATTCCTGTAGAGCGTTAAATTTCAAGTTTGATAAAAAAAGAGCCCCTCGCTAAGATGATTATAGTCAGATAAACCAATTCTTAGGAGGAACTCTAATATGAAGTATAAAATGCAAGATCATCAAAATCAA
>NZ_JAYLVQ010000071.1:0-10579 GCF_035818575.1 Halobacillus sp. HZG1
TCAGCTTGTGTGGTTATGAGAAGTGAATGATGTAAACTCTATCCCATTGACGTTTAGCAAACGCAAATGCTTGATACAACACACTATACGCCTGCCTAGGGGGGAAGAATTGGAACCTTCCTAATGAATACAGGTGTTCTAATCATCCACTTCCCTCAACCATTCATGCTACCCCTTTTAGAATTAGTTTCGAGACACTTATAAGGTAAAGGGGCGGAGGGAAACGGTGAGACTCCTATGGGACGTGTGGGACAGGTGAGACCCCGGAAGGCGTAGCCTGAGGAGGCTCACCGCCCGCCCCATGGAAAGCGAATCGTTTCCCGGAGGCCCTAGAATTACACAAAAGTCTCGAAACTGAGTCTTCCACTAAAGGGAGCGTTAGTGAAATAGGGATGGTTGGATTAAGTGTGTGCAGAAATGAAATGTATGAATTGAATCGGTTCATAACTTCGTGTATGATGGTTTAAGAAGAGGTGTAGACAATGAACGGATTTGAAAGAAGGAAAGAACGCAAAAAGCAGAATATTTTGAACGCCTCCCTGAAATTGTTCTCAGAATATGGGGTGCAGAAAGTCAGCATCCAGGAAATTGCCAAAAAAGCACAAGTTTCTCAAGTCACCATTTATAATTATTTTGGCGGCAAAGATGAACTGCTATTCGAGACGGTAAAAAAATTCATTTACGAACGATTGGACCGTTTTCGGGACGTCGTCCACAATGACGATATGGACTTTAAGGATAAGATTCGTTTTGTAATTCAAGATAAAAAAGAAAACATCCTCCATATGGACCCTGGATTTCTTGAAACCGTGATGAGGGACCAGCCTGAGTTACAAGAACTGATTCATACCTTCACACAAAAAGATGCGGTTCCTTTACTTATGGAACTCGTGGAACAGGGAAAAACGCAAGGTTTCGTTCATCCGGATATTTCTTTTCGATCCATTATGTTTTATATAGAAATGTACTACCAGGCGATGCGCTCGAAGGAAGATTTCTTCGATCATTCTTTACCTGAATTAAGTGAAGAGATCACCCATATGTTTTTCTATGGCCTTATGGGGAATCAAGACGAACATTTGCACGAAGACTAAAATATTGGATAGAAAAAATGCGTAGAGAAACGTTTCTCTACGCATTTTTGGATCCTTTATTTATCTCCATTTTTTCACATACCAGCGAATAAGATCATTCCATTTACTTCCGAACAGTTTCTCTCGCCAATACAGGTCTGCGGTTTGAGAGACGACATTGTTTTTAGCCGGGTAAGGGTGTATAACATTCGAGATGCTTTGAAACCTCTTATTGAGGGCCTGAACGGTCCCGACTTCCTGCATCCATTCTCCAGCACCGTCGCCAATAGCATGAGCTCCGACGATTTTCCCTCGATTCGTTGTCAAAATTTTTACAAGACCTTCTTTTTTCCGTTCGGCCATAAACCGATCGTTATCAGCTAATTTTGTTTTAAAGGTTAATAAATCTTCCCCATACTTCTCTTTTGCTTCTTGTTCGGTCAAACCAAGATGATAAATCTCTGGGTTTGTGTAGACAACCCACGGGATTTTTTCATAAGAAGCTTTTCTAGAAAGGCCCAGAACCGCGTTGGATACAGCGATTTTCCCTTCCATTCCTGCAACATGAGTGAACGGCATAGAGCCATTACAGTCACCTACAGCATAGATATGTTTCTGATTCGTTCTTAAAGCTGCATCCACTTGGATCGAACCTTTCTCAGATACGATACCCGCCTTGTCCAATCCAAGCCTACCGATGTTCGCTTTTCTTCCAGCCGCTACAAGGATGGTATCGGCAGTGATGCTGTTTTGAGCCCCGTCTTTCGTATAGTGAATTTTCACCTGTTCCCCGTCTCTCTCGACTCGTTCAGCCTTAGTATTTGTTAAAACATTCAGCTCTTCTGATAACAATCGTTGGGAGAGATTTGAAATTTCCTTATCCTCTTTGGATAAAACTTGTTCACTTCCTTCAATTACTGTCACTTCTACACCCAGACGACTCATGGCCTGCGACAGTTCTACTCCAATCACTCCTCCACCGATCACCACCATGGAAGAAGGTTTTTTCCTTAGAGAAAATATGGTTTCATTTGTTAAGTAATCCACTTCGCCTAAACCATCAATAGGAGGGACTGCGGGGGAAGATCCGGTAGCTATAACAAAACGTTTAGCGGTGATCGTCTGTTCTCCTACCTGCAGTGTATGCTCATCTAGAAAACTTCCTTCAGCTTCATAAATATCAATCCCCAGGTTGATAAAGCGGTCTTTGGAATCATGTGCCTGGACATCTTGTAAAGCTTCAGATACGCGTTCCATCGCTGATGTAAAAAAACTTTCGTAATCATCTTTCGTCAATTGAGTATATTTAGATGCATCTTTTACTTCTTTAGCGGCTTGAATCAATGCCTTCGAAGGCATGCATCCATAATGAAGACAATCCCCGCCTAGTTCATTTTTCCGTTCAATAAGAGCTACTTTCGCTCCAAAACTTGCCGCACCTGCTGCTACCGTTAATCCACCAGAACCGCCACCTATAACAACGATCTGATAATCAAACGTCATGGGTTTCTCTCCTCATTGAATCATAATGTTGGGATATCGCTTCCATTCGATTTTTATTGACTCCAAAGTCGGAATATCCCACTCTTGAAGCAGACCTGAAATGGACGACCTCATCCTTCTGATCAAAATAAAATTCAACGTCGTCCTTGAATTTGATCCACTTGGATTCAACTACAGCATGGATATAATTTTCGTTCTCTGTCTCAATCGTCGTTCTTTGTCTCTCACTTAAAATCTCTTTAATCAAAGACTTTGTGGTTTCCAAGTCCTTGGTAAATACCAAAGCATCCATTCTCTTTTCTTCCTGATCTGTTTGAGTACTGACACAGTTTGGAGACGTCGGGCATTCAGAGAGTCTCCCGTTCTTAACGCCTATATATGGTTTACTCATCATTACTCCTCCTTTTCTACACGATACCCTTATCTTCCCTGCTTCTTCAACAAAAAAGCACTCCCAACTGTCTAGGAGTGCTTTCCGTTCGAAGAATTTCCGTTACCTTGAGGAGGTTTCTCTTTCCCTTTTGATCCTCCTCTTTCTCGTTCATCCTTCTTATGATTATGTTTTGAACCATTCCCCTTACCCTTCTCTTGGCCTTTTTCTTTCTTGTTTGGCTTAGGAGACGGCTTTTTGGGTTTTTCCTGATGTTTACTGTTCGTTTTTTTATCTTCGTTTTCTTTATGTTTATTCTTGTGGTCTTTCTTTTCTATGTGTTTGTTCTCGTTGTCTTTCTTTTCTATGTGTTTTTCCTCATGTTCAGACTTTTGCTTTTCTTTTTGCTGACCCGGAGCTTGGGATTTCCCTTTTTGACCCTCTTGTTCAGGTTGTCGGTTCTTCGCACTCTGGTTTTCAGGTTTTACATTTACAGCCGGAGGAGCCGTGGGTTTCTCTTCGGAATCTAGAACTTCCTTCTGTTTTTCTTCAGATGATTCTTCTTTATAAAACGATTGTATAATTTCTCGATCATCATCTTCAACGTGAACAGGGAGTTCTGATTCTCCTGTCTGATCCTTTTCTTCACTCTTTATTCTGTCTGCAACCATTTCATTGACAGATGCCTTCTGAGCAATGGCTTCCCTTCGTAGATCCTTCGGGACCAGAAAAGTAGCAACGCTTATATTCGCCGCTTTATTCATGAGAAATGTTTCAATTTCTTCCGCGTACTTCTGGTTCTCTTGTTCTTTTAAATAACTGATACCAATGAGGACTTGATTCGCATCATTGACATACCCTTTCTCTTGACTCAATTCAATCAACTCAAAGGTAACCTCGGATGCATCTTTCTTTTTCCAATCTTCTAAAGAGGAAACAATCTTTTCAGCTTCCTCATTTTGAGGGATGATATCTATGACTTTCATTTGATCATTCAATTCAAGTTCAACACTGGGATTAATATCGATATTCATATAGGCAAACGCCTGATTGCTGCCATACCACGAGAATACAGGGAAGACCATTAATAGAAAGATAATGGCTACAACAGCTGCCCGCGTATAATTGTTACGCAACACTTGAGTCCATCGATGCAGGACTTCACGCTCACTGATTGTCCTGAACTGGATTTCCATCCCAATATCTACATGGTCAACCTTTTCAGCTCTATGAAACTTGCCATCACTAGTCATGACAATCATATATTCATTCTGCTGTTCCATGACAATACCTTTTTTCACATACCCACCCCTTTCAGATAATCCTTAAGATATACGTAATCCCCGTTCAGGATGAGAACTAAGGCGATAATGAATTTACGGTTCCGTTCTAATGTTTTCTTACTAACATCAACACGATCGACCAAGTCCTTGATCGGTAAACGTCCTTTATCAATGACTTGCGAACATAAAAACTCATCTTCATAAACGAGCCTGGCCACCTGAACCGCGGATTCCCTAGCATCTCTATGTTTTGGAGAAGCCTCAATCAGCTCTTCAAATGAAAGCTTATACTTTTGCAACTGAGCCTGAAATTCCAAAATTTCCTCTTTACGATGCCAAGCTTCCGTTTCCAATTGAAACTTCTCCTTGGCTGCTGAAATTTCGACAGGGTTTTCCATTTGTTCTTCATCATGGAAATCCTCATCAAGAGAAGTGACTTGCACACGTTTTTGTTCATTCCGAATGTAATCAATCACTTTCCGCTTAATGACAAGTCTTGCAAAAGAAAGAAATGAACTGCCCTTATCACAGGAATAAGATTGGATGGCTTCATTGAATGCAAGCAAACCGATACTAAACTCATCATCTTTTTTAGGGTCTATATATCTTTTACAAACTTCAGAAACACTTTTGGCGATGAAAGGTTGATACTGTTTCAGCATTTCATTACGTGCATCATCATCTCCCTGTTTGGCTGAAGCTACTTGTTCATCCAGGGAGGGATCTGCTTTTTGAAAAAGACGTTTGATCAACCTTTATCACCTCCAGCCTATTAATGTTTTCGATTATGGCTTATATTTTTTGGGTGTCTTTTTTAAGATTATTTCAATTGTGTTACAAAATCGTATCAACCAAAATTTCTGAAGTTTGCAGTTATTGGGTCAGGGAAAAAGGTATTGTCCTCGACCATGACCATTTTACTGAACAACGCCTGAACGGTCTACTTCATAGGGGTTACATTTTATTAAATAACCATTTCAAAAAATAAGACCTAAGACTCTTCCAAGGTATACAAGGAATTATAGTAGTCGAAAATAAGGGATTTATAGGCATATATACTCACCAGAGCAATGAATGACATACCGTATGATCCATTGCAAGAAAATCAAAAGAGGAAACCCTAGGGGAGGTTTCCTCTTTCGGTCTGTTCGTAGTAATAATCTATAGGTACCGCCAGGCCGACCCGTCCATCATCATCATCATGTAATGTTGCGAAAACTACACCAATCACTTCTCCTTGATCATTGATGACCGGGCTTCCTGAGTTCCCTCGATATATCGGCGCATCAAGCATTAGAACTTGTTGGTCCCAATCAGACAACTGTTTATATCCAATCACATTCCCCTCATTGGCAATTCCCGTAAACTTGAGAGGATTCCCGATGAAGTACACATGTTCACGGTCATCGAAAACCGCTTCATCAGCAAGTTCCAAATGAGGAAGGTTTTCTCCTTCGACATCAAGAACAGCAAGGTCGACTTCTGGAAAAGAGGCAATGACTTCAGCGTCGAAAAGCCCGTCATCTGGAAAGCCAACAGAAATTCTTTTTTCATCTTCAATCACATGATGGTTCGTAAGGATATAACCGTCTTCGGTAAAAGCAAACCCGGTGCCTTTACTTTGTCCTGCCTCAACCACAACAACGGATTCCTTATAAGTCTGCACCTTTTCATCTGTCGAAAGTTTTGCAGAAGTCATAAGAAAGTCAATCGCCGGTATAGAGAATGTATTCGGAAGGACAGCGACGATATTCAGGACCATCATGAAAGCGATCAACCAAAATATCCACTTAGGGAAAGGACGCTTTTCCTTCCGCTGTTCTTTCTCTATCCTTTCCCGTTCATATGCTTTTCTCTTTTCTTCCTGAACGAGTTCATATAGTTCTTCATCATCTATTTCTTCATACAGGTCTTCATCGATGATGTCTTTTTTTTCGTATTCTTGCTCATGCATGAAACCTGCCTCCATGTCAGCAGTTTTGAGACCTCTATACCGCTTCTATACCTGCAGCACCTTGCTGCATTTGGTACATGCGATAATACTCACCTTTGTTATGAATCAGTTGCTTGTGGGTCCCTTGCTCCATTATTGTACCATGATTCAGGACAAAAATTTGGTCGGCTTGCTGGACAGTAGACAATCGATGAGCAATCACCAAAGTGGTTCTCCCTTTCTTTAAGACTTCCAATGCTTTTTGTATCCGTTGTTCTGTTTCCGTATCGATGTTGGCTGTTGCTTCATCCAAAATCAAAATGGCAGGATCAAAAGCCAACGCCCGGGCAAAGGAAATCAGCTGCCTTTCACCCATCGACAAGGTATCCCCTTTTTCGTTAACTGGTTCATCATATTTTCCGGGTAATTTCCCTACAAAGTGATCAGCACCGACAGCTTCTAACGCTTTGACGGCCATTTCCCGGGAAATACGCTCATCATTCATGGTCACATTCGACAGAATCGTCCCACTAAAAATGAAAGGGTCTTGAAGGACAATGCCCATGTGGCTGCGAACTTGTTGTCTAGACCACTCGCTCGTCGACTTTCCATTAATACGAATTGCTCCCCGCTGCGGATCATAGAAACGGAATAACAGATTCATGATAGAGCTTTTACCTGAACCGGTATGACCGACGAAGGCCGCTGTCTCTCCAGGTTTTACTTTGAATGAAAGATCTTTTAGCACATCGTTGCCTTTTTCATAGGCGAACGTCACATGATCAAAGTGAATCTCCCCATTGTATCGTCCAATTGGGTTATTCTTGACAGGCTCCCCATGTTCATTAAGAATTTCAAAGACACGCCCTGCAGCTACTCGTGCTTCCTCGAGCTGAGGCAACTGATTGACGAGATCGGTCACGGGCTGAAAGAGTCTGTTCAAGTAATCAACGAATGCATAAAGTACTCCTGCCGTAACCATTCCTTCAGGACCGATGGAACCTGCTCCGAAGTACCAGATAAAAGCTACGAAAGCGAGATTTCTCAATACATTCACGAGATTAAATGAAGTTAAAGCATTAAGCCTGATCAATTTCCTCTGGTAGGTGAAGTGACGCTCATTCAAGCTTTCAAACCCAGCTGATGTCTGTTTTTCCTGCCGGAAGGATTGAATGATTGACATGCCCTGGATGGCTTCATTAATATTGCCATTCATGTCACTGACGGTGGAGCGGATGACTTGGTTATACCTTCCTGCATACCCTTTGAACAGCTTCATCCAAATTAGTAAAATCGGGATTAATAATAAACTCAACAAAGCGAGTTTCCAATCCAAGAGCAGCAACGCAATATAAATACCGCTCATATAAAAGAAACTCGTCACAAATGTCGCCAGCACTTTTACATACAATTCACGGATCGACTCTGTATCATTCGTTATACGAGCGACTACTTTCCCTGCCGGCTGATCAACAAAGAATTGAACCGGCAGTGTCTGAATGTGTGAAAAAAGGTCATCTCTCATTTTCCTAATAATTCTATTTGAAGACTTTTGTAACAAAAACGTATGGGAAAACTGAAAAACAGATGCTATGAGCAATAACCCTACATATAAACCGAGTAGCCAATAAATGGACTTCATTTCAGGTAGAAAAAAGCTGTACAATTCCTGAACCTCTAATTCTTCAGCACCTACAGCATACATATTGTTTGACGTTTTAATAGTCAGAACCCCATCCTGCCACTGACGACTACCACTCACCGGCACTTGTTCTTCTGTGAAGTAATAATTTCGATCCACTTGTAAAATGGTCCGAGTTTGAACGATCTCATCCGACTCATCTTTTCGATCCGAGCGTTTATATATATTTCCTCTGTACGTTACGGTATGATCATCTTGTGTTTCAACCTGATACCATTGATTTTCAATTCCAATGATATGCTGATCAATCAGCCTTTTGGCAATGAAAGGACCGGTGAGTTCTAAAGCAACGGCGATAATTAAACAAACCAAACCAATGAATATACGTTTACGGAATAGCCACGCATACTGAAACAGCTGTTTTTCCGTCGACTTTTTCATCGTCCCACCTCCCGGCTCTCCAACTGTTGATGTTCATACTGCTGTTGATACCATCCACCATTTACAACAAGTTCTTCGTGCGTCCCCTGTTCGATAACTGCCCCATCCTCAAGGACCAGAATCTGATCCGCATGGGTTACGGCCGAAAGTCGGTGAGCGGCGATGAGCGTTGTCTTCCCTCTCCGTTCTCTCCTTAGGTGTTGAAGAATCTCAGCTTCTGTTTTCCCGTCTACGGCTGACATCGCATCATCCAACAAAAGAATTTCAGGGTCCATGATGAACGCTCGGGCGATAGAGACCCTTTGTTTTTGTCCACCTGAGAGCGTAACTCCACTTTCCCCTACTTTTGTGTCCAACCCTTGAGGCAGATGTTGAATATCATTGGCAATATGAGCAAGTTCCAACACGCGGTTAATTTCAGAATCGGAGGCCCCTGGTTTACCAAATTGGATATTTTCTCGGATTGTCTTTGAGAACAGAACCTGATCTTGGGGGACATAACCGATCCAGGATCTTGTCTGATCCAGACTAAGGTCTTCTATAGAAACACCGTTCACCTCAAGACGCCCCGAAGCCCCAGGATATTCACGAAGAAGCTGACGGAACAACGTCGTCTTCCCTGCGCCTGTTTTCCCTACAACTCCAATGGTCTCCCCTTGATTCACCGTTAAATGAATGTCATCAAGACTTTTCTTTTCAGACCCTGGATAAAGAAAAGACAATCCTTTAAACTCCACCTGCTTTGGATCTTCAAGGAAGGCAGGTGACTGAGGGTCTTTTACATCTGGCTCATAGTCAAGCGTCGTTTGTACACGATCCAAAGACGCATTTCCACGCTGCAAAACGTTAATCAGTTCTCCCACAGCGAACATAGGCCAAATCAACATTCCTAGATAAACATTGAACGAAACCATTTCCCCTAAGGTGATATGTTTTTGGAAGACAAGGTTCGCTCCGTACCCCAATCCGATCGTATAAGAAAGGCCCACCAATATTTTTATGGTCGGTTCAAATAGCGCATCAATCTTGGCTACCTCTATGTTTTTGTCGTAAACCTCCGTGGTCATATGGTTAAATGAGCGTTCATCATTTTTTTCTTGCACAAAAGCTCGAATGACTCGAACTCCCCGAATAGATTCAAGAACTTGGTTATTCATTTCTCCGAAAGATTCCTGTGCTTCTGTAAAACGCTTATGAATCACTTTGCCGTACCGTTTCATCACAAGAGCCATAATCGGCAAAGGAATCAACGCCGCAAAGGTCAACGGCCAACTTATCGTAAGCCCCATAACAGCAATGATCATCATCATAAACACGGTCGAATCGACCAGTGTCAGTATACCGAAACCTGCCGTCATCGTCAGAGCTTTCAAATCATTCGTTGCCCTCGCCATCAGATCCCCCGTACGGTTCTTTCCAAAGAAAGTGGGAGTCATCCGCAGAAAATGATTCATTAACCGGGATCTCATCGTTCTTTCCATCATCATTGCACCACTGAATAGCGTGTAATCCCATAAGTAGGAAATGGTATAACTCAAGATGATGATGCCCCCGTAAAGGAGCAGCAATTCCAATAGACGTTCTCTTGTAAACGAATGGAATTGTATTTCGTCTATCGCCATCCCCACAAGTTTTGGAGGGATCAGATCAATCATACTTACAACAATTAACTCTATAATCGCCAATGTGTACCGCTTCCAATAAATTTTAAAAAACCAGCGCAGCTTGAATAATACACTAAACATCGTTTACCACCCTCTCTACTAAACAGTCACTAGCCGCTCTCTTTCCAATCTTCGTTCCATTCTTTCTTTTCCATGTAGTGAACCATCTTGATTCCTCCTCTGATCATCTCATTCAATATATATAAAAATCGGTCGTGTAACCGACTTCTATTCTCAGACACAAAAAAGCATACGTCCTTTGACGTATGCTTTCACACATAAAAAAAGGCACGTATCTACGTGACCTTGTTTCTTCTATACGATTCCAAGCTGTCAGATAAACAAACGGCTTTCAGTCACGATCGATATGAAGTTGTCTTTATATTGAAGACGTTGCTTTTCCATCATCGTGACCTCCTTTTTGTATCAATGATTATATATTATATATTTTTCTGAATTTTAAATCAACCATTATTTTCAAACAGTCGTTATTAAACAATATGGCAGGTTTCTTGAATACTCAGTTTCGAGACGTTTGTTGAGTGGATGGGGGCTGCGGGGAATAGCTCGCTTTCCGCGGGAGCGCGGTGAGCCTCCTCGGACTGCGTCCTGTGGGGTCTCACCAAGCACTTTTTTCCCGCAGGAGTCTCGCCATTCCCCTCCGCCCCTT
>NZ_JAYLVQ010000072.1:0-7033 GCF_035818575.1 Halobacillus sp. HZG1
TCTAACTTTAATTGAACAACTTTTTTCTTTACTTCTTCGGGATAATGAACTTTCTTACCCATAAGAAAAACACCTCCAAGTGTAAGTAGTATTAGCACTTTGAAGGTGTTCTATTAAGTCTCATTTTATTAGGTCACTCTACATTGTTGGAACGGTTTTTTTATTGTTCAGATAACTTATGGAATTATGATTCTCGTATTTTTTTATAATACTGCCCTTTTTCCACGTAACTTTTCCTTATCCGATTGAGTTCTTTTATATCTTCTTCATTCAGTTCTCTTATGACTTTGGCTGGACGTCCGAAAGCGAGTGTATTCGGTGGAATCACTTTCCCGGGTGGGACAAGACTCCCAGCGCCGATAAAAGCTTGTTCACCAATAACAGCGCCATCCAGAATAAGCGACCCCATGCCGATTAATGCATTTTCTTTTATATGAGCGGAGTGAAGTGTGACTTGGTGACCGATGGTAACTCCATCTTCAATAATTAAAGGTTTGTCCGGGCTTTGATGTAAAAGGCTCAAATCTTGAATATTTGAGTTCTTACCAATATGTACAGGAGCAACATCTCCTCTAATTACGGTCTTAAACCAAACACTGGCGTTTTCTTGAATAGTTACATCCCCTGTAATCACAGCATCCTCAGCTACATAGGCGCTTGGATGAATATCAGGTATCTTTCCTTTATATTCGCAAATCATGAAAAACCCCCTTATACTAATACTATTGATAGTATAGCAGAAGAAAAGAGGGAGATGCTGTGAAGAAAATAGAATCAGTCAATGATCGCGCTACGGTTGTGCTCGTTCATGGAGCCTTTGAACATTCAGGGCGGTACCATGAACTGGTCGACCAACTTCAAAAGGATGGATACTCTGTTATTTACGGCGATCTTCCAGGTCAGGGGCGTTCTTCAGGGAAAAGTGGACATATCCGTTCTTTTCAGGATTATGTCAATACCATAATGATGTGGATCCAAGAGGCGGACCCCAATAAAAAGATATTTTTAATGGGTCATAGTATGGGAGGTCTTGCGGTTGTAAGAACAATGGAGATTGCTCAACCAAAGGTGGATGGTGTCATTCTCTCTTCACCTGCACTGGGACTTTTAAAAAAAGCGAGTCTGCCTTTGGAAATGGTGTCGTATATTTTAAACACTTTTATTCCATCATTAAGACTCAAGGCACCTCAAGATCCTGAATATATCACACGCAATAAGGATAAAATTATAGAGTTTCAACAAGATCCTATGATTATTGATAAAGTCTCTGTTCGCTGGTATCGTGAATTTCAAAAAGCGACGAGAGAAGCGTTCTCTGATATTCAACGCTTTCCTGATATCCCTTTATTACTAATGCAGGCTGAAGATGATTATATGGTGAGAATAGAGAAGACAGTGGAATGGTTTGACCGGGTACAGGTGAAAGAAAAAAGGTACAAACAGTGGCCTGGTCTTTATCATGAAATTTTTAATGAGCCTGAATGGAAAGATGTTTATCAACATACGCAATCCTTTTTAGAAGACCATATAAAGTAAATCGGCAAGGAGGATTTCTTTTGACACGTGCAGTCCCAGGCAACGCCATCCTTTTAATGTACAGGGTGTATCGAAATATTTTTCCTGCTGTTCATGATGAATTGTCTTATTGGATCCAAAGAGCGAAATCGATTCCTGACGAAGAACTTAGAAGTCAAGCTTTAGCAAGTATTGAAGAAAAGACGTTTCACTGTGAAGGTGGATCTATTTACTCGGTTCTCTCCCGAGGCAACGATAAACAGGCTATTCGTTTCATTGTTGCTTACCAAACCATCAGTGACTATCTGGATAACCTATGTGACCGGAGCACCTCCATGAACCCTGACGATTTCAGAATGCTACATGAATCTATGATCGATGCCCTGACACCAGGGAATTCATTAAAAGATTATTATATCTATCGTGAGGAGCAGGATGATGGAGGATACCTCCATGAACTTGTGAAAACGTGCCAGCAAGTCCTTTCCCAAGCGGACGACTATCCAACCGTTAAGGAGCAGGCGATAAAGTTAGGTAAGTTATATGGTGATCTGCAAGTTCATAAACATGTTATCGAAAATGAGAGGATTCCAAGACTGCAGAATTGGTTCAAGGATTATCAAAAAGAGTGGCCAGAGCTTAGCTGGTATGAATTTTCAGCGTGTACAGGGTCTACTTTAGGAATTTTCTGCCTCGTGTCCTATACGTTGAGTGGAAAGATGGATGCATCGTTATCCCGTCAAATTGAAAGAAGTTACTTTCCATATATGCAGGGATTACATATCTTACTTGATTATTATATTGATCAAGAAGAAGATGAAAAAGAGGGAGATTTGAATTTCTGTGCTTACTACGATCATGAAGAAGAAATGAAGACACGTTTCCGGTATTTTGTTGAAAGGACACATGAGGAAATTCAAAGGCTTCCAGATGCATCCTTTCACCAAATGATACATGAAGGGCTCGTTGGCATGTATCTAGCTGATCGTAAAGTGGGCAGACTTTCAAATGCTAAAAGCTTCGTGAAAGAAATGTTAAAAGTAAGTGGTAAGAAAGCGACGTTCTTTTATTACAATACAAAGATGTACCATAAATTAAAGCCTGGTCGTGAAATTTAACCGACCAGGCTTTTTCTCTTATAGGTAAACTAATACTTCTAAGATGAAAACATAGGATTATGAGAGTTTCTCGATGGCTAAGATAAAGGGTGGCGTTCTCTTCTTATTGATAAACCCGTAATGGAGGACTTGATAGTGCTTTGAATCTAACCCTGATACATAATCCAGGATGGCTTCTTTCTCTTCAGCACCCCCGGGGTGTCCATGATAGACGACTAAAACCACCAGTCCACCTTTTTTTAAAGTCTCCAGTACGTTTTCGACCGACTGGATGGTCCCTTCAGGCTTGGTTACCACACTTTTATCACTGCCTGGCAAATAACCTAGATTGTAAATGGCAGCGGATATGTTGTGTTGGTGTTTGTCTTTTAGGTAGTTTTGTACATTTGCATGGGAATCATGGATAAGGCTTGTATGGTTTGCAAGTCCGTGTTCTGCTAAACGCTCCTTGGTGTTGGAGATGGCTTTTTCCTGCACATCAAAGGCATATACATGTCCTTCCTCTCCTACAAGTTCAGCTAGAAAAGCAGTATCGTGACCGTTGCCACAGGTACCATCTATTGCGGCATCTCCTGGTTCTATCGTTTTTTTTATCAAAGAATGGGCATAGTCTAAAATTCGTTCAATCGTCATGTAATATCCTCCAATTGTATTGTTCTTTAGTATTGTAGCACGAACATCCCTTTCCTGTAGAAGAACGATCGGGTAGGCAGGCCCCGCTTGACAAAGCTGTTTTCATTCATTAATATACGGTTATAATAGTAGCATGACGTTGAAAAGGAGTAGTAGTGATTCTTTCAAGTGATAGAGAGGCAGCGGCTGGTGGAAGCTGTCCTTGAAATTCATGAACTCGCCTTGGATGTCGCAGAAGTGAAACCAAGTAGTTTCTGCCGGTGTGGTCGCCGTTATTGACGTCAAGTTGAACACAGATGTGTTAATTTGGGTGGTACCGCGGGAATCAAGCCTCTCGTCCCATACTGGGATGAGGGGCTTTTTATATTTTTAGAGAGATTATGAGGAGGCAATGAAATGGCTTTTGATCATAAGACCATTGAAAAGAAATGGCAGAAATACTGGCTTGAAGAAAAGACGTTCAAGACAGACAGTTATTCAGACAAAAAGAAATTCTATGCATTGGATATGTTCCCATACCCATCAGGTGCAGGCCTACACGTTGGGCACCCGGAAGGATACACAGCTACAGACATCCTGTCCCGCATGAAGCGTATGCAGGGGTATGAAGTGCTTCATCCAATTGGTTGGGATGCTTTTGGACTTCCGGCAGAACAATATGCACTGGATACAGGAAATGACCCTGAGGAATTCACAAAACAAAACATAGATACCTTCCGCAGGCAAATTCAGGAACTTGGGTTTTCTTATGATTGGGATCGAGAAGTAAACACGACAGACCCTGATTACTATAAATGGACGCAATGGATATTCTTGAAGCTTTATGAAAAGGGTCTGGCCTATATTGACGAAGTAGCCGTGAACTGGTGTCCGGCTCTTGGGACGGTACTTGCGAACGAAGAAGTTATCGATGGTCGTAGTGAACGAGGAGATCACCCTGTTGAACGTCGCCCGATGAAACAGTGGATGCTGAAGATTACAGCTTATGCGGATCGTCTTCTAGAAGATCTGGAAGAATTGGATTGGCCGGAAAGCATTAAAGATATGCAGAGAAATTGGATCGGCAAGTCAGAAGGGGCAGAAGTCACTTTTGAAATTGATGGGTTTGACCAATCTTTTGACGTGTTTACCACTCGTCCGGATACATTATTCGGTGCAACTTATGCCGTTGTCGCGCCAGAACATCCGCTGGTCGATGAAATCGTCACATCAGAACAGAAGAATGCCGTATCCACATATATCGAAAAAGCACAAAACAAGAGTGATCTTGAGCGTACAGACTTGGCTAAGGATAAATCAGGTGTCTTCACTGGTTCGTATGCGATCAATCCGATTAATGGAGAAAAACTTCCCATCTGGGTGGCTGATTACGTATTGATGAGCTACGGCAGCGGTGCCATTATGGCGGTCCCTGCACACGATGAAAGAGATTTTGAATTCGCTCAGAAATTTGACCTTCCCATTATACCAGTCGTAGAGGGAGGAAGTGTCGAGGAAGAAGCGTACACTGGAGATGGACCGCACATCAACTCTGACTTCTTGAACGGACTTGGGAAAGATGAAGCGATTGAAAAAGCGATCCAATGGCTTGAAGAAAACGGGAAAGGTAAGAAGCAAACGACTTACCGCCTTCGTGATTGGCTCTTCAGCCGTCAGCGTTATTGGGGTGAGCCGATTCCTGTCATCCATTGGGAAGATGGATCAATTACCGCAGTCAAGGAAGAAGAGCTTCCTGTTAAACTTCCGAAAACGACGGAAATCAAACCATCCGGCACCGGGGAATCCCCGCTTGCTAATATTGATGAATGGGTTAATGTTGTAGATCCTGAAACAGGGATGAAGGGACGCAGGGAAACGAATACAATGCCACAATGGGCAGGTAGCTGCTGGTATTACCTTCGTTATATTGATGCGAACAATGAGGAAACGTTTGCTGATTATGAAGCCTTGAAAAAGTGGCTTCCGGTTGATGTGTATATTGGTGGTGCAGAGCACGCAGTTCTTCACCTGTTGTATGCACGTTTCTGGCACAAAGTCCTTTATGATGCAGGAGTCGTTCCAACCAAAGAACCATTCCAAAAGCTATTCAACCAAGGCATGATTCTTGGAGAAAATAATGAAAAAATGAGTAAGTCTAAAGGGAATGTAGTCAATCCTGATGACATCGTCTACTCTCACGGAGCAGACACTTTGAGACTTTATGAAATGTTTATGGGGCCGCTTGATGCTTCAGTAGCATGGTCTGAGAACGGCTTGGACGGGGCTCGTCGTTTCCTTGATCGTGTATGGCGACTATTTGTTGTGGAAGACGAATTGTCTGAAGCAATTAAAAAGAATGCAGGGGATACTTCGTTAGAGAAGGTCTACCATGAAACCGTTAAAAAAGTGACCGAAAACTTTGAAGCCCTTCGTTTCAATACGGGAATCTCTCAAATGATGGTCTTTATTAACGATGGTTATAAAGCAGACGTTTTACCGAAAGAGTATGTAGAAGGTTTTGTTAAACTTCTATCTCCTGTCGCTCCACACCTTGCAGAAGAACTATGGCAGAAACTTGGGCACTCTGAAACGATCAGCTATCAACCATGGCCGGAGTATGACGAATCCAAACTTGTAGAAGATGAAGTAGAAATCGTAGTACAGGTTATGGGTAAAGTGCGAGCGAAAATGATGGTCAATAAGGAAGCTTCCAAAGAAGATCTTGAAAAACAGGCACTTGAAAATGCCGACGTAATGCAGTGGCTGGAAGGAAAGACAGTTAGAAAAGTCATTGCCGTACCAGGAAAGTTAGTTAATATTGTAGCCAATTAAATGAGTTATAAGCACCCTGTTTTTGTATGCAGGGTGCTTTTTTATGAGTGGCCGTATGCCTTGACTTTAATGAACAGTAAATTAAAATTAATGTGACGATTAATATGGAGGGATAAAAATGAGCCAAATTAAAGAAATCACACCTCAACAAGTGGAAGAGAAAATGAACAATAACGATGATTTTACTATAATTGATGTCAGAGAAGATGAAGAGGTTTCACAAGGTATGGTGCCGAATGCAAAGCATATACGCCTCGGTGATATTCCTGAGAAGATTGAAGATTTGCCTAAGGATCAAGAGTATGTGATGATCTGCCGTTCCGGGCGCCGGAGTATGAACGCTGCCGAATTCATGAAAGAAAGAGGTTTCGGTAACGTACAGAACATGGAAGGCGGAATGTTGAAATGGCAAGGTGAGCTTGTTTTTTAAAATGGGAGGTCTTGTTTAATCGGCTGTTTTCTATGATTTCACACGTCCCTCTTTATTACGGGATGTCGAATGATCCTGCACACATATTATGTGCCCCTTCTTTAGAGGAGGGGCTTTTATTCATTCCTCTTCCTGGTTTTCGCAATTACATTAAAAAAATTCTATGAAACTATTGACGTTAGGAAGCACACGATGTATTATAGGTAACGTTGCTTATTTGGCAGCACGCAAAACATCTCTTTTAGAGATTTAATTCAACAAATTCTATTAAAGCTATTGACGATATATAGTTGATTATGCTAGAATTTGATTACTGTCGGGTAAGGCAGTAGTTGATCTTTGAAAACTGAACGAACCAACCAGTACGTCAAAACATTTCTTCTTTATAGAAGAGATTTGAAACAAAGCACATTCGGTGTGCAAATGAGCAAGTCAAACTTAACTTTTATGGAGAGTTTGATCCTGGCTCAGGACGAACGCTGGCGGCGTGCCTAATACATGCAAGTCGAGCGCGGGAAGCGAGTGG
>NZ_JAYLVQ010000073.1:0-3448 GCF_035818575.1 Halobacillus sp. HZG1
CTCGCTTTCCGCGGGAGCGCGGTGAGCCTCCTCGGACTGCGTCCTGTGGGGTCTCACCAAGCACTTTTTTCCCGCAGGAGTCTCGCCATTCCCCTTCGCCCCTTAACCAAGTATGGTTCTCGAAACCACTACTTAAAAATCAGCTTGTATGGATATGAGAAGTGAATGGTTTAAACTCTACCTCGTTGACGTTTAGCATAAGCAAATGCTTAATAGAACGCACTATATGCCCCATAGGAGATAAGATTTGGAACATTATTTATGAGTACAGGTTTTCGAATCATCCACTTCCCTTAACCATTCAAGCTCCCCCTTTTAAAAAGTGGTTTCGAGACACTTATAAGGTAAAGGGGCGGAGGGAAACGGTGAGACTCCTATGGGACGTGTGGGACAGGTGAGACCCCGGAAGGCGTAGCCTGAGAAGGCTCACCGCCCGCCCCATGGAAAGCGAATCGTTTCCCGGAGCCCCTAGAATTACACAAAAGTCTCGAAAATGAGTCTTCCACTAAAGGGAGCGTTTTTGGGATAAAGAAATTCTTTCCATCCTTCTACAAAACTTGCTAGCCAGGGGTTCAGATTGTGACAGACTTTTTAACCGGACGGGCTTATACTTTTCATTACAGCAGATAAAGAGAAGGGGGGGAGAGAGGATCATTTATCTTGATGCTGTCTGGTTGCTCAACCTTTTGATGGATGGCATGATTTTATCGCTTACACAGGGGATTACGAGAGCGAAATCATCGAAAATCAGAATGAACGCCGGGGCGTTTGTCGCCTCTACGATTGTCCCGATTACCATTTATATGCCGGACTTCTGGCTTGTAGGAAGCCTCGGGAAAATCTTTTTTTCGATGTTCATCATCTGGGTGGCCTTTTCATACACCTCTCTCCGTGCATTTTTTGTCCAGTGGATCAGTTTTTATTTTATTACCTTCGCTATCGGTGGAAGCATGATGGGGGTTCATTATTTTCTTGCGACAGAGATCAGCTTACAAGGGGGTTCAATCGTAACATTTAGTGGTGGTTATGGAGACCCGGTCAGTTGGTTGTTTGTAGTGATTGGTTTTCCTTGTTCCTTTGTTTTTACGAAATGGCGTTTGAACCAAGTCAGCGTCCATAAGATGAAGCTTGAGGATATTTATGACGTGACGGTGGAGTGGAATGGCAGAACTGCTCTTTGTAAAGGTTTAGTGGATAGCGGAAACCAGCTCGTGGATCCGATCAGTCGGAAAATGGTATTTCTAGCCGATTCATTTTTATGGGAACAATTCGTCTCGAAGGAACAGCTTCAGCAGCTCGAAGTGGATCATGTCGTAACTGGTCTAGCGGAGTTACCCGAGGATATTCAGTCCTCCGTCCGGCTTGTGCCCTATCAGGCGGCGGGTGTGACAGGAAAGCTGCTTGTGACGTTACAGGTGGATAAGATTACGGTTAAAACGGAGGCAGGGAACTTAGAAATGAAAGCACCTCTATTAGGGGTGCAGCAACAGGATTTGACACACGATCGACTTTATCAAATGCTCATTCATCCGCACATGATGGTAAAAGGGAAATCAGCGTGATTTCAGGAGGGGGATTCCATGTTCAAATGGTTCTTTAAAGCGCGGCTTTGGTATTATCGCTTGCTTATGAAGCTCGGAATCAAGCAAGATGAGATTTATTACATTGGTGGAAGTGAAGCGCTCCCACCACCATTATCCAGAGAAGAAGAGAGAGAATTGCTTGAACTTCTTCCGAAAGGGGATAAAGCGGCACGCGCGATGCTTATTGAGCGCAACTTAAGGCTTGTCGTCTATATCGCCAGGAAGTTTGAAAACACGGGGTTGAACATAGAAGATTTAATTAGTATAGGAACCATCGGACTGATCAAAGCAGTGAACACGTTTGATCCGGAAAAGAAAATCAAACTCGCGACTTATGCTTCCCGCTGCATAGAAAATGAAATTCTCATGCACCTTAGAAAAAGCAATAAGCTGAAAACAGAAGTATCCTTTGATGAACCTTTGAATGTGGATTGGGACGGAAATGAACTTTTATTATCTGATATTTTAGGTACAGATGAGGATTTAATCACAAAAGGAATTGAAAAGAAAATCGATAAGAAGTTACTAAAATCGGCGCTTGAACAATTGAATGATCGTGAAAAGCAGATCATGGAACTTCGTTTTGGCTTAATTGGAAAAAAAGAAAAAACCCAAAAAGATGTGGCAGACATGATGGGCATCTCTCAGTCATATATATCAAGGCTTGAGAAGAAAATTATCCGGCGGCTACAACGCGAATTCGACAAAATGGTCTAGCAGACGACGTCACGTAGATGCATAATTTTCCCACCCAGGGAGATACTGAGAACTGATTACAGCTTCCTGGGAGGGTCTTACATTGACACGACATAAAGTAGAGATATGCGGCGTAGATACTTCAAAACTTCCTGTACTTAAAAATGCAGAAATGAGAGACCTGTTTGAACGCTTGCAAAGTGGAGAGCTGGAGGCAAGAGAGCAGCTGGTAAATGGCAACCTCCGCCTAGTCTTATCCGTTATTCAGCGTTTCAACAATCGCGGAGAGTATGGAGACGATTTGTTCCAGGTTGGATGCATCGGTCTCATGAAATCCATTGATAATTTTGATTTAAGCCACAATGTTAAATTTTCTACTTACGCAGTACCCATGATTATTGGAGAAATCCGCAGGTACTTAAGAGACAACAACCCGATTCGTGTTTCCCGATCTTTGCGTGACACAGCTTATAAAGCTTTGCAGATGCGTGAGAAAATGATCAGTGAGACAAGTAAGGATCCGGCTCCCCATGAAATTGCAGAACGAATGGGAGTCCCGCATGAAGATGTAGTCTTTGCGATGGATGCCATACAGGATCCCGTATCCCTATTCGAACCGATCTACAATGACGGTGGTGATCCCATTTTTGTGGTCGACCAGTTGAAAGATGACCGGGAAAAAGACTCGGTATGGCTCGATGAACTCTCGCTCAGAGAAGGAATGAAGCAACTGAATGACAGAGAGAAAATGATTTTGACTAAGCGATTCTTCCAAGGAAAAACGCAAATGGAAGTGGCAGAAGAAATCGGAATTTCACAGGCTCAAGTGTCGCGTTTAGAAAAAGCGGCGATTAAAGAAATGAATTCATCCATGTTCCAATGAACCCTAAGCTTCTGCCCACGCAGAAGCTTTTTTTTATGCACAAATTTTCTTTTATTCCACAAACGCTCCCTTTAGTGGAAGACTCAGTTTCGAGATGTTTCTGGGTTCGTTCCCTGGGTTGAGCGTCAGGGGTGGCTGGGAAGCAACTCGCTTTCCTGTGGGGGAGCGCCGAGCTTCCTCGGACTGCGTCCTGCGGGATCTCGCCTATCTCCTTCTCCCACGGGAGTCTCGCAGCTTCCCAACCACCCCATTCCATATGAGGAGTGAAACGAACCCCTATACCGAG
>NZ_JAYLVQ010000074.1:0-16690 GCF_035818575.1 Halobacillus sp. HZG1
ACTACTTAAAAAATCAGCTCGTATGGTTATGAGAAGTGAATGATATAAACGCTACCCCATTGACGTTTAGCAAACGCAATTGCTTGATACAACGCACTATATACCCGCCTAGGGGAAAAGAATTGGAACCTTACTTATGAATACAAGTGTTCGAATTATCCACTTCCTTCAACCATTCAAGCTGACCCTTTTAGAAGTGGTTTTGAGACACTTATAAGGTCAAGGGGCGAACCGTTTCCCGGAGCCTCTAGAGTCACACAAACATCTCGAAACTGAGTCTTCAACTAAAGGGAGCGTTAGTGGGGGGATATTGGGCACAAAAAAAGCTGCCAGATGAGCTGGCAGCTTTCTTCTTTATACTTGTAAAAATTGTTCGACAGCGTCTGGCTTGAGGATGTTTCCGATATAGAAAGATCCAAAATCACCATAACGTGAAGTTACTTCATCAAAGCGCATTTCGTATACGAGCTTTTTGAATTGAAGCATATCATGAGCAAATAATGTAACGCCCCATTCCCAGTCATCAAAACCGATGGAACCGGTAATGATCTGACGGATTTTCCCAGCGTATTGGCGGCCTGTCATTCCGTGGGCGTACATGAGTTTGGCACGTTCATCTTTTTCGAGGACATACCAGTTGTCATTTCCCTGACGGCGCTTGTCCATAGGGTAGAAACAAATGTGATTCCACTTCGGAAGGGTAGGGCGCAGACGCGCTTGAATTTCAGGATCATCCTCGTTCGCATTTCCCATGTAATTGGAAAGCTCTACGACAGAGACGTACGAATAGGAAGGCTTTGTGAATTCTGCCAGTTTAGATTTATTGAAGGCCGTTTCGATTTCATTCAGCTCTTCCATTGTCGGACGTAGAATCATCATCATGAAATCTGCTTTTTGACCGACAATTGTATATAAAGCATGACTACCTTCTTTGCTGCGTTCTGTTTCTTCCCATAGACCGATCAATTCTTTGAATTCATTGATCGCTTCTTCACGGTCTTCGGTTGATGCATACTTCCATGCTGTCCAGTCGACAGAACGAAAATCATGCAGACAATACCAGCCGTCCATGGTAACTACTGCTTCTGGCATGGGATCGATCGCTCCTTTTACATTGAAGTATTGTACTAATAAAACATCCTCCATAAATATAACACATTTACATTTGGATAGATAACGATGCGGGTATGACAAAAGAGTGAACAGCTTAAGAAGTATCATCTATAGAGAAATAGGGTAAAGTTATAAAATGAAATCGCTTCACACGGAAAACTTGGTTCGAACCACTTTCATTTAAACACAAAAGGTCTTATCATGTATAACAGAATGAAAAATTGGAGGGTTAATCATGAGTAACCTATTTGATACGTTGAAATCTAAAATTGATGGAAAAGGCAAGAAAGTCGTATTTCCAGAAGCCTTAGATGAAAGAATCCTGACAGCAGTAAGTCAATTGGGTGCTGACGGTATGTTGACACCTGTATTAGTCGGTAATAAAGAAAAAGTAGAACAGAAAGCTTCCGAATTAAGTTTGGATATTTCTGCAGCGGAAATTCTCGACCCTGCAAACTACGATGAGTTTGATGAAATGGTCGCAAGCTTTGTTGAGCGCCGTAAAGGAAAAGCAACAGAAGAAAAAGCACGTGAAATTCTTCAAGGTGGAAATTACTTCGGTACTATGCTTGTCTACATGGGCAAAGCGGACGGGCTGGTCAGTGGTGCCGCTCACTCAACAGCAGATACTGTTCGTCCAGCTCTTCAAATCATTAAAACGAAGCCTGGTATTAAGAAAACGTCCGGTGTATTCATCATGGTTCGTGACGAAGAGAAATATGTTTTTGCTGACTGTGCCATCAACATTAACCCTGACAGCCAGGACTTAGCAGAAATCGCATTGGCAAGTGCAGAAACGGCTCAGCTATTTGATATTCATCCAAAAGTCGCCATGTTGAGTTTCTCAACAAAAGGGTCTGCTCAGTCCCCTGAAACAGAGAAAGTGACACAAGCACTTGAAATAGCCAAAGAGCAAAACAAAGATTTATTAATAGACGGCGAGTTCCAATTTGACGCGGCGTTCGTTCCATCAGTAGCCGAGAAAAAAGCGCCGGATTCTCCACTAATGGGTGAAGCGAACACGTTTGTTTTCCCTAGCCTTGAAGCAGGAAACATCGGTTATAAAATTGCTCAGCGTCTGGGTAACTTTGATGCCGTTGGGCCGGTTCTGCAAGGATTGAACCAGCCGGTGAATGATCTATCCCGCGGCTGTAATTCTGACGATGTGTACAAGCTCGCCATCATTACTGCTGCCCAAGCTCTATAAAAGTTGAAAAAGCTCGCTGGACAATACCCGCAAGCTTTTCTGTTCCATTTAAAAGAAAAAAGCGCTCGACATCCTTATTCCAGGTTGTCGAGCGCTTTTTCGTTTCGTTTGATCATTTGCTCAAACCGCTTATGAAACCAGTCGATTTCGTCTCCTTCTAAAGCGTGGGTGACAAGGTGACCGGAGAGTTCATGTAATTTTATCAGGATACGGTCACGTACATCGGCAACGCTGAGGTTGGTCCCCATTAATTCATTTAAAGATGCCATGACGCCTGGATCGATATCAGGGTAGCTGAAGCGTGTTTCTTCCCCGCGCCTGCCGAGTTCATAGAACCGTTTCAAAAGAGCGGCGCGTTCTGCCCCGCTGCCACTTACGTCAAGATAAATTTGGACTGCGGAGCCGTTTTTGACACGGCGTTGGGAAATACCTGCGAACTTTTTACCATCAATACTCAAATCATAGGTTCCGGGACAATAGGATTGCGTGATTTCATAAGCTTCAATCCCGTCCGTCAAATCGGAAAAAAGTTGGCGTATAAACGAAACCATCGCTTCATAGCCGTCATGGATGTTTACCTGTTTAGAATCAGGGAAAATCAGGGAAAGGTTCAAAACGCCGTCATCCAACACAACGGCAAGCCCGCCGGAATTACGGACGATCACATCATATCCGTTCGATTTCAAATGTTGGATGGCTTCTTTTATATAAGGAAGGCGGGCATCGGGAATTCCGAGTACGATCGTATCGTGGTGGACCCAGAGCCTGGCTGTTGTCGGGCTCATACGTTCACCGACACTTATGGATAACGCATCGTCCATAGCAAAAGACTGTAGAGCAGAAAAACCTGGACCTAAATTGCTTTGGTCTATGAAGCGATACGTATCTGGTTTTAATAATGGATGTAGTTCATTCATAGCATTCGTTCTCCTTTTCGGGTAGCAACGTCCATTATACCAAAACTCGCCTCTTGCATGAATGGAGGATCGCTTGTAAAATTCTCTGTTGGATAAAAAATTCATAGGAAATGTTAGAGCGCTATAGACAGGTTTTAAATTGGGTACCTGTCAATTTCTGTCTGTCAAGATGTTTTTTTGTCGTAATTTAAGGTATATAATAGATAAAAATGTCGTGTAGAAAGGACAAAATGATGGCCTATCGTGATGAGAAGTTAAGTGAAGAAAAGGTTTTTAAAGACCCCGTACATCGTTATGTCCATGTTCGAGAACGGGTGATTTGGGATTTGATCGGAACGGCCGAATTTCAGAGGCTCCGTAGAATCAAACAGCTCGGCACCTCTTATTTGACGTTTCATGGAGCTGAACACAGCCGCTTCAACCACTCCTTAGGTGTTTATGAGATTGTAAGAAGGATCATCGAGAACTTCAAAGACCGTCCGAACTGGAATCAGGAGGAGCGACTGCTTTGTCTTTGTGCTGCACTTTTGCATGATCTTGGTCATGGACCTTTTTCGCATTCCTTTGAAAAAGTGTACAAGCTTGATCATGAAGATTTCACCCAGGCGATTTTGCTAGGTGATACTGAAGTGAACAAGGTCCTCAGTAAAGTTGAAAAAGGCTTTCCTAAGAAAGTAGCCGACGTCATCAACAAGACGTACGAAAACAAGCTCGTCGTCAGCTTGATTTCTAGTCAAATTGATGCAGATCGAATGGATTATCTGCAAAGGGATGCTTATTTTACAGGGGTCAGCTATGGACATTTTGATATGGAACGGATTCTTCGGGTTATGCGGCCGATGGAAGATCAGGTCGTGGTTAAAGAAAGCGGCATGCATGCCATCGAAGATTATATTATGAGTCGTTATCAAATGTACTGGCAGGTCTATTTTCATCCTGTAACGCGAAGTGCAGAAGTCATCTTAACTAAAATCCTTCACCGTGCCAAGGAATTGTACGAAGAAGGATACAGCTTCAAGTTGAAACCAGTGCATTTCTTGTCCTTCTTTTCCGGTGAGCCGTCACTTGAAGAATATTTGGCGCTGGATGAAGCGGTCGTCCTTTATTACTTCCAAACGTGGATGAAAGAGGAAGACGAGGTGTTGAGTGATTTATGCCACCGTTTCGTGAACCGTAAACTTTTTAAATACATCGAGTTCAATCCGAATTCCCAGATGAATGAATGGATGGAGCTATATAAACTGTTCACAAAAGCCGGTTTGAATCCTGATTATTATTTAGTCGTTGATTCAAGTTCAGACCTTCCTTATGACTTTTACCGCCCGGGTGAAGAAGGGGAGAGGCTGCCGATTCATCTGCTGCAGCCAAATGACGAGCTGAAGGAACTATCCAGGCTTTCTGATATTGTCGAATCAATTTCTGGTAAAAAAAGGACGGATCATAAATTGTACATCCCTCTGGATCGGCTGGAGGAAATGTCGAATCGAAGTAAAACGAAGAAGCGGATTATGGAAATTTTGTTTGGATAAGGAGTGAACCTCCATGTTGGAGAATCATGCGAAGTTGATGCAGTTTTTCTCAAGCACCCATGAAGTTGTAGGTCGAAAGAAGTTGCAAAAGATGATTTACATACTGAAAAAGTGTGAAATCCCTTTTGAAGAGCGTTACCAGTTCCATTTTTACGGCCCTTATTCGGAGGAATTGACACTGAGAGTCGAAGAAATGTGTAATCTTGGTTTTATTAGTGAAACGAGAGAAGAAAAGAAGAATTATTATCAATACCGTTATCAATTGACTGATAGCGGCAGAGATTTTCTGACCCACTATGAGATGGATCTACCGCCATTGAATCTGCATATCGAAGAAATGAACGGGCGCAGCTCGCGTTTTCTTGAGCTTGTTTCCACCATGCTTTTCTTTGAACATTTACCGAAAGATGAAATTACTGAAAAAGTATTTACGGTAAAAAGTGCTCAAAATTACACACAGGATGATATCGATGAAGGATGGAAATTTATTGAACATTTACGTTCCATTCATTAAGATAAAAAGTAGGTGTACGATGATGTACACCTTTTTTATTGCGTAGTGATGTCAGATAATTGAAAAAACATAATCCGAAAGTAGAGTGGAGGTCTACAGATATGAGGGTCCTTAAATTTTTTGCTTATTATCTGTTCGGGATAGTCGGTATTCTATTGATCAGCACTTCTCCCGCGTTGTTCAGGGGAGGAGCATTTTTAGATGTAGGAAATTACATAAAAGAGTTGAGTCAACTGCTTGGGTCTGTCGTGAACCCGGGAGATTGGAACTACTTATACAAAGGACGTCCTGTGCCGATTTTTGAACATCTGTGGGACCCTTACCAATACTCCATGACTGTTTTCTTTGGTGGCATTTTATTAGGTTTCGTTCTTGCATTCGCAGGCGCCTTCTTTACCGTATTTTTACCGAAGTGGCTGCGGTCGGTCGTTGACCGTACTCTTGGAGTGCTCGAGAGCGTACCTGATTTATTGCTGGCTTTCTCTATCCAGTTGTTCATTGTTTGGTTCTATAAACAAACGGAAATTCTGCTTATTTCCTTTGCTTCCCTTGGGCAGGGTGATCAAGTCTATCTGCTTCCAATGTTGGCAATCGCTGTCCTGCCTATGGTGACGATGTACAAAATCCTACTCGCTTTGATTGAAGAAGAATGGACGAAGTCGTATGTACAGATGGCCAGGGGGAAAGGGTTGGAGAAAATCGGAATATTGTGTGTACATATCTTTCGGAACATTGGAAAAAGCACGTTTTACCATTCCAAAATCATTGTTTGGGGCGCGTTGTCGAGTCTGTTGATCATTGAATATATTTTCAATATGAATGGGATTACAACAGCCTTTCTTAATGATTTTCGACCGATTGTGTCAAGCTTTATTCTTCTCATGCTGTTCACCCCTTTTTATGTCATCTATCAAGGAACAGAACTGTTCCTGTTTAAGGATGAGAAGAAGTCGGAAGAAGTCGCTACCCGCATGAACAGCTTTATAGGATCTGTCTCCTTAAAAGGGGGCGGTGGATGGCTTGCTCATGCAATATCAGAAATCGGTGCTCATTTTAAGAACATAAAGTTTCTCTTAGGTTTTACGGTTATTGCAGGAGCCCTTATCGTAAGTATCATTTATACGATGACCGCAGAGCCGCTGATCGACCAGTTTCGACTGATCTATAATGATGAAGGGAAATTAGTCAGTTCGATGCCTCACACCCCTGAGTATGTGTTTCTGGGGACCGATGCTCTCGGTTTTAGCGTAATCGACCAAATCCTTGTCGGTGCGAAATACACGATCATTTTCGGTCTTGTTATTGCTTTCCTGCGAATGGCTCTCGGGTTCCTTTTAGCTATTCCCTATGCTTTCTTTCTTCCGAAAAAGGTGCAGCTTGTGTTTGAAAAACTGGTGGACAGCATGCACTTTCTACCGATGACGATCATTGCGTTTTTACTATTGAAGCCGGTGTTATGGATGCCTCCTGGCGGGTTTACGACGACGGAAACAGAGAGAATCCTTTATCAGGGGATCATTTTGACACTTTTAGCTGTTCCGCTTGTCATAACATTGTTCGGCAACGAGATGAAGCTGATTATAAAAGAAGAATTCGTAACGAGTACAAAAGTGCTTGGTGGCAGCTCTGTTCATTTGTTGTGGAAGCACTTAATGCCGCACTTAAGTGCACGTATGGGGATTATTTTTGGTCAGCAGTTTATCCAAACGCTGCTTATTTTCATCCACCTGGGCGTGTTTGATCTATATTTTGGAGGGACAAAAGTAAGCTATGATTTTGTGGCAGACCCACCAACAAGTACCACCTATGAATGGTCCGGGATGATTGGGGCCGCCAAAGATTCGTTGATGACAGGGCGTTGGTGGCTCATAATCCCTACACTTTTCTGTTTCATGGCGATGATTGTCGCGATGCAGCTAATTGTACAGGGAATTAAGGAAGTTCAACAGCGGCGTGTCGGTGTACCGGTAGAGCAGAATACATGGCTTAAGAAAATTTTCCGTAGAAAAGAAACGATCGGAGGAAAGCCTGCATCCCTTAAGGAAGCGGATTTTGAGTTTGTACCAGAACAGAAGAGAGTTGATGAATCGCGGGATGACCATGGGTATAGGAGAAAGTCGATATGAATCATATTCCTGTCTTTAAAATGGAAAAGATAAAGTTACGAGAACTGAAAACTTCCGACGCTCCTTCTTTGTTCCAGTTCATGAGCCGGCAGGATACGATGAAGTACATCACTCCCTGCCCTGTGTTGTCTTTGGAGGAGATGGAAGCTTATATAGAAGAAAGACTGGATGGGTTTCATAAGCAAGAAGAAATTCCATGGGTGATTGAGGATGAAAGAGGGAAATGTGTGGGCCTGTTCCGTTTTCATAAACTGAATCATTGGCATAGGAAAGCAGAAATGGGGGCCGTCATTCACCCGGATTATCAAAAGAAAGGAGTTATGACACAAGTCCTTCTTACACTTCTCCCTTATGGACTTGATTCGCTGAACCTCAATCGGATTGTCGGAGACATCTTTGCTGGAAATGAGGGATCACGAAGGCTCTTGAATAAATTTGGGTTCCGGGAAGAGGGAGTATTAAGGGAAACAGATTTTGATGGGGAGAGCTTCCAGGATACCGTGGTGTTTTCCATGTTGAAAAGGGAATATGAGAAGATTAAACAAACGTTTGATCAATCATGAAGCGTCTGTTCTAACAAGAACTGTTTTGTATGTTAAAATGGGACAAAATAAGAGGACGATTGAAGAGGAGGATCGCTTTATGAGAGAATTCGATCAATTTAAAAACAAAGGCGAAAGCAGCGATAAAAAGAAGAACCAATTCACAATCATTAAAGATGATTCCACGGATGGACACGGGGGTTATGGTGTCGGTTCCATCAGTTTAGAGAATATGACCCCGGTTATTGTGGACCCTAATGAAGACGAAGCCTATGTCGATATGGGGGCTCTTCACGCGCGTAGTAAAGTGGAAAAACGCATCAAATTCATTACCGATCGTGAAGTCGTTAAAAACGGACTGAAATATTGGATCGCTTGGGTAACGGTCGGTCACCATGAAGGAAAACCGTGTTATTATGGCGTAGCTGCCAGTGAGATTGTCGTGGACAGGTCCATCAAGCGCGGATATAAATCGATGCCTGAACATGTGAACCACATGGATAAGTCCTTGAAGGGGCGCTTTGCGGTCGATCACCTTGATGAGAAGTCGAAGAAGCTGCTCGGTGGATATTTACGTGACTTTAAACCAGAGTTATGGGAGAACACGGCTCAGGAATTGAAAGACTCTCTAGATGTACAATAATTGATGTTTGCAAGTTTATAGCGTCGTTACAGAGAGAGGGGAATCTGCAGGGTTTCCCTCTTTCTCATTTGATTTTTTGTAGAAGAAAGGAGGGGATCATATGAAAAGGATTTTAGAAGATGATGTGGTGTTTCATTTTGTGATTGCCCTTGTGGGATTGGTGTCAGGAATTCTGCATTTCCTGTTTAAATGGTCTTTTTATGCAGATCATGAGTATTTAACATCAGGTCTATGGTTTGTTTCAGGTGCTTTCGTGATCTATGTGAGTTGTATATTCGTATTCGGAAATCAAAAAAAGGCGAATGCAGGAAACAAAGAAAAGGAGTAGGTGAAGCGTCCCCCCCCCTGCTCACCTGGATAAGAGAGACGCATGTGGATATGGGACGGTTTAACTAAGTATGAAAATTCCAGTTTACGATTTCCTCTTTTATGATAGAATAAGAACAAATGTTCGTGGTGGAGGGAACCAATGATGGATAACCGGAATCGTGATCGCGGGACGATCAAATGGACATCGCTCATGTTACCGGAGCATGTAGAGATGGTGAAAAAACTTTGGAAAGAAGATCAGCGGGTAGAAAAGGGAATCATGGATGAACAGAAAGCTGTCGAAATTGACTTTCTTTTGCAGAGGGCGCTAACAGACAATCTTACTGTCCAGGTTAGGGTTCACAATGGTTTCGAATATGAAGACATAAGGATGAAGGTGACCCATGTGAATCGAAGCAATCACACGGTAGCAGGGGTTGATGGACAGACGAAGGAGAAGGTCCGCATCCCTTTGGATGACATCGCTGACCTTGCCATTTTATAAGGTGTTCACTTTTTGTTCACAAAATGTTCATGAAAAAAGTGTAAGAATTCAGACGCCCAATCTTGACGAATCAGCGATAAGGGTAATATATTAAGTAACACATGGGTTATACATGTTTACTAGGACAGAGAACGCGACCGGTTCCCCCGGTCGTTTTCTCTGTCTTTTTTTATTTTGAAAATGAGGCCATAGTTTGGTAAAGAAAAAGCGAAAGGTCATCCGTTGTGAGGATGACCTTTCGCGCCAAAGGAGGCATGAATCGCGCCAAAGGAGGCATGAATCGCGCCAAAGGAGGCGGGAAACGCGCCAAAGCAAGCAGAAATCACGCCCAAGCGATCAAAAACGCATTAGAAGAACCAGTCCACTACATCTTTGAACCATGGATCATCTTTGAATTCATCATCAACATCTTTGCTTTCGTCGCCGCCGCACACATCCTTAGGAATATCGGATTCCTCCATGTACACTAATCGTTCCTGTGGGCAGTTGGGACCTGCGACATAGCCGGTTTCCGGGTCGATGTAGACCCCTTTCACACCTGGAGGTGGTATGAAGGCTGCGGTAGGCTCATTCTCATGTATTTTCTCCATCGTATCGGCCCATATGGCTTTGGCATACCGGTGGTCGTTGAAATCTGCGAGTGGCTTACTGCCTTCATCATATCCGACCCATACCCCGGAGACATATTGAGGGCTGAATCCGATCATCCAGCTGTCGTTGTCAGTGGTTCCGGATTTCCCTCCATACATGCGTGTAAGCTTCCCTTTAATCGGAGTACCTGTGACAGAGGCATAATCGGCATCTAAGACCGGATCGAACATCCCTGTCATCATGTGGGTAACGGTGAACGCTCGTACTCGATCGACAGCATCGTCTTCATTGTATGCCGGTTGGTATTCATACAAGACATTCCCATGCCGATCTGTGATTTTAGCGATTGTATGGCCTTCAATGGACTCCGTTCCTTTCACCATTTTTCCATAGGCACTCACCATATCGAAAAGGGATATGGAGGAGTACCCGAGAGCCAGGGAAGGATGAGGTTTGAAGGTTTCTTCAACGCCGAACGTCTTCATCGTTTTTCCTAGTTTTTCTGGTCCGATATCCATGTGGGTCTGCACCGCATAAATATTATCGGAAACAGCAAGCGCTTGAGCCATGGTAATCGGTTCTTCTGAATATTGGTCGTTGAAATTGGATGGTATATATGGTTCTGCTTTTCCTTTTACTTCAATTTCAATAGGCTGTGTCTCTTTCATCGTGACAGGCGAGTATCCTTCCGCGAGCGCTGCATAATACAGAAAAGGTTTGATGGTTGAACCGACGGAGCGTTTCGCTTGTGTAGCTCTGTTGAACGGGCTTTCCCGATAATCTTTACCACCGACAAGAGCCGTAATTGCGCCAGAATGGCCATCCATTACAGCGGATGCGACTTGGATCTCTTCACTCGCTGGAATATTCCTCTTTACCTGCTCTTCTAAAATCCGTTGATGCTCTTCAATCAAAGTAGTGTGAATATGGTAGCCGCCTGTCTGGATACTTTCTCTGTCTACATCAAGCAGTTGAGCAGCTTCTGTAACAACTTGGTCCTGGAAATAAGGAGCAACCTCCTGGGTTTCTTCTTCCTCATCGTCTGCATAAGAGATGCTTGCTTCTACGGCTGCTCTCTTTTCGGAGGAAGTAATATAGCCGTTCTCTTCCATTTCAGCTAAAATCTGCTGTTGTCTTGCTTCTGCTCGTTCAGCATTGGCGAGAGGCGAGTAATAGGTTGGTCCTTTTGGGATTCCGGCTAACATGGAGGCTTCTGTCAAAGTAAGGTCCCCTGCATGTTTATTGAAATACTGCCGGCTTGCCGCTTCAATCCCGTAGGCCCCGTGGCCATAGTAAATTGTGTTCAAGTAACCTTCTAATATTTCATCTTTGTTATAAAAAATCTCCAACCGTAAGGCATAGAGTGCTTCGTTGAGTTTCCTCTTCCATGTTTTATCATGGGAAAGGTATAAGTTTCTTGCATACTGTTGGGTGATGGTGCTGGCGCCTTCAGCCATTCGCATCTGCTTAAGGTCTGTAAGCACAGCTGCCCCGATACGTTTCAAGTCAAAACCGAAGTGGTTGTAGAAACGCCTGTCTTCAATGGCGAGTGTCGCGTCTTTAATAGATTCGGGCATTTCCTCTATATTAATCCAGTAGCGTTCTTCCGCCCCTTGTTCTTCGCCTATGATTTCTCCGTCCGTGCCATAAAAGACGGTATTCTGTTCAGTCATCAACGATGGAGGTCCTTGAGTGATGGCGAAGATCAGCACGCCGATTAATCCGACAATCCCTACGATTGTGCCAAAGACGGCGAGCTTCATCCCGCGGATCGTCCATCTATAAGTGGTTCTGAAAAATGATCGCATTCTTTTATACTCCTAACTGTTACGAATGTATAAAGACTGCTATTATTATGTGAGAATACGTAGTAAAATAAACTTCTTGAGTAAAACAAACGCATATGTGCGGAAAGATATTTCATAGATGAAAAAGGAGAAATGCAACATGGGTACATGGTTTACTGAGAAACAGACCGATCATTTCGGGATTACGGCGAAGGTCAATCGCTCCCTGCATAGTGAGAAAACAGACTTTCAAGATTTAGAGATGCTGGAAACAGCGGAGTGGGGGAATATGCTCGTTCTTGATGACATGGTCATGACAACAGAGAAGGATGAATTCGTCTATCACGAAATGGTAGCCCATGTTCCATTGTTTACCCACCCGGATCCGAAAAACGTTCTTGTTGTCGGCGGCGGTGACGGTGGGGTCATTCGTGAAGTTTTGAAACATGACAGTGTTGAGAAAGCAACACTAGTAGAGATCGACGGAAAAGTCATCGAGTATTCGAAGAAGTACCTGCCTTCCATTGCAGGGGCGCTGGAAGATGAACGAGTGGAAGTGAAGGTGGACGACGGTTTCATGCACATCGCTCAGAGTGAAAATGAGTATGATGTCATCATGGTGGATTCCACCGAACCCGTAGGGCCGGCTGTGAATCTGTTTTCAAAAGGATTCTATGAGGGCATTGCTAAAGCTCTGAAAGAAGATGGCATCTTCGTAGCCCAGACGGATAACCCATGGTTTAAGGCAGATCTCATCCGTCAAGTGTATAGCGACGTAAAAGAAACATTCCCTATTTCAAAGGTATATACAGCGAACATCCCGACTTATCCAAGTGGGCTGTGGACCTTCACGATGGGAAGTAAAGTTCATGATCCCCTGCAAGTCGCGGAGGACCGCTTTACGGATATCGATACGAAATATTACACAGACGACATCCACCGGGCATGCTTTGCCTTGCCGAAGTTCGTCAAAGATCTCACGAAGGAGTGACCCGTATGCGTTTTGATGAATCCTACTCTGGAAAAGTATTTATCATGAGCCGGGCGACGGAGGAGGAAGCGGATGCTGTCATTTACGGCATGCCGATGGACTGGACAGTGAGCTTCCGCCCGGGATCGCGCTTCGGGCCGAACCGCATTCGTGAAGCTTCCATCGGACTTGAAGAGTACAGCCCATACTTGGACCGTCACCTGGAAGAAGTGAACTATCATGATGCCGGCGACTTGATGCTGCCTTTTGGAAATGCAGCTCGGAGTCTGGATATTATTGAAGGGTATTTGGATGAATTGCTGGAAAAAGGTAAATTCCCCCTCGGTCTTGGAGGGGAGCACCTCGTCACATGGCCGGTCATTCAGGCCATGTACAAAAAACATCCTGACCTCGCCATTATTCATATCGATGCCCACGCAGATCTGCGTGAGGAATATGAAGGAGAGGTGTTGTCTCACTCGACACCGATTCGTAAGTCGTGTGAACTGCTGGGAGCAGAAAATGTCTTTTCATTCGGCATCCGCTCGGGCATGCGTGAAGAATTTCAATATGCCAAAGAATCCGGAATGCATATGTCGAGGTTTGAAGTGTTGGAACCTTTGAAAAGAGTGCTGCCTGAGCTTGCCGGCCGTCCGGTCTATGTCACGATTGATATCGATGTGCTTGATCCTGCCTTTGCACCTGGAACAGGCACAGCAGAAGCTGGCGGCATCTCCTCGAAAGAACTGCTTGCAAGCATCCACGCCATAGCCGGCAGTGAGTTGAACATCGTAGGAGCGGACCTTGTTGAAGTTGCTCCTGCTTATGACCCGACAGAGAAGACGCAGATTGCTGCGAGCAAGTTTATCCGCGAAATGCTTTTAGGGTTCGTCAAATAAATGATAGAATAGAGCAAGCCACTGTGAGAGGTCTTCATAGTGGCTTTTCTATATGGATCAAGCGATATAAAAAAAGACAAGATACAAAGGAGCTTTTGTTTTGAATAAAAAAACCATGGGAGTAGCGGGGATTTATGTGTTGATTATGCTTCCTCTGCTGCTTCTCACTTACGGAGCCAATTGGAATCCTTCCAACATCTCGTATGAGCTGAATGGAGATACACTCGTCATACTTGAAGGGATAGGGAAAGAAGAGGTGGCTGAAGTGAATGTGGAAGAGCGCATGAATGACCTTCTGCAATTCACTCTGGCTGTCTCTATGGAAAACAAACAGTGGAGGACAGACGTATGGGCGATCGGTCTTCTCCTGCCGTTTTTACTTTTCGCGATTGTTCCGGACCGTCGTCCGTTCAAAAAAAATCTATCATTCAAGTGGTACTTGACGATTGTTTTGGCTATCCTAGTTCTATACGCGGCTTATTCCATTCCGAATCACGCCGTTCAAGTGAAGGAAGTCCAGGAGTACGTCAACCTTCTTCTACAATGATGCTTGCGTTTTTCTGTTTGAATTCTTATAATATATTAGTTATATCTTGTACGTAAAATTGGCGATAGAAAAGGTGGGGGAAAGATGCCGAGTCACGCAAAAGATGTCCAGGTGCAGCTTGTAACGGAAATACAGGATGGGGATCGTAAAGAGACGATGAAGATCCAGGAACCGGGACAGTTTTTTAAACGAGGCGATACGCAAGTGCTCACCTTTATCGAGCACCCGGAAGATGGTGAACCGGTCAGTACGATGGTGACAATCAAACCGGAACATGTCAGCATCAAGCGAAGCGGAGGCGTTGAAATGCGCCAGGTTTTCCAGACATCCACGGAAACGGAAAATTTGTATCATCATACGTATGGTGATTTTCATATGAAGACAAAAACAGATAAAGTGGAATTCCGTTCTTTGGAAGAATCCACACAAGGCCGACTGTATGTGAGTTATACCATGACTTTAAACCATGAAGTGACTCAAGCCCACCGCTTGACGTTGACGTTTGAGGAGGAGAGCGATTCATGAATATCGTTGAACAAATGGAACAGAAACTGAAGGATGAAATCGTACGCTCAGTTCTTGCTGCCGAACTGGCATCAGAAGAAGAGATGCCTGAAGTGATCCTTGAGCAGCCAAAAGACAAGGCGCACGGAGATTATGCCACAAACATGGCGATGCAGTTGGCGCGTGTAGCCAAGAAGAATCCACGGGCCATTGCAACAGACCTCGTGGAGCAGTTCGATAAGTCCAAAGCATCCATCGAGAAAATTGAAATTGCCGGACCAGGATTCATAAACTTTTACATGAACAATCAGTATTTGACCGAATTGGTACCTACGATTCTGAACACTGGAGAAAAATATGGCCGCAGCAATAGTGGGGAAGACCACAAAATCCAGGTGGAGTTCGTATCTGCCAATCCAACAGGGACTCTTCACCTAGGTCATGCACGAGGCGCCGCTGTCGGGGATTCCCTATGCAACGTCTTGGATGCGGCAGGGTACGATGTTTCCCGTGAATATTACATTAATGATGCCGGTAACCAAATGGCGAACCTTGCGAAATCTTTGGAAGCCCGCTATATGCAGAATCTCGGAAAAGAGTGGAGCATGCCGGAAGATGGCTACCATGGTCAGGATATTATCGGTTTAGCTGAAAAGCTCGTCAGTGAAGATGGCGAGAAATGGGTCGATGTTGCGGAAGAAGAGCGCCTTCAGTTCTTCCGTGAGTATGGATTGAAGTTCCTTTTGGATAAAATCAAAACAGACCTGGAAGAATTCCGCGTTCCATTTGATGAATGGTTCTCTGAAACTTCTCTTTATAACGACGACCAGATTACAGACGCTCTTGCCGTATTGAAAGATCAGGGCTATGTATTCGAAAAAGATGATGCGACATGGTTTGAAACGACGAAGTTCGGAGACGACAAGGATCGCGTCCTCATAAAAAATGACGGTACGTACACGTACTTGACGCCGGATATCGCTTACCATAAAAATAAATTGGACCGTGGATTTGATACGCTGATCAACATCTGGGGAGCCGATCACCATGGTTATATTCCACGTATGAAAGCGGCCATCCAGGCACTTGGTTATGAGAAAGATACACTGGAAGTAGAAATCATCCAAATGGTGAACCTGTTCCAGGACGGCGAAAAGGTGAAGATGAGTAAACGTACAGGTAAAGCGGTCACTCTTCGTGAACTGATGGAAGAGGTCGGAATCGACGCCATGCGTTATTTCTTCTCCATGCGTTCCAGTGATTCCCACCTGGACTTTGACATGGACCTTGCCCGTTCAGAGTCGAACGAAAACCCTGTGTATTACGTGCAGTACGCGCATGCCCGCATTTGTACGATGCTTAAGCAGGCAGAAGAAAAGGGTCTGGTAAAAGATTCTTATGACGGAAGCCATCTCACAGCTGAGAAAGAAGAGGACCTCCTCAAGCGTCTTGGAGAATTCCCGCAAGTGGTAGCAGATGCTGCAGAAAAACGCACGCCACACCGTGTGACACAATATGCGTTCGATCTCGCATCCAACCTGCACAGCTTTTACAATGCTGTCAAAGTGCTTGACGATGAAAATCCAGAGCGGACAGCAGCGAGAATCGCCTTAATGAAAGCGGTCCGTATCACGCTGAATAATGCACTTCGATTAATCGGAGTTTCTGCACCAAACCAAATGTAATTCCATATACTAGGAAAAGGGTGTCTTTGCTAATAGAGCAGGGGCGCTCTTTTTTTATATTTAGATATAGAGGTAGTATATTATTGAAGTATATGGCAGGTTTCTTGAAGACTCAGTTTCGAGACTTTTGTGTGGTTCTAGGAGCTCCGGGAAACGATTCGCTTTCCATGGGGCGGGCGGTGAGCCTCCTCAGGCTACGCCTTCCGGGGTCTCACCTGTCCCACACGTCCCATAGGAGTCTCACCGTTTCCCTCCGCCCCTTTCCCATGAAATAGATTCTCGAAACCAACACTAAAAGGGCA